>DATAZV010000480.1:0-26995 GCA_036271855.1 Burkholderiales bacterium
GGGTTGGCGAAGCGACACGAAGTGCGCGAAGACCGGGGGCGAGCTACATCGACTTGCCTGCCGGGTAATCAGGCTTCTTGTCGTTGCCTTCGATGAACGGGCTCCAAGGCTGGGCCTTGATCGGCGCCGGGGTCTTCCACACCACGCTGAACTGGCCGTCGGCCTTGATCTCGCCGATGAACACCGGCTTGTGCAGATGGTGGTTGCGCTTGTCCATTTCGACGGTGAAGCCGCAGGGCGCGGCGAAGGTCTGGCCGGCCATCGCGGCGATCACCTTGTCGGTATCGGTGCTCTTGGCCTTTTCCACCGCCTGCTTCCACATGTTGATGCCGATGTAGGTCGCTTCCATCGGGTCGTTGGTCAGCGGCTTGTCGGCGGAAGAAAGCTTTTTCGCCTTGGCGTAGGCGGCCCACTTCTTCTTGAACGCCTCGTTGGCCGGATTCTTCAGCGACATGAAGTAGTTCCACGCCGCCAGGTGGCCGACCAGGGGTTTGGTGTCGACGCCGCGCAGCTCTTCCTCGCCCACCGAGAAAGCCACCACCGGCACGTCGGTTGCCTTCAGGCCCTGGTTGCCCAGTTCCTTGTAGAAGGGCACGTTGGAGTCGCCGTTGATGGTGGAAATCACGCAGGTCTTGCCGCCGCCGGCGAATTTCTTGATGTCGGCCACGATGGTCTGGTAATCGCTGTGGCCGAACGGGGTGTACTTCTCGTCGATGTCCTTCTCCGCCACGCCCTTGGACTTGAGGAAGGCGCGCAGAATCTTGTTGGTGGTGCGCGGATACACATAATCGGTGCCCAGCAGGATGAAACGCTTGGCGCCGCCGCCTTCCTTGCTCATCAGGTACTCGACCGCGGGAATCGCCTGCTGGTTCGGCGCCGCCCCGGTGTAGAACACGTTCTTCGACAGCTCTTCACCCTCGTACTGCACCGGGTAGAACAGCAGGCCGTTCAATTCCTCGAACACCGGCAGCACCGACTTGCGCGACACCGAGGTCCAGCAGCCGAAGGTCACGGCCACCTTGTCCTGGCTGATCAGCTGGCGGCCCTTTTCGGCGAACAGCGGCCAGTTGGAGGCCGGGTCGACCACCACAGGCTCCAGCTTCTTGCCCATCACGCCGCCCTTGGCGTTGATTTCCTCGAAGGTCATCAGCGCGACATCCTTGAGTACCGTCTCCGAAATCGCCATCGTGCCCGACAGCGAATGGAGCACGCCGACCTTGATCGTATCGGCCGCGCGGGCCGTCGACATCAACCCCGCATTGGCGCCGGCCGCGGCCAGCGAACTCACGGCCACCTTCTTCAGAAACTGTCTACGTTGCATTGATCGATCCCCTTCTCTATTGGCGTTTGTTGATGAGCTTTCCCCGACTCACCCGGTGCCGCGGAATACTCGCCCGCATCGGACGAAGAGTGCATTGCATGGGTCGTGCCAGCGCACACGGCGGCGGGCCGCGGCGCGATTTGACCGGTGCGATTGTGGTTTCACCCGGCCAATGGGGTCACGAACCTGGTGCTTTTCCGCTTTCGGCAGCCTTGCTCGCACCAAACAAGAGCGTAAATCCGCTTTCTGGTGCAATCTTGCATACCTAAAGTGATTTTCCTGCCTTTGTCATGAAAGCCTACCGCCCGATCCCGGGCGTTTCGCGCCGTGACAGGGCGCCGATCCGCCGCCCTGCAAAAGTGCGCATGCGCCCGCGACGCGGTGCGCACGGGTTTTGCATGAACCCCCGCGCATCGGCTAAGCTGGGCGCCCTTTCCCCTACCCACCTCATATTTATAAATGGAACTCTCTCCGCGCGAACGCGACAAGCTGCTCATCTTCACAGCCGCCCTCCTGGCGGAGCGCCGCAAGGCGCGCGGACTCAAGCTCAACTACCCGGAAGCCGTGGCCCTGATCACCGCCGCGATCATGGAAGGCGCGCGCGACGGCAGGAGCGTGGCCGAATTGATGAGCGAGGGCACCCGCATCCTCGGCCGCGCCGACGTGATGGAAGGCGTGCCGGAAATGATTCCCGACATCCAGGTCGAAGCCACCTTCCCCGACGGCACCAAGCTGGTGACCGTGCACCACCCCATTCCCTAAAGGCCCGCAATGATTCCCGGAGAATTCGACATCCAGCCCGGCGAGATCGAGCTCAACGCCGGCCGCGCCACCAAAACCATCAAGGTCGCCAACACCGGTGACCGCCCGATCCAGGTCGGCTCGCACTTCCATTTCTACGAGACCAACCCCGGCCTGGCCTTCGACCGCGATAGCGCCTACGGCATGCGCCTGAACATCGCCGCCGGTACCGCCGTACGCTTCGAGCCGGGCCAGGAACGCACCGTCGAGCTGGTGGCACTGGCCGGTGATCGAAAAGTCTACGGCTTCAATGCCAAAGTCATGGGCAAGCTAAAGAAAGTGAAGCAATGAAAATTTCCCGCGCCGCCTATGCGGAAATGTTCGGCCCCACCACCGGCGACAAGATCCGCCTGGCCGACACCGAACTATGGATCGAAATCGAAAAGGACTACACCACTTACGGCGAGGAAGTGAAATTCGGTGGTGGCAAGGTGATCCGCGACGGCATGGGCCAGGGCCAGCGCGTGCATGCCGACGTGATGGATACCGTCATCACCAACGCCGTCATCCTCGACCACTGGGGCATCGTCAAGGCCGACATCGGGCTGAAAGAGGGGCGCATTTTCGGCATCGGCAAAGCGGGAAATCCCGACATTCAGCCCGATGTCACGATGGCGATTGGCGCCGCCACCGAAATCATCGCCGGTGAAGGCATGATCGTCACCGCCGGCGGCATCGACACCCATATCCACTTCATCTGCCCGCAGCAGATCGACGAAGCCCTGATGAGTGGCGTGACGACCATGATTGGCGGAGGCACCGGCCCGGCGGTGGGCACCGCCGCCACCACCTGCACCCCCGGCCCCTGGCATATCCACTCCATGCTCTCGGCCGCCGAAGCCTTTCCGATGAACCTGGGCTTTCTCGGCAAGGGCAATGTCTCGCTGCCCCAGCCGCTGCGCGAGCAGGTCAACGCCGGCGTCATCGGCCTGAAACTGCACGAAGACTGGGGCACCACCCCTGCCGCCATCGACAACTGCCTCTCGGTCGCCGACGAGATGGACGTGCAGGTCGCCATCCACACGGACACCCTGAACGAAGGCGGCTTTCTCGAACATACGCTGGCCGCCTTCAAGGGCCGCGCCATCCACACCTTCCATACCGAGGGTGCGGGCGGCGGCCACGCGCCGGACATCATCGCCGCCATCGGCGAAGCCAATGTCCTGCCCTCCTCCACCAACCCGACCCGGCCCTACACCGTCAACACCCTCGACGAACACCTCGACATGCTGATGGTCTGCCACCACCTCGACCCGGCCATCGCGGAAGATATCGCCTTCGCCGAGTCGCGCATTCGCCGCGAGACCATCGCCGCCGAAGACATCCTGCACGACCTCGGCGCCATCTCGATGATGAGCTCCGACAGCCAGGCGATGGGGCGCATCGGCGAAGTCATCATGCGCACCTGGCAGACGGCGCACAAGATGAAGGTGCAGCGCGGCGCCCTGAAAGGCGACACGGCAAAGGCGGACAACCTGCGCGCCCGCCGCTACATCGCCAAGTACACCATCAACCCGGCCATCACTCACGGCATCAGCCACGTCGTCGGCTCGATCGAGGCCGGCAAGATCGCCGACCTGGTGCTGTGGAAGCCGATGTTCTTCGGCGTCAAGCCCTCGATGATCCTCAAGAGCGGCATGATCGCCGCCGCCCAGATGGGCGACCCGAATGCCTCCATTCCCACCCCCCAACCGGTCTACGCCCGCCATATGTTCGGCTCTTACGGCAAAGCGCTCAAGACTTCGCTCACCTTCGTCTCGCAAGCCGCCATGGATGCCGGCATTGGCCAGATGCTCGGCCTGTCCAAAACGCTGATCCCGGTGAAGAACACCCGCGACATCCGCAAGAAAGACATGGTACTGAACGACTTCCAGCCTAAAATGGAGGTCGATCCCGAAACCTACGAAGTACGCGCCAATGGCGAGTTGCTGACCTGCGAGCCGGCGAAAGTGCTCCCCATGGCACAGCGCTACTTCCTATTCTAAATATGCTGACCCTGAAAGACCTGGTTCCCGCGCCCGCGAAAGTCGACGCCGAACTCCACCTGCCCTACGAGCTGCGCGAAAAAAGCCGCCTCCGCGCCAAGCTTTCCACCGGCGAAGAAGCCGCGCTATTCCTGGTACGCGGCACCGTGCTGCACGGCGGCGATTGCCTGAAAGGCACCGCCGACGACGGCACGGTAACAATCGTACGCATCGTCGCCGCCCCCGAAGCGGTGCACGTGATCGAATGCCACGATGCCGACGAGTTCGCCCGCTGCGCCTATCACCTCGGCAACCGTCACACCATGGTGATGTTCCTGCCGCGCATGGAAGACGGCCACTACGTGCTGGCCATCCGTTCCGACAAGGTGCTGATGGACATGATCGAAGGCCTGGGCGCCCACGCCAGCGAGCAGATGCTGCCCTTCGAGCCGGAAGGCGGCGCCTACAGTGGGGGCGGCCACAAGCATGGGCATTCGCACGGGCACGAAGACCATGATCATGGCCACGAGCATGCGCATGGTGACCACGATCACAAGCACGAGCATGAGCATGGGCACGACCACAAGCACGGCCATGACCATGCACATGACCACGGCCACGCTCACCCCGCCCACGACCCCGACCTGCCCCACCCAGGCAGCCGCATGCCGGTGCACGAGCCGAAAATCCACCGCCCCGACCCGGCCAAATGGACCGGCACCCAGGACAAGTAGCACAGACCGTGAGCGACACGGCCAGCCATTTGCTGGCCCTGCGTCCACACGCCCTGCTGCGCCTGCTGCACCTGGCCAGCCCCAGCCTACCGGTCGGCGCCTATAGCTATTCGCAAGGCCTGGAGTCGGCGATCGACGCCGGTATCGTCAAGAACGAAGCCGATGCGCTAGCCTGGGTCGCCGACACCTTGCAACTCTCGGTCGCGCGCCTCGAAGCCCCGGTGTTCTGCCGCCTCTACGCCGCCTGGGCGAATGGCGACATGGACAAAATGCATCACTGGTCCGAATTCTTTCTCGCCTCGCGCGACACCGCCGAGTTTCGCGCCGAGACCGTGCAAATGGGTTACTCGCTGGGCAAGCTGCTCGCGGAGTTGTTGCCTGAACATGCACTAGCCCCGGCGCTCGCAGCCGCCTCCGGCACTGCCGGCGCGAAGAACCTGCCCTACCCCACCGCCATGGCCGCCGCCGGTGTGATGCTGGAAACGCCGCTGGAAGCCGCGCTGCACGCCTACCTCTTCTCGTGGGTGGAGAACCAGGTACTGGCTGCGCTCAAGGGCGTGCCCCTGGGGCAAATGGCCGGCCAGCGCATGCTGTTGAAACTCGAAGATGCGGTGGTGGAAGCCGCGCGCGTCGCCCTGCTGCTCGAAGATGACGACATTTCCAACTGGACCCCGGGCCTGTCGCTCCTGTCCATGCAACACGAAACCCAATACAGCCGGATTTTCCGGTCATAGAAAGCAATCATCATGAGCACTCAACCTCTTCGCGTCGGCATTGGTGGTCCAGTGGGCTCCGGCAAGACCGCCCTGTGCGAAGTCCTGTGCAAGCGCATGCGCGACAGTTACGACATGGGCGTGATCACCAACGACATCTATACCAAGGAGGATATGGAAATCCTTCTGCGCGCCGGGGCTCTCGCCCCCGAGCGCATCATGGGGGTGGAGACCGGCGGCTGCCCGCACACCGCGATCCGCGAAGACGCCTCGATCAACCTCGAAGCCATCGCGCGCATGCAGGCCGACTTTCCCAACATGGACCTGATCCTGGTCGAATCCGGCGGAGACAATCTCGCCGCCACCTTCAGCCCCGAGCTGTCCGACCTCACCTTGTATGTGATCGATGTTGCCGGCGGCGAAAAGATTCCGCGCAAGGGCGGCCCCGGCATCACCCGCTCCGATTTGCTGATCATCAACAAGACCGACCTCGCCCCGCACGTCGGCGCCAACCTCGACATCATGGCCAGCGATGCGAAAAAGCAGCGCGGCGACCGGCCCTTCGTCTTCACCAATCTGCGCAAGGGCGAGGGCGTGGACGAGATCGTCGCCTTCATCCGCAGCCAGGGCCTGCTGGACGAAGCCCGCACGCAACGAAAATAAGAACGCAACCGCGAACAACCAGGCAACCCATTAAAACACCGCCCATGCTCGCCAGCCACTTGCTCTCGCTGATCGGCCTGACGTTCTTGCTAGGCCTGCGCCACGGCATGGACCCCGACCACCTGGCGATGGTCGACAACCTGACGCGCTATAACGCCCAAGCTGCACCGCGCGTGGCGCGCTGGTGCGGCGCCTGGTTTTCCCTGGGGCACGGCGTGCTGGTAATGGGCGTGGCCGCCGGCCTGGCCCTGCTCTCCGGCGAACATGCGCTGCCGCACTGGCTGGAAGCTACCGGGCAACTGATCTCCGCCAGCCTGCTGCTGGTGATCGGCCTGCTCAACCTGCGCCAGGCCGCCTCGACCCACGCGCATCCGCTGGCCTTGCGCGCTGGCCTGTTCACCCGCGCCGCGCGTGTCTCCCACCCGCTGCTGATCTCGATGATCGGCATGGCCTTCGCCATCTCGATGGATACCGTCAGCCAGGCGGCGGTGTTTTCGATGGCCGCCTCCGGCGAATTCGCCTGGGGCGTCGCCGCCCTGCTGGGGGCGATTTTCACCCTCGGCATGCTGGTGGCGGATGCCTTCGGCAGCTGGTGGTGCTACTCGGCTCTACAGGCTGCGCGCGGCCCGGCCTATGCGCGCGGGCTCACCCTGGCCATTGCGCTGCTCAGCCTGACTATTGCGGCATTGGGATTCGCACGGTTTTTCGCGCCGCAGGCGATGGAACACTACGAGGCCTACGGCCTGGCAATCGGCATTGCGGTGATGAGCCTGACGCTTGCCGCCGGCTTGCTGCCACGCATCGCTGCGCGCATGCGCGCCTGACGGCGCGCAGCCTTTACCAGATGCCGATGACGGTGGTGAATTCGCCCACCCGCCCGTCCTTGCGCGCGCTGACGCGGATTCTCGCGGGCACCAGGCTCTTGCCCTTGTACTCGGGATCGACGGAAAGATTGTCGATCCGCCCTTCGCTGAGATAGCGCCGCAAGGTTTCGTTCAGCCGCTCCTGTACCACCACCACCGCGGGCGGGACATAGGCCGTATTGGTTTCCGCGTCCTCGCCGCCCAGGGCCAGCGGGACCAGCAAGGTACGCTTGAGCTTGCCCGTATCGGACAAGGCCGCTGCCTTGGCCGGCGTGGTAACCGAGGAAAAGTCCGGGCGCGCGCTCACCGACGAAAGATGGGCGCGGGTTAGTTCAAAGAGGTTCTTCATGTTGCTTCCCTGGCTTTTTGGTGTTGTTGAGTGACTGCGGGTTGCGCTGATGGCGCCCCGCCCCGGGCAGATCGCGACACAAAAAGGCAGCTTTGTATTTTACCGGAATTGATGCCAATATCATACGCTTTATACGCCATTGTGGATGCGCAGGGCAGCAGAAAATTGGCATAAATCAACCACACTTGGTTGGCCGGTGAGCGTAAGCTTGGTGATCATCGCAACCCATCGGGCCAATCCAGACTGATGTCCAGCCTGCCCCTTACCCCGCTCTTTACGTGAGCTGCAAGCACTGCGCCGCGCGCATGCCGCGTCAGGTACCTCAAGTTTGTTGGGGAGCGTGGCCGCGACCACACCCGTAGTTGCTCGCACGATGGTGGAAAAGCGCGAAACGCGCAAAACGACCATGATTTACCGTGATTTCGCAAACTTGCGCTGGCTATGAAACCAAAAACACTGTGATTTACTGTGGTTTCGGGTCGGGCCCCGGCCAGTCATGATGCTGCGGCGCAGCGAACCAACGCCAAGTTGACCGCTCAATTTCACTCACGGACATGGTGGAATCGCCTTATCGGCGATTGAATCATTAAACCATTGCGCCTGTCCGGACATAGCATTAACCTTGCGCCGTTTATCCGCAAACCCGCGCGCAAAGCCGGGGCGGCAATTCAGAACACAGGAGACCCTCGATGGCAATCACCCTCAACGTCAACGGCAAACGCCGCAGCGCACCGGCGGCCTCGCCGGATACGCCGCTGCTGTACGTCTTGCGCAACGACATGGAAATCAATTCGTGCAAGTACGGCTGCGGCGTCGCCCAATGCGGCGCCTGCACGGTGCTGATGGACGGCAAGGCTATCCGCTCCTGCGTCACTCCCGCCAAGGTGGTGGCAAAGGCAAAAATCACCACCCTCGAGGGTCTGGGCACGCTAGACAAGATGGGCGTGCTGCAAAAGGCGTTTGTCGAAGAGCAGGCGGCGCAGTGCGGTTACTGTATCTCCGGCATGATCATGACCGCAGCCGCCTTCCTCGACACCAACAAGAATCCCAGCGAAGAACAGATTCGGGGCGCACTGGCCGGCAATCTCTGTCGCTGCGGTACCCATTCGCGCATCATCAAGGCGGTGCAGCGCGCTGCGAAGGAGATGTCGGCATGAAGACCTCCTCGCTCCAGAGCAAGTCTCGCCGCAGCTTCATCCAGCAAAGCGCGGGCCTCACCGTCGGCTTTTCGCTCGGCAACCCGCTGGCCTTCGCGGCTGATGCGCCCAAGGGTCCGACCCTGCCCGGCAGCCTGCAGAAAAACCGCATGCTCGACGGCTGGCTGCGGATCAACGGCGATGGCACCGTAACGATGATGACCGGTAAGATCGACCTCGGCCAGGGCATCACCACGGCGCTGGCGCAGATCGTGTCGGATGAGCTCGACGTCGACTACAAGCGCATCAAAATCATCGCCGGCGACACCGCGCTGACGCCGGACGAAGGCGTCACTTCCGGCAGCCTGTCGATGCAGGACTCCGGCACGGCGCTACGCTTCGCCTCGGCGGAAGCGCGCGACATCCTGATGCAAGCAGCTTCCGCCAAACTAGGCGTGCCGCCCGCCGAGATGACGGTGGAGGACGGCAACATTGTTACCGCCGCCGGCAAGCGCGTCACCTATTGGGAGATGGCCGACCAGGGCTTGTTCAAGCGCGAGGCCACGGCGAAGGTCAAGCCCAAGCCCGTCAGCGCCCACAAGCTGATCGGCAAGAGCATTCCGCGCCGCGACATTTTCCCCAAGGTCACCGGCGGGGTTGCCTATGTACAGGACATCCGCATGCCCGGCATGCTGTATGGCCGGGTGGCACGCCCACCCTCCCCGCGCGCCGTGCTGCTTTCGGTGGATCTGGAGAAGGTGAAAAAGATGCCCGGCGTGGTCGCCGTGGTGCGCGACGGCAGCTTTCTCGCCGTCGCCTGCGTGCGTGAAGAGCAGGCCATCGCCGCCCGCGTGGCGCTGCGCGAGTCCGCCAAGTGGCAAGAAAAAGGCGATCTGCCGCCGCCCGGCGAGGCCCTGTTCCCGCACATGAAAAAACAGCGCACCAACGATACCGTGGTGAGCCAGAAGACCGATGCGGCAGCCGCCGCCAGCGGCGCCAAGGTGATCGAAGCCAGCTACACCAAGCCCTACCTGGCGCACGCCTCGATCGGCCCTTCCTGCGCCATCGGCCAGTTCAAGGACGGCAAGATGCACCTGTGGAGCCACACCCAGGGCGTGTTCCCCTTGCGCGGCGACCTGGCGAAAATGCTGCGCATGAAGCCCAGCGACATCGTCGTCACTCACCACGAAGGCTCGGGCTGCTACGGCCAGAACGGCGCCGATGACGTCACCGCCGACGCTGCCCTGCTGTCGCGCGCCCCCGAACTCAAGGGCCGCCCGGTGAAGCTACAATGGATGCGCGAAGACGAATTCGGCTGGGAGCCCTTCGGCTCGGCGATGGCCATCAGCATGAAGGCCTCGATTGACGCCGGCGGCAAGGTGGTCGACTGGAATCACGAGCTATGGAGCCACACCCACAGCACCCGCCCCTACGACCCGGACGGCTGCAACCTGCTGGCCGCCTGGTACATCGCCGATGCGCTCAAGCCCGGCCCCTCGCGCAACATTCCCCAGCCCTCCGGCGGCTCGGACCGCAACTCGGTGCCGCTGTACGTGTTCCCGCAGCAAAAGATCACCAATCACCTGCTGGTGGACCTGCCGCTGCGCGCCTCCGCGCTGCGCACTCTGGGTGCCTATGCCAACGTGTTCGCCGCCGAGTCCTTCATGGACGAAGTGGCGACGGCCGCGGGCGCGGACCCGGTGGAGTTCCGCAAAAAGCACCTGACTGATCCGCGCGCGCTGGCGGTGATCGATGCGGTGGTGGCGAAATCCGGCTACCAGCCGGGCGCCAAGAGCACGGACGGAAAATCCGGTCGCGGCTTCTCCTTCGCCAAGTACAAGAACCTGGCAGTCTACGTGGCAGTGGTGGCGGATGTCGAAGTCGACCGCGCCAGCGGCGAGATTTCGGTCAAGCGCGCCTGGGCGGTGGCCGACGCCGGCCTGGTGGTGAGCCCGGACGGCATCAAGAACCAGATCGAAGGCGGCCTGATCCAGTCCACCAGCTGGACCCTGCACGAGTCCCTGCCGTTCGATGAAAAGGGCGTGAAGGCGCATACCTGGGCCGAGTACCCGATCCTGCGTTTCCCCGAAGTGCCGGTGGTCGACGTCACCTTGATCAATCGCCCCGAGGAACGCCCTCTCGGTGTCGGTGAAGGTTCGCAAGGCCCGATGGCCGCGGCGATTGCCAACGCCTTTTTCCACGCCACCGGCAAACGCATCCGCGACCTGCCGATGACGCCGGAAAAAGTGAAGGCGACGCTGGCGTAAAAAGCAAAGGCGCGAAGAAGCTGTAACTTCTTCGCGCCCCTGCAGCCGGCAACGGCCGCGCTTTCTTTAACAACCCGCACGGGGCATTAATTGCCCCGCGTCTCCAGGCTATATGCGTCAGGCGCCGCCGACAGCAGCCAGCTTCACCGGCGACATCGGCAGGTTGACCACCTGATTGGTTTCGGCGGACAGGTCGGCGGCCATATAGACCTCCATCACCATGCGCGCATGCTCGGGGGTGACCATCACTTCACGGTCCAGCGCCACGGCTTCGATGAAGTGAATGGTCTCGGCGGCCATCGGGCCGGCAAACACGTGGTCTACTGCCTCGCCAGGCATGGTCGACATCGGCAACTGCATGCCCTTGCCGACGGTGTTGAGGATGACGTCGCGGTGGCTGTCGTCGACCAGCAGCGCGCCGTCGGTGCCGACCATTTCGATCCAGGTGGTAGAGAAATTCGGGTAGCCCATCGGCAGGCTCCAGCCGCCGCCGACGACAAAGGACAGGCCGTTGTCCATGGTGACGGTGATCCACTGCGTGTCGCCGATGTCGGCGCCGTTGTTCAGCTTTTTCATCACGCCGTAATTGAGCTGCGAATATACCCGCGCCGGCTTGGCCGGGGCCAGGCACCACAGCACGAAGTCGAGGTCATGGGTGCATTCCATCGCCGCCGGCGAGAGCTTGCCGCGGCCGGAGATCTTGGTGCCTAGGCCGCGCGTGATATGGCGACTGACCATGGCGCTGACGGGCTGGCCGATGGTGCCGTCCTGGATCGCCTTGCGCACGTAGGCAAACTTCGGGTTGAAGCGCTGCGAGTAGCCGATGGTGAACTTGAGCTTGTTCCTGTTGGCCAGCGCAATCAGCTCGTCGGCTTCGTTGAGTTCGATGGCGATCGGCTTTTCCATGAACACATGCTTGCCGGCCTTGAGCGCATCGCGCGCCATCGGGAAGTGGGTGATCTCCGGAGTGGCGGAAATGATGATGGCGTCGAGGTCGTCCTGCTTCAGCAGTTCCTTGTAGTCGGCAGTCGCATTGCGCGGCTTGGTCAGCTTGCTGATCTCGGCTAGGCGCTCCGGGCGGTTTTCCGCCACGTCCATGAATTTCACCAGGGGGCTCTTGGCGATGGTCTCCGCGCGGATGCCGCCGCACCAGCCGGTGCCGATGACGCCTACGCCGATTTGTTTGATCATTTTTGCTCCTCTTGTGAGTATCCGGGGCCGCGTCCTGCCGGGCAGGCGCACAGAGGCGAAAGTAGATCATCATTCGGCGCCGATTTCAAACGCCGCATGGGGATTTATATAAGGTATTGCGATATTGCATAGCCCCAAGAATGCCGTTTGCTTATGGGGAATGCGCCCGGACGGCGTAGACACGCCCTCCCGGGCCCGCCGCCTCAAATCTTCGGCGGCTCGATCACCTTCAGGCCACCCATGTAGGGCTGCAGCACCGTGGGTACGTCGACATTGCCATCGGCACGCTGGTAATTCTCCAGCACCGCCACCAGCGTGCGGCCGACCGCCAGGCCGGAGCCATTCAGGGTGTGCACGGTCTGCGGCTTGCCCTTTTCGTCGCGATAGCGCGCCTGCATGCGCCGCGCCTGGAAGCCCTCGAAGTTGCTGCAGGAGGAAATTTCCCGATAGGCGTTCTGTCCCGGCAGCCAGACCTCGATATCGTAGGTCTTGGCGGCGGAAAAACCCATGTCGCCGGTGCACAGGGTGACGGTACGAAACGGCAGTTCCAGTTTTTTCAGGATGGTTTCGGCATGCCCGGTGAGTTGCTCCAATCCTTCGTACGAATACTCGGGGTGGATGATCTGCACCAGTTCCACCTTGTCGAACTGGTGCTGGCGGATCATGCCGCGCGTGTCGCGCCCGTAGGAGCCGGCTTCCGAGCGAAAGCATGGCGTGTGGCAGACGAACTTCAGCGGCAGTTCCTCGATCGGCACGATGACGTCGCGCACAATATTGGTCACCGGCACTTCGGCGGTGGGGATCAGGTAGAACTTGCTGTCGTTATGCGGCACGGCGAACAGATCCTGCTCGAACTTCGGCAACTGGCCAGTGCCGCGCATCGAGTCGGCATTGACCAGGTAAGGCGTGTAGACCTCGGTATAGCCGTGCTCGGTGGTATGGGTGTCGAGCATGAATTGCGCCAGCGCCCTATGCAGACGCGCAATCGGTCCCTTCATCAGGGTGAAGCGGGCACCGGCGATCTTGGCGGCGGTGTCGAAATCCAGACCCTTCAGGCCTTCGCCGATATCGACGTGGTCGCGCGCCGGGAAGTCGAACTTCTTCGGCGTGCCGACCTTGCGTACCTCGACGTTATCCCCCTCCGACTTGCCCACCGGCACGCTCTCGTGCGGCACGTTGGGCACCGACAACAGCAGCTCGGACATACGTGCCTGGATGGCCTTGAGCTCTTCCTCGGACTGCTTGAGCATCGCATCCGGGTTCACCCCTTCGCCGTAGATGCGCGCGGCGATGCCCTCGGTCGGCTCGCCCTTGGACTTGGCGAAGCCGAATTCCTTGGCATAGCGGTTCTTTTTCGCCTGCAGCTCTTCGGTGCGCGTCTGCACCGCCTTGCGCTCGGCCTCCAGCGCCTGGAAGGCGGCTGCATCGAGGGTGAAGGAACGATGCGCCAGCCGGGCGGTGACGGCGTCGAGGTCTTTGCGGAGGGTCTGGATGTCGAGCATGGGATATCGGCCGGGATCGCCGCGACAGCGGAAATCCCTCAGGTCTTGAAGGTTTGCAGGAGCCGCAGCAACAGGCGCTTCGGCGCCCGAAGAGGCAAAGGAGGGATTTTATCCCTTGTTGCCGCTTCCCCGGCCGGCCGGCGCGAACTCAGGTTTTGAGACGGGCCAGACGGCTCGCGCGATCCGCGTTCACCGCACCGGGCGGCACCTCGCCTCTAAGGATCGAGGCCGACTGTGCCACCGTCTCCAGCGCCTGGTGCTCGATGGCCTGCGGCGTCAACCCGCCGACATGCGGCGTCGCAATCACCTTCGGATGCCGCGCCAGCCCGGGGGTCGGCATCTGGTCGGGCGCGCGGCCGACATCCAGCGCGCAGCCGGCGAGCCGTCCCGAGTCCAGCGCCCGTGTCAATGCTGCCTCGTCCACCAGATTGCCGCGCGAGGGATTGATGAAAAACGCACCCGGGCGCATCAGCGCGAAACGGGCATCGTTCATCAAGTTTTCGGTCTCCTCGCTGGCGGCCGCCAGGCACACCACGTAGTCCGCCTGCCCGAGCAAATGCGGCAACTTGCAGCGGGTGACGGCGGCATCATCGACCGCGGCATAAGGGTCGCTGACCAGCACGCGCATTCCCAGGGCCAGGCCCAGGCCGCACAAATAGCGGCTGATCTGCCCATAGCCGATCACCCCGAGAGTGGCACCGCGCAATTCGCGGCCCATGCCGGCCACCGGCACCTGGCCCGCGTGATAAGCCTGCGCCGCGGCGCTGATACCACGGCTCAAATCTACCAGCGCGCCCACCACCCACTCCGCCACCGAGACAACAAAGCCCGCGCTCGCCTGTGTCACCAAAATGCCCAAGTCGCTGGCGGCCGCCACGTCGATATTGCGGATGTCGATGGCGCAGCGTGAAAACGCCACCGCATCGGGCAAGGCAGCCAGCAGTTCCGCGCTGCCCGGCGTCTGCCGATAGGAGATGACGATGTCGCAGCCGCGCACCGCCTCGGCCAACTCTGCCATGGTGAGTTCGCGCTCCAGCGGATTGCAACGCACTTCGCCGAGGGCGCGCAGGCCGGCGAGCGCCTTGTCGCCATAATAGTTACGCAGCGCCAGGGGAGGATGGGTGAGGAAAATACGGGGCATGGCAGTCCGGTTGTTGCTTCAGGGAGGCGGCGCGGCGACCGACAGGCGCTGCGCCAGGCGCGGTTCGAACAAAAATTCGGCCGTCGGAACGTGTGGATCGGCCAGGCGCGTGATCACCCGCTCGACCATGGTGCGGGCCATGTCGGCCAGCGGCATGCCTACCGAACTCAGTGCGGGACTCACCAGCGGCGCCAGGAACATGTCGTCCATCCCCAGCACCGAGATGTCGTCCGGCACCCGCAACCCATGTTCGCGCAGGCCGGCGATCAGGCCGATGGCCAGCATGTCGTTGACCGCCACCAGGCCGGTGGGCCGTTTGGCCTTGGCGGCGCGCGCAATTTTGGCCGCCAGCGCCCTGCCCACCTCGACCATTTCCGAATCGCCGTATTCGGAGCCGACACGGCCTTCGAGCACTTCGGTATCCGCGACACCTGCCGCGCCGTCGAGAAAACCGCCGATCTTGTCGCGCCGGCTCATGGTGACGCCGGCGGCGGTGGCGAAAGCCAACCGCCGGTGCCCGTGGTCGATCAGATGCCGCGCGGCGATCTGCCCGGCCTTGAAGTTGTCCACGGAAACGTGGTCGATGCGCGAGGCGGCATCGGCGTCCGCGCGCCGGTCGTAGCTCACCACCACCAGGCCGCGCTTGAGCACGGCCTCGATGTGGCCTTCGTCGGTGAGCGACGAGATCACGATCACGCTGCGCACCCCGTGCGAAAGCAGGTCGTCAATGAAGCTCGCCTCTTTCTCCGTGCTGCGGTAGGTGCTGCCCAGCAGCACCCGGTAATTGTGCTGCTCCTGCGCCACCTGCTCGACCTCGCGCGCGATCGAGCCGTACATCGGGTTGGCAATCGAAGGTACCAGCAGGCCAATGATCGGCATCTGCCCGGTCTTCAGCGAGCGCGCCGCCTGGCTCGGGCGAAAGCCGAGCCGGGCGATCGCGGCCTCGACCCGCCCCAGGGTCTCGCGGGTCATGCGGTCGGCGCGGCCGTTGAGCACGTTCGACACCGTGCTCACCGATACGCCCGCATCGCGCGCCACATCCTGTATGCGTGTCACTGCTTGCCGCTCCATTCAATTCGTCCAGGGCGATATTAAGACATCGGGGCTGCCGGCCGGGTTATGGCCGGCATGCAAACGGGTTTCAGCCACCGCGGATGCGCTTGACTTCGGTCAGCACCATGTTCATCGCCTCATCGCCGATTTCCTTGCGGTGCTGCTCGTAGACCACGCGCGTGCGCTCGCGCACGCGCTGCATTTCCTGCGGGCTGATCTCATTGACCACCATGCCCTTGGCGCGCAGGTTGGCGACACTGCGTGCCTCCGCCTCACGGTTGACCCGCCGCTCTTCGTCGCGGCCCTGGGCGGCGCATTCGCGCAGCGCCGACTGCTCCGGCGGCGACATGCCGTCCCAGGATTTTTTCGACAGCAGCAGCGCCAGCGGGCTGTAGGCATGGCGGGTCAGGGTCAGGTATTTCTGCACTTCATAGAACTTCATGTTCTCGATATTGGCGAAGGGATTCTCCTGGCCATCGACGGTGTGGGTTTCCAGCGCCGAATAGACCTCGGAGAAGGCCATCGGCACGGCGTTGGTGCCCAGGCTCTTGAAGGTATCGATGAACACATTGTTCTGCATCACGCGCATTTTCACGCCGTCGAAGTCTTCCACCCGGGCGATTGAGCGCTTCGAATTGGTGGTGTGGCGAAAGCCGTTTTCCCACCACGCCAGGTTGACCAGCCCGACCGGAGGCAGCTTGGCGGCGAACCAGTCGCCGACCTTGCCGTCGAGCAGCTGATCAGCTTCCTTTTCGTTGTTGAACAGGAAAGGCAGGTCGAAAGCGCCGATCGCCGGAACGATGCCGGCCAGCGGCGCGGTGGAGGTGATCACCATGTCCAGGGTACCGGTGCGCACGCTCTGGGTGGCGGCAACGTCGTTGCCCAGGGATGCGTCCCAGAACGCCTGGATTTTCATTTTTCCGCCGGACTTGGCGGCGACGCAGGCGCTCATTTTCACCACCCCGTTGCCCATCGGATGCTCCTTGGGCACGCTGGCCGACAGGCGCAGAGTGCGTTCCTGGAATTGCGCCTGCGCCGGCGCGCAAGTCAGCATGCCGATCAGCAACGCTGCCAGCGTGCTGGGAATTGCCTTGATTGCTTTCATTGCGATGTCTCCTTCATTATGGGTTTGAAAATGCAAAGCTCAGCTCAGCCATTTCAACGGCACCATGACCAGGCTCGGGAACAGCACCAGCAACAGCAAGACGATCAGCTCGGCCCACAAAAACGGCCAGAGTGCGCGGATCAGGTCGGACATGGATATTTTCGACACCCCGCAAATCACGTTGAGCACGATGCCCACCGGCGGGGTGATCAGGCCGATGGCGTTGTTCATCACGAACAGCACGCCGAAATAAACCGGGTCGATATGGGCCTGCTTGATCACCGGCATCAGCACCGGCGTGAGGATCATCACCGTGGGCGCGAAATCCAGCGCGGTGCCGACGATCACCACAAGGACCATGATCACCAGCATCAGCAGCGTCTTGTTGCCCATGAAGGGCTCGAGCAACGCGGTCACCTGGGCCGGCACGCTGGAAGTGGTGATCAGCCAGGCCGAGACCAGCGCGGCAGCGATCATGAACACCACCACCGAGGTGCTTTTGGCCGCCGCCACCAGCAGGGCATAGCAGCCGCGCAAGGGTAGTTCGCGGTAGAAGAACACGCCGACGACGAAGGCATAGACGCAGGCGGCCACGCCGGCCTCGGTCGGCGTGAGCACGCCGAACTTGAGCGCACCGACAATCCCCAGCGGCATCAGCAGCGCCCAGATGCCGTCCACCCCGGCGCGCACCCGCTCGCTCCAGGACTGGCGCGGCAATGTCGCCACGTCGTCGCGCCGCACCACCCACTGCCAGGCAATCGCCAGCGAAACGCCCATCAGGATGCCGGGGAAAAAGCCCGCCAGGAACAGCTTGCCGATCGACACATTGGCGATCACGCCGAACATGATGAAGCCGATCGACGGCGGAATCACCGGTGCGATCACCCCGCCGGCGGCGATCAGCGCCGAGGAGCGTGGGATGTCGTAACCGGCGCCGCGCATCATCGGGATCAGCAAGGCGCCGATGGCCGCGGTGTCGGCCGCCGCGCTGCCGGAGATCGCCGCCATCATCACCGCGGCGAATACCGCGACCAGGCCCAGGCCGCCGCGGATGTGCCCGACCCAGGCCAGCGCGAAGCGCACGATGCGCTTGGAAATGCCGCCGGCGTTCATCAATTCTCCCGCCAGCATGAAAAACGGGATCGCCAGCAGCGGAAAACTGTCGGCGCCTTCGAGCAGCTTTTGCGACAGGATGGTGGCGTCGACCTGGCCTTCGGAAACCATCAGCGCCGCGGCGCACACCATCAGCGCGAAGGCGATCGGCATGCCCAACGCCATCGCCGCCAGCAGGGAGAGCGTGAAGACGGCAACGGTCATGGCGCCGCCCCCGTCTCTTCCTCGGTCTCGCGCACCTGCACCAGTTCGGCGTCGGTGATGCGCCCGGTGACAATACGCCACAGCCGGGCCAGCGCCTGCAGGGCGATGCCGATGCCCACCACGTATCCCAGGCCAAATATCCAGATCATCGACATGCCGGTCACCGGTGCGAAGGTGGTGGCGTTGATCTCGTGCTGGCACCAGGTGCCCCAGATGAGCATGGCGCAGCACAGGACAATCAGCATCTGGCTTACCGCCAGGCAAACGACCTTGCCCTGGCGCGGCAGGCGGCTCACCACATTGTCCATGCCCAAGTGGGTGCCTTCGTGCATCGCGACAATGGCACCAATGAAGCTCATCCAGACAAAGCAAAAGCGCGACAGTTCTTCGGAGACGACGATGCCGGAATTGAAAAAATAGCGCAGCACCACGTTGCCGAACACCATCACCACCATGCCCAGCATCAGCACGGCGAGCAGCGCCTCGACCGCGCGGATCAGGCCGACATTGAAAAATCTGTGCATGAGCGCGCTCATGTCATGCCGAAGCGGCCGGGTAGCCACAGCGAAAATGCCGGTACGAACACCAGCAGCATCAGCACCACGAACAGCACCACCAGGTACTTGAGCATCGGCCGGGCCACGTCTTTCACCTCGGTGCCGGTAATCGCGCAAGTGGCAAACAGACCCAGGCCGATAGGCGGCGCGAACAGCCCCAGGCCCATGGCGATCACCAGGACAGTGCCAAAATGCAGCGGGTGGATGCCCAGTTGCTGGGCGATCGGCGTCAGCAGCGGCCCGAAGATGATCAGCGCCGGCGCCCCTTCGAGCACCGCGCCGAAGGCGATCAACAGCAACACCGAGAGCACGACGAACATGGTGCTGCCGTAGGCGTGGGCGAAGGTGATCATCGCGCCGGAAAGATAGACCGGAATCTGCTGGATGGTCAGTGCATAGGAAACGCTGGAGGCGGCGGCAACGATGAACAGGATGCCGCCAGCCATCGAGGCCGAGCGCACGAACAGGCGCACGATGGAGCGTGGCGTCAGCTCGCGCAGCGCCAGGCCGCCCACCACCAGCGCATAGACCACCGCGAAAGCGGAGACCTCGGTAGAGGTGGCAATGCCCGAGGTGACGCCCTTGCCGATCATCACGATCATCACCAGGGCGATCAGCGCGCCGCCGAGCAGGCGCAGCATCGGTGTGCGCCGCTCGAAGGCCTGGGCAGGATCGATCCGGGTGCCGTAGTAGACCGCTACCGCAGACAGCGCCAGTGCCATTACCGCCGCCGGCACCAGCCCCGCGATGAACAGGCCGCCGATCGAAATGTTGGCGACAAAGCCCAGGATGATCATGTTGACGCAAGGCGGTATGGTCTCGGCCATCACCGCCGTGCAGGCCAGCAGGCCGGCCGCCTCGTTCGGGTCCTGCCGCGCCTTGCGCACCGCCGGCATGATCACCCCGCCCACCGCCGCCACATCGGCCAGCTTGGAGCCGGAGACGCCGGAGAAAAACGCGGTGGCGAAAATCGTGATCAGGTTGAGCCCCCCGCGCATGCGCCCCATCATGCGCAGCAGCAGTTCGATCAGGCGTGCCGACATGCCGTTGACTTCCATGATCAGGCCGGCGAGCACGAAAAACGGGATCGCCAGCAAGACGAAGTGGTCCATCCCGGCCATCACCTGCTGCGAATACACCAGCATCGGCAAAGAGGGATCGGTGAGAAAAAACAGCAGCGAGGCAAAGGCCAGCACGAAGGCAATCGGTACGCCAATGGTCAGGCTGCCGAGAAAGCCGACAGTGAGCAGAAACCAGGGGCGCACCTGCTGCTCCGGAAATATCGCGTTCCAGCCCCCTATGGCCAGGCTCACAGCCACGCACCCCGCCAGCGTGGTCCAGGCGGTGCGCCATTCGCCGTTGAGCGCATTGGCGATGCCGAACAGGGTCATGAACAGGCTGCCGATGACCACGGGACAGACGTAGATCCATTGCGGCAAGCCGATCGGCGTAGTCTGGCCGCGGGAGTCGAGCAGCATCGCGCAGGAGGAGAAAAACAGCGCCGCCGAGACGATCACAATGATCCAGCTGCATAGCTGGATCAGGGCCGGGCGCCAGTGCGCCGGCAACATGCCGCGAAAAGCGTCGATGCCCACGTGCTGGCCGCGCGCCAGCACGGTGGCCGCGCCGAGAAAAACCTGGGTCACCATCAGCGCCCGGGCGATTTCCTCGGCCCAGTCGACCGGGTCGTGCAGGAAGTAACGGAAGATCACCGAGGTGAATACCACCAGCACATCGACTGCCAGTACCAGCCCGGCAAAATGCTCGATCACCGTCAGCAACACGGCCAGCCAGCGGCCGGCCGCCCCGGCAACGCCGAAGCCCAGCGGGCTTGCGCCCGCGGCAGGCAGGGCTGTCACGCGCGCGCCTTGGAGATCGCCCCGAATAGCGGCTTGGTCACCGGCTGCTCCTTGGCGAAGGTGGCCCATAGCTTGGCCTCCATCTCCTTGCGCAGGCCGTCACGTTCAGCCTTGGCCATTGGATTGAAGACAAGGCCAAGTTTTTTCAGGGCATCGATTGCCTGCGCGCCCTTCTCCGCCGCCACCGCACGCTGGTTCGCCGTCGCCT
This sequence comes from Burkholderiales bacterium, assembly GCA_036271855.1. Lineage (GTDB taxonomy): Bacteria > Pseudomonadota > Gammaproteobacteria > Burkholderiales > JAEUOS01 > JAQGMJ01. Next base: position 20,745 of record DATAZV010000480.1, read on the forward strand.
CTTGCGCCGCCTTCTGGAAGGCCGGGCGCAGGTCGGCGGGAATCTTGTCCATGCCGCGCTTGCCGATCACCACGATCATCGGGCTGAACAGATGCTCGGTCAGCCAGCAAAACTTCACCACTTCGTTGAGCTTGGAGGAAAGCACCGTGGCCGCGTCATGCTCGAAGCCGTCGACCACGCCGGTCTGCGCGGCGGTGTAAAGCTCGCCGAAGGGTATCGGCGTCGGGATCGCCCCCATGATCTTGAAGGTTTCGATGAACGCCGGCGTCGGCAGCACGCGCAGCTTCACTCCCTTGACTTCGGCCAGCGAGCGCACCTGCGCCTTGGTGTAGACGCTGCGCGCACCGAAATGCGAAGCCCAGGCCAGGACGTTGCAGCCGGTCTTGCCCTGCAGGATGTTGTTCAGGCTCGCGCCCACGCCGCCGTCGAGCGCCTTGGCCACGTGCGTATAGCTGTCGAACACGTAGCCGAGGTCAAGCATGCCGAATTCGGGGGCGACAGTGGCCCAAATGGAGGAGCCGGTGACCATCATGTCGATCGACCCGACCTTCACCTGCTGCACCACGTCTGCCTCTTTGCCGAGCTGGTTGTTGGGAAAGTAATCCAGCTTGATGCGCTCGCCGATGGCGGCCTTCAGATTCGACTCGAAGCGCTGGTACCAGATGTAGTGGGCGGAGTTCTGGTCCGCCACCAGGGAGGATGAAAAGCGCAGGTTGATGGCGGTCTGGGCGGACCCGCTTGCAGGCAGGCTCCCTGCCACGGCGACGGCTGAAGCCGAGGCCAAAAAACGACGGCGCGACTCTGAACGCATGAACTCTCTCCTTTGGTTTGGTATTCCGTTTTTTCCAGTCGCATGCCCCCGGACTGGCTTTCACTAAAACGTTACACTAAAACGTTATACCGACTTCCAGAAACGGTCAAGCCGCGTTGCAGCAAGGGAGATTTTTACGAGGGGCCAGCGTCCCGCTGGCCCGGTGTGATGCTTGAGGTCTACTCTTCGCGACGCGGCTTTTTGGACGCCGCTTCGTCCAGGCTGCGCAGGAACCTGAGTTTCTCGGCGATGCGCGCTTCCATCCCACGGTCGGTCGGGGTGTAGAAAGTGGCCTGCATGCCGTCGGGGAAGTATTGCTCGCCGGCGGCGTAGGCATTCGGCTCGCTGTGGGCATAGCGGTATTGCTTGCCGTAACCCAGTTCCTTCATCAGCTTGGTCGGCGCATTGCGCAAATGCACCGGCACCGGCGCCGTGCCGTGTTCCTTGACGAAGGCGCGCGCGGCGTTATACGCCTCGTAGAGCGCGTTGCTTTTGGCGGCGACGGCACAGTAGACCACCGCTTGCGCCAGCGCCAGCTCGCCCTCGGGCGTGCCCAGGCGCTCGTAGGTCTCCGCCGCGTCCAGGGTCACCTGCAGGGCGCGCGGGTCGGCCAGGCCGATGTCTTCGTTGGCCATGCGGATCAGGCGCCGCGCCATGTAGCGCGGGTCGGCGCCGCCATCGAGCATGCGTACGAACCAGTAGAGCGCGGCGTCCGGGTCGGAGCCCCGCACCGACTTGTGAAGGGCGGAGATCTGGTCGTAGAACTGGTCGCCGCCCTTGTCGAAGCGGCGCAGGTTCTGCGACAACGCGTTGCCGATGAATTCGCCGGAAATCGTGGTCAGCGACTGCGTCCGCGCCGAGGTGGCAACGATTTCCACCGCGTTGAGCAGGCGCCGTGCGTCGCCGTCGGCCCAGCCGATCAGGCGTGCCTGCGCGTCTTCCTCCAGCGTCAGGCCACCGACTGCGGCCAGCGCATGGCCGAGCAATTCGCGCATGTCGGCCTCGGAGAGCGGCTGCAGCACATACACAGTGGCGCGCGACAGCAAGGCACCATTGACTTCGAAAGACGGATTCTCGGTGGTCGCGCCGATGAAGGTGAACAGGCCGCTTTCGACGTAAGGCAAGAACGCGTCCTGCTGGCTTTTGTTGAAGCGATGCACCTCGTCGACGAACAGGATGGTCGAGCGGCCGAGCGCGCGCGACTCCTCCGCCATCTTCACCGCTTCGCGGATTTCCTTGACGCCGCCGAGCACGGCGGAGATGGCGATGAAGTCCGACTTGAAGCCCTTGGCCATCAGGCGCGCCAGGGTGGTCTTGCCCACGCCCGGCGGCCCCCAGAGGATCATCGAATGCGGCTTGCCGGAGACAAAGGCCACGCGCAGGGGCTTGCCCTCGCCCAACAGGTGCTGCTGGCCGATCACCTGATCCAGGGTTTGCGGGCGCAAGCGCTCGGCCAGCGGCGCGTTGCCGCCTGGCACAGCTTGGGCGGGCGGTGTGTCCTGGCTCAGGAGGTCGGCCATCGCCTATACCTCCCGGGCGGCCGGCGCGCGCTGGCTACTTGGATTCACCGATCACATCCGCGCCCTTGGGCGGCGTGAAGCGAAAGGTGTCCGCCGCCAAGGCCGGATTGCGCTCGATGGTGCCGAACTTGAGCACCGAGGTCTGGCCGAAGGTGTCGTGCAACTCCATCGCCGCCAGGGCGTGCCCACTGCCTTCGCTCTTGAAGCCGATGCGCACCAGTTCGAAAGAAGTGTCCTTGGCCTTGGGCGTGGCTTCCAACCATTCCAGCCCGTCTTGCGTGCCGGCTTCCTTCAAGGTGAAGTTCTTCTCCAGGTCGTCGCTGCCGGCGAGGATCGCCGCCGGGCTCTGGCCCAGCGAAGCACCAAGCTTGCGCACGGTGACCTGGTTCAGGTCCTTGTCGAAGATCCACAGCTTTTCGCCGTCACCGACGATCCACTGCTCATATGGCTTTTCGTACACCCAGCGGAATTTGCCCGGGCGCACGAACTGGAAACTGCCCGAGGCCGGGTTCGATACCTTGCCGTTACGGTTGACGACGGTCTGCGTAAACGCGACCTTGCCCGAGCGCGTGCCCTTGACGAATTCGCGCAGATCGTCGGCAGCCGCTGCATGGGCAGCCGCACTCACCATGGTCAGCGATGCCAGCAACACCACCACAACACGCCTGCCAAGCCTACCAGGCAAGCTGACTCTGACCCCGATTGTTTTCACTATTCCGCTTTCGCCGGGATCAGGATGTCCCGATTGCCGTTGGTCTGCATGGTCGAGACCAGTCCGGCCTTTTCCATGGCATCCAGAAGGCGCGCGGCGCGGTTGTAGCCGATCCGCAGGTGACGCTGCACCAGGGAGATTGAAGCGCGCTTGTTTTTCAGCACGATTTCAACCGCCTGATCGTACATCGGGTCGCTTTCGGCGTCCCCACCGGCACCGCCCTCCCCGGCCACGCCACCTTCCGCGTCGCCTTCGAGGACACCGCCTTCCAGTATCCCTTCGATGTAATTTACGCCGCCAAGTTTCTTTAAATAATCGACTACGCGGTGGACTTCCTCATCCGCCACGAAAGCGCCGTGCACCCGCGCCGGCAGGCCGCTGCCCGAGGGCAGGTAAAGCATGTCGCCTTGGCCGAGCAGGGATTCGGCGCCCATCTGGTCGAGAATCGTGCGCGAATCGATTTTCGAGGACACCTGGAACGAAATGCGGGTCGGGATGTTCGCCTTGATCAGGCCGGTGATCACGTCGACGCTGGGCCGCTGCGTAGCCAGAATCAGGTGGATGCCCGAAGCCCGCGCCTTTTGCGCCAGGCGGGCTATCAGCTCTTCGATCTTCTTGCCGGCCACCATCATCAGGTCGGCCAGTTCGTCGATCACCACCACGATGAACGGCAGGTGCTCCAGCGGCTCGGGGCTATCCGGCGTGATGGTGAAGGGGTTGGTCAGGGGCTTGCCGGCGCCAGCCGCATCGGCCACCTTGGTGTTGAAGCCGGCCAGGTTACGCACGCCCTGCGAGCTCATCAGCTTGTAGCGCCGCTCCATTTCCGCCACACACCAGTTGAGCGCATTGGCCGCCTGCTTCATGTCGGTGACCACCGGCGCCAGCAGATGTGGAATGTCGCCGTAGACGCTCATTTCGAGCATCTTCGGGTCGATCAGGATCAGGCGCACGTCGCGCGCCTCCGCCTTGTAAAGCAGCGAGAGGATCATCGCGTTGATGCCTACCGATTTACCCGAGCCGGTGGTGCCGGCGACCAGCAGGTGCGGCATCTTCGCCAGATCAGCCACCACCGGCTTGCCGGCGATGTCCTTGCCCAGCGCCATGGTCAGCGCCGAAGCGTTGTCGTTGTAGACCTGCGAACCCAGGATTTCGGACAGGCGCACCATCTGGCGCTTCGGGTTCGGCAGTTCCAGGCCCATCAGGCTCTTGCCCGGGATGGTTTCGACCACGCGGATCGACACCAGCGAGAGTGCCCGCGCCAGGTCCTTGGCCAGCCCGACGATCTGGCTGCCCTTGATGCCCACAGCCGGCTCGATCTCGTAGCGCGTGATCACCGGGCCGGGGTAGGCCGCTTTTACTTCCACCTGTACACCGAAGTCCTTGAGCTTTTTCTCGATCAGCCGCGAGGTGAACTCCACCGTCTCCGGGCTCACCGTTTCAAGGTTGGCGGCAGCGGCGTCCAGCAAATGCAAAGGCGGCAAACCGGTGTCGGGCAGGTCGGAAAACAGCGGCGCCTGCTTCTCTTTTTCCACCCGCGGCGATTGCGGCACTTCGGCCAGGCCGGGCTCGATGCGGATAGTCGAATGGTCGTCGAACAGTTCGCGCCGCTCTTCCACCACGATCTGCTCGCGCTCCACCTGCGCCACCGCTCCCAGTTCGCGGTCTTCACGCTCTTCCATGCGCCGGCGCACACGGTCATAAGCCCATTCCAGGCCGGTGCCGATGCGCTCGGCCACCGCCAGCCAGGAGATGCCGGTGAACAGGGACAGGCCGATACCGCAGCCCAGGAGCAGCAGCAGCGTGGCGCCGGTAAAGCCCAGATAGGTGTTGGCCAGGCGCCCGAGAATGGCGCCCACCAGCCCGCCCGGGGCCAGCGGCAACCCTACCTTCAGACTGTAAAAGCGCACCGATTCCAGCGCCGCGCTGGACAGCAGCAAAAGCGCGAAACCGCCGAACAGGGCGAACATCGAGCGCCGGTCCAGTACGGTGGCGTCGTTGCCGAGAAAGCGGTCCGCCATGCGTTTGTAGCCGGCGATCACCAGGTAGGAAAACAGCGCCACCCACCACCAGGCGGACAGGCCGAAGACGTAAAGAATCAGATCGGCAAACCAGGCGCCGAAGCGCCCGCCGGCGTTGGCCACCGCAGGCCCGCCGCCGTCATGCGACCAGCCGGTATCGGCATGATGATAGGTAGCCAGAATCATCACCAGATAGACCGCCAGGCCGGCAAACAGAAGCCAGCGCGATTCGGAAAGCAGCCGCGCCACCCGGGAGGAGGCGGGGGGCTTGGCGGCGGATGCTGCACGTTCAAGAGCCATAGCCCGCATTATAACGGCGGCCTCAAAAAACGAAGCGCCAGGTGCGCCGAGAAACTGTAAAAATGCCCAGGTCGGGCATAAATGCAAAAGGCCCCGCACGCGGGGCCTTTCGGCGGAAAAACCGGCGAATCAGCTTAGTTGACGATGCACTGGCTGCTCGAGTTGCGTATGCCGCCGGCCGAGATATTCTGGAAAAAAGTCGCGGGCGGCTGGTAGATCGGCAGACCGGGGTCGCCCGGCAGGGTCAGCGGACGGGAATTGAAGTTCTGCACCATGCCCCACTGGCCGGCACGGTAGGAAACCGGGGCGCCGGAACTGTTCGAGACAATGATTTCGCCGTCGGATACGCCGACGATCACCGCCGGCGGCAGGCAATCGCCGGCATTGGCGGTACCGCAACCGGAGGCGTTTTGCGCCAGGAGCATTGGGCCGTCCAGGCTCAGCGCAGTTTCGCGCGCGGCGCTCTGGGCACGGTCGCGCGCCACCCAGGCATTGAACTGGTCCGGATCGGCCGAAAAGGCAGCGTCGCTCATGGTGCCGGTATCGAGGCTGGCGTATTCGGTGGCGTCGATCATGCCGACACGGGTCGCGCCGCGGCGCACGCAACCGGTGGTCAGGCAGTCCTCGATGGTGAAGGTGGTGCCGCGCACGCCGATGGTCGCCGTCGCGGTATTGGTCTTGAAGGCATCCGGGTTGCCGCGGTGGCCGATCAGGCCGCTGATCATGCGCAGGCCGCCCTTGAGCAGCGACAGGGTGGAACTGTCCTTGGCCGGCTCCTTGGCATCGAACAGGTAGTTGTCGATTTTCAGACGCGTATTGGGTTTCAGCGTGACCACGCCACCGTCGGCGAATTTCACCTGGACGTAGCTGTCCTTTTCGGTGTTCACGGT
>DATAZV010000481.1:0-5017 GCA_036271855.1 Burkholderiales bacterium
CCGAGGGAATGCCGCACAGGCCGAAGCCGCCCGACATGATGGTCATGCCGTCATGCAACAGGCCGGCCAGCGCCGCCTTTGCGTCCGGGTAAATCTTGCTTACTGCCATGGTTGAGTCTCCAATAACCTCATGATCCGAAAGAACGGTCGGGTTTTATGACAAGGGTCGAATCCGGCGCGGCGCAATGCTTCCGGCATTGCATGGTTGACCAGTGTGCTGCGCACGGCGGCGCCGGGCAAGATTGATCCGCTGATAAATTGTATCGCTTAGCGTCGACTCGTGCTGCGCTGCGCAATCGGGCGGGGGGCTGTAACATTGCGGCCTGAGTGTAAAAAACGGGGACAAGGGCGCAACGCGCCCTCAGATAAAACAGCATGCCAGTCATCACCACCATCGAAGACCTGCGCGTGATCGCGCAAAAGCGCGTGCCGCGCATGTTCTACGACTACGCCGACTCCGGCTCCTGGACCGAAGGCACCTACCGCGCCAACGAGAGCGACTTCCAGAAGATCCGCCTGCGCCAGCGCGTCGCGGTGAACATCGAAACGCGCACCACGCGCACGAAGATGATCGGCGTCGACGTTGCCATGCCCGTCGCCCTCGCGCCCACCGGCCTCACCGGCATGCAGCACGCCGACGGCGAGATCCTCGCTGCCCGCGCCGCCGAAAAATTCGGCGTGCCCTTCACCCTCTCGACCATGAGCATTTGCTCGATCGAAGATGTGGCCGAACATACCAAGGCGCCGTTCTGGTTCCAGCTCTACGTGATGCGCGACCGCGACTTCATCGAGCGCCTGATCGACCGCGCCAAGGCAGCCAAGTGCGGCGCCCTGGTGCTCACCCTCGACTTGCAGGTGATCGGCCAGCGCCACAAGGACCTGAAAAACGGCCTCTCCGCGCCGCCCAAGCCGACCCTGGCCAACATGCTCAACCTCGCCACCAAGCCGGCGTGGTGCATGGAAATGCTCGGCACCAAACGCCGCAGCTTCGGCAACATCGTCGGCCATGTGAAGGGCGTGAAGGACATGAGCTCGCTCTCCGACTGGACCGCCAGCCAGTTCGACCCGCGCCTGACCTGGGCCGATATCGAATGGGTGAAAAAGCGCTGGGGCGGCAAGCTGATTCTCAAGGGCATCCTCGACGCCGAGGATGCGCGCCTGGCGGTGCAAAGCGGCGCCGATGCGCTGATCGTCAGCAACCACGGCGGCCGCCAGCTCGACGGCGCCCCTTCCACCATCACCGCGCTGCCGGCGATTGTCGATGCGGTGGGCAAGGACATTGAGGTGTGGCTCGACGGTGGCATCCGCTCCGGCCAGGACGTGCTCAAGGCCTGGGCCCTGGGCGCGCGCGGCACCATGATCGGCCGCGCCTTTCTCTACGCGCTGGGCGCGATGGGCGAGGAGGGCGTGACCAAATGCCTGCAGATCATCCACAAGGAACTCGACACCACCATGGGCTTTTGCGGGCACACCGACATTCACAAGGTGGATAAGGGGATATTGCTCGATCTGCCGAAGCTCTGATGGGGGCGGGCGCAATGCCCGCTGCGGTCTTGTCAGGCAGTCAGCAAGGTTGTCGCCGCGCCGGGCTGCATCGCGGCCGGCGGGATCGGGAAGGATTCCGAACCTGATAAAACCATAGGTTTATCGGGAAAAAGCATCGCCCGCGTTCCAGCCCCAAGCTCCGAACCTGAGAAAACCTGAGGTTTTTCGAAAATCCGCGACGCTGGCATCGCAGCTGTCGAGCCAGAACCTGACAAAACCTGAGGTTTTTGCGAAATATCGCTAGTCGCCGCTTCAGCCTCCGCCCGTTCCGCCGCAAGCGCCTCATCCGCCCTGCGCTCGATCTCCTCCAGGCTCGGAACCTCTCCCTTCCGTTCCAACTGCGCGTAATACTTCTCGTTGAGCCAGTCCAGCCGCTCATGCACCTTCTCCAGCGCCCGCAACGCGCGGTGCCGGTCCGGCTGCTTGACGTGTACCACCGGGTCGCCCTTGCGCAAGACGGTCCTAACCTCCACCGCCCGCCGCGTCTCCTCATCCAGTTCTTCAAGCGCAATCGGCTCCCACCCCCGCAGCAACTTCCCCGCATCAAAAAACGCCGCCCGCATGCGCTGCTTCATCAGTTCCAGCGCCGAGCAGCGTATCTCCGCCAACAGGCTTTGCATCTCGAAGCGCACACGGTCGCGGATGGCGGGGTTGTTTAGCAGTTCGCTGCCCTGCGAGGCCATGTTCCTGGCGGTGTAGCCGGCGCGCGCGGCGGCGGCACTGGCGTTCTGGTCTTTCAGGTATTCGAAGACGAAGCGTTCCTGGCGGAAGGTGAGCGTGGTGTCCATGTTGGCTCCAGTGTTGGGGATACTGGTAACCAAGATACGCAAGTCGATCAACTAAGTGTGGATGATTTTCGGAAGGAAATCGGCACGACGTTTCACTCGTGAAAGGACGCGAAAAGCATTGGAAACCGAGTGTTTTTGCGCGCAAAGACGGGCAGCAAAGAATTGTTCGCTGCTTGGGGCAGGCACCGCCGGGCTGCATTTTCCGCTTGCCTAAACCCCCCTGAACCCTGTTAATATATACAGGCAGTGTCAGGCGCAGACCCGGACGCAGCCCCGGACCCCGCGAGCGGAGGTGACCCATGCATTACGAATACATCATTTTCGAGCCCGGCAGCACCGAGCAAGTGGCCGTGACGCTGTTCATGGCCGAGCCGCTGGCGCATCTGACGGTGGGCAACTCGCTGCAGCTTGAGGGCGAGAATTATTCGACGGTGGCGGGCTACCACCTGGTGATCCGGCATATCGAGATCTACATGAACGCGCCGATCGAAGAGGCGCAGCCGGCGCGCATGCGCATCAGCGTGTTCACCAGCGAGCGCGCGCGCAACGAGATTCCCGAAATGCTGGAAGAGGCGCCCTGGGTGGTTTGAGGCGGCGCGCAGTGCCGCGGCATCTGCGATGCCTTAATAGCGGACATGCGCTTTCGCGCAATTGACAGGGTGAGGTCGCCTCTGTAGAACGGACGCGGGCGACCGGGCCGGCAGCGTGGATCAATACGGCATGCCGACAAAAGCAGACCCGGCGCATCCAAAAGACTGCCATTCAACGAGACAATGCGCCGGGGCACACCCGGCGGGGAGACATACATGCGCCTTACATTCGCAACCGCGTTCGGCCGCGCCGTGGCCGCCATTCTTTGCGGGCTGGCCTGCAGCGCGGCACTTGCCCAGGACCAGTACAAGATGCCGCCGGACAGCGAGCGCTGCCCCTCGCGCTGGGGCCCCGGCGACCAGAAGGGCGCCGCCAACATGATGAACCCGGCGCGCGTGCTGGCCGCGACGAAGCTGATCAAGACGGGGGAGATATTCAACCTCGGTGAGTTGCTCTCGCCCGACCCGAAGGAAATGTTCCTGGTCGATGGCCGCCAGTTCAGCATGTACACCAAGAACTGGCCGATCGTGCCGGGCGGGCGCCAGGTGAACGAGGAACTGGTGATCACCGAGCTGGGCCAGGTGGGCACGCAGATCGATGCTTTCGCGCACCAGATGTGGGGCGACAGCTTTTACAACTGCTTCAAGTGGGCCGACATCGCCACCCGCGGCGGCTTCAAGAAGCTGGGGGCGGAAAACATCGGCGGGCTGATGACCCGCGGCGTGCTGATCGACGTTGCCGGGTCCAAGGGCGTGGACATGCTGCCCACCTCTTATGTGATCACGCCCGAGGATTTGCAGCAGGCGCTGGACAAGACCCACATGAAGATCAACCCCGGCGATGCCGTGCTGATCCGCACCGGCTGGACCAAAATCATCGGCAAGGAGAACAAGCTCTACGGCTCGGCCAACGCCGGCCTGGGCATAGCGGCGGGCCAGTGGCTGCTCAAGCAGGACCCGATGATGGTGGCCGCCGACAATTGCTGCGTCGAGGTGCGGCCTTCGCAGCCCGGCAACAGCCTGCCGCTGCACGCGATGTTCATCATCCAGCACGGCGTGTTCCTGCTGGAAAACCTCGACCTGGAAAAGCTCGCCGCCGCCGGTGCCACCGAGTTTGCCTTCGTGGTGCAGCCGCTGCCGATCAAGGGCGCCACCGGGGCGCCGATTGCGCCGATGGCGATCCGCTGAGGTTGGCGTCAACAGGCGGCGTGCCGCGTAGGCCACCGCCGACTCGTGCTGGCGCAGCCGCCGATGGCGGCTTTCCGCAACCGGCGTAGAGTGGGCTTTTCGCCATTCCGGAGCAAGCGATGACCGACGACCTGAGCGCGCCGCGCGAAACTTTCGAAGAGGAACGCGCGCGCGGCCGTGAGCTCGCGCGCTTGCTGGTCGAGCACCTGATCGGCATGCAGTCCGACCACTTCGAATTCACCAGCCAGGGCTACCAGGTCTCGGTGGTGCCGCTGGACCAGGCGATCAGGGAAGTCGATACCACCGAATACGACGAGTCGAACGCGGGCGAAGGTCCGGATTGAAGTAGTTCAATCCGGGGGGGGCGGACCAAGGCAGATTCAATCCGGGCTGATGCCCAGTTCCTTCACCACCCGCGCCATCTTTTCCACTTCGGCGTTGACGAAGGCGATGGCGTCCTGGCGTGTGCCGGGGAAGGGCTCGGCGGTCAGGTCTTCGATCGACTTGCGCATTTCGGGAATTTTCAGGGTCTGCTGCAAGGCGTTGGCCAGGCGCTCGACGGCGGGCGCGGGGGTGCCGGCCGCCACATACAGGCCGTTCCATTCGACCATTTCGACCCCTGGTACGCCGGCTTCCTTGAGCGTCGGCACCTCCGGCAGGGCCTTGGAGCGGACGGGCGTGGTGACGGCCAGGGCGCGCAGCTTGCCCGACTTGGCAAACGGCAGGGCCTGCACCGCGTTGCAAAAATACAGCGGCACCTGGCCTCCCAGCACGTCGGTCATCGCCTGGCCGCCGCCCTTGTAGGGCACGTGGGTCATTTTCACCCCGGTGGTGCGGGCGAACAGCGAAGTGGCCAGGTGCATCAGCGAGCCGTTGCCGGAAGAGGCGTAGAACACCTCGCCCGGT
>DATAZV010000482.1:0-7524 GCA_036271855.1 Burkholderiales bacterium
TCGCGCCTGAAGCTGCCGGCCTTTACCACGGCCGAGGGCGGGCGCAAGTTCAAGGGCTACGAAGACTTCATCATCAACTGGGAGACGGCGCCGGGCTCGGGCATCGGCTTTCTCTCGGGCTGGCGCGGGGTGGACGGCGACAAGGCGCTGATCGGCGAGCCGAACCCGAAGCAATGGCAGATGTACGCCGAGAACAACTGCGTGTTCCACTACGAGTTGCCGATCGAGCAGCAGTACATGCGCAACTGGAACCGCGACTATCTGGAGTTCGCCAAGGACGTGGCCTTCAACGGCTCCCTCGAACCCATTCGCATCCACCTGTATTCGCCGGTGCTGCAAGGCTTTCGCCTGGCGGCGCAGGGCAGGCGCGCCGGCAAGCAGCCGCCGGAACATTTGCGCGCGCGCATCGAAAAGCATTTCGATCCCCTGCCCTTCTGGTCGCAGCCGCTGGAGTATGCCGCCACCGACCTGGAAAAATATCCGCTCAACGCGGTGACGCAGCGGCCGATGGCGATGTACCACTCCTGGGATTCGCAAAACGCCTGGCTGCGGCAAATCCACAGCCACAACTACCTGATGGTCAACCCGCTCACCGCCAAGGCGGCGGGGGTGGAAGACGGCGGCTGGCTGTGGGTGGAGTCGCAATGGGGCAAGCTGCGCTGCATGTGCCGCTACACCGAGGCGGTGGAACCGGGCACGGTGTGGACCTGGAACGCCATCGGCAAATCCAAAAGCGCGTGGAACCTGGCGCCACAGGCCGATGAGTCGACCAAGGGATTTTTGCTGAATCACGTGATTACGGAAGAGTTGCCGCAGCCAGCTGCCGGCGCAGGCAAGACCATTTCGAATAGCGACCCGGTCACCGGCCAGGCCGGCTGGTACGACGTGCGCGTGCGCATCTACCCGGCAGCGGCCGATGAGCCAAAGGAAACCTGGCCCAGCTTCGCGCCGATGAAAAGAATGCCGGGCACCGGTGTGTTTAAAAAAGTGAATGCCTATTTCGCCGGCCGGCCCAAAACGGAGGCTTGAATCCATGACCCAACTCGCGCTCGTCATCGACCTCAACGTCTGCGTCGGCTGCCATGCCTGCGTGACGTCGTGCAAACAGTGGAACACCTCCGGCACCGCCGGGCCGCTGGAAGACCTGAACCCCTACGGCGAAAACCCCAGCGGCACATTCTTCAACCGCGTGCAGACCTACGAGGTGGGCGAATTCCCGCTGACCGAAACCGTGCACTTCCCGAAAAGCTGCCTGCATTGCGAAGACCCGCCCTGCGTACCGGTGTGCCCCACCGGCGCCTCGTACAAGCGCAAGGAAGACGGCATCGTGCTGGTGGACTACGACAAGTGCATCGGCTGCAAGTATTGCGCCTGGGCCTGCCCCTACGGCGCCCGCGAGCTGGACGAAGGCCGCAAGGTGATGACCAAGTGCACCCTGTGCGTGGACCGCGTCACCAGCACCACCCTGCCGGAAGACGAACGCAAACCTGCCTGCGTGATGGCCTGCCCAACCAGCGCGCGCCTGTTCGGCGACGTGCACGACGAAAATTCCGAAGTCTCGGTGGCGATCCGCGAGCGCGGCGGCTATGCGCTGATGCCGGAGTGGCAGACCAAACCGGCGAACCAGTATTTGCCGCGCAAGATCACCGAGCTGATCGATGAAGCCAAATTGTGAGCCGTGTCATCATTCGCGGCTTGCTATGTGACTCTGCCTGTATCCCAATGAATTTCATCGACGCAGCCACGCGCCCCCCTCCCGTTCGTCCTGAGCCTGTCGAAGGACCGGTGACTTCCGGACGCCACGCACCGCAAGGCACACATGGTTCGACAAGCTCACCACGAACGGATGTGGGGCACGGTAGGTCGGCGGGAGCACACGCATGAAACCCGCCTGGTCGGTGATTTTTCTCACCACCCTGTGCGGCATGGCGCAGGGCCTGATGCTGGCGCTGGTGGGGGCGGATGTGATCGGCGGCGGGCATGTGACGCCGCTTTCCGCGCGTAACTTCTTCAGCGGCGGCGCGGTGATCTGCATGGTGCTGACGGGGCTAGGTCTATTCGCCTCGTTTTTTCACCTGGGACGTCCCGAGCGCTTCTGGCGCAGCGCGGCGATGTGGCGCACCTCGTGGCTGTCGCGCGAGGTGATCGCGGTGCCGGCATTCTTTGGCTCTTCCGCGCTCTACGCCTGGGCGCATTACAGCGGCCAGCCCTACGCGGCGGCGCTGGGCGTGCTGTGTGTGATTTGCGCGCTGGCGCTGTGGGTGTGCACGGCGATGATCTACGCCTGCCTGCGCTTCATCCGCGAATGGGCCAGCGTCTACACCCTGGCGAATTTCGTGCTGCTGGGCTGCGCCTCCGGCTTCACCCTCGCCTCGGTGTGGGCGGCGTGGGCGGCGCCGGCCTGGGTGCCGGGCTACATGAACGCCGCTTACCTGTTCCTGATCGTCGGCCTGGTGGTGCGCCTGCTGATGCTCAAGCGCAATGCCGCGCTGAAACCGGTGTCGACCCTGCAAAGCGCCATCGGCATCAAGAACCCGAAGATCCAGCAAAAATCGATGGGCGCGATGGGCGGCAGCTTCAATACCCGCGAGTTTTTTCACGGCAAGAGCGCGCTGTTCATCAAGAACATGCGCTGGGTCTTCCTGTTCCTGATCTTTCCGGTCTCGACCATGCTGCTGGCGCTGGCCGAAGCGAAGGTGAGCGGCGCGCTGCTGGTGCTGGCGCTGCTGGTGCAATACGCCGGCCTGCTGGCGGAGCGCTGGTTCTTTTTCGCCCAGGCCAATCACCCGCAGAATCTGTACTATCAGGTCGTTTCCTAAAGCGCCGCCGGCCCCTGCCGGGTGGCGTGGGGGGAGGAGGCGCAATGCAGACCCTGCGTGAGCTTGAGCCGTTCTTCCAGGCCTATATCGCCTGCTACTTGGTGCTGATCGCCGCCGGCACGGTGTGCTTGGTGATGCAGCGCAAGCGCCTCAGTCTGTTTACCGCGGACTACCGAAAATTCCTCGGCCAGCCCTGGCGCCTGACGACGTTCATCATCGCCTTTCTCGGCATGGTGCTGGTGGCGCCCTATACAGGCGACCCGACCTGGGACTATTTCGACGCGGCCTACATGTCGCTGTTCACCTACCTCACCGCACCGTGGGCGGTGGGCACGCTGTATCTGGCGCTGGCGAGGCGCGCCCGCGCCATCGAGGTGTTCATCGCCGTGGTGGTGTGGCTGACGGTGGCTTCCTGGAGCTACGACCTGTACATCCTGTTCAAGCTGAAGATGTACCCGCCGACCTGGGCGGTGAACATCGCCGCTTCTTCGGTGCTCTACCTGTGCGCCGGCCTGATGTGGAACCTCGACTGGCGCACCGGGCACGGCGTGGTGTTCGCGTTTCGCGAAGCGGGCTGGCCGCAGGCGGCGAGCGCCGGCAGCTTCATGCGCATCGCCGGCTTCGCGCTGCCGTTCATGCTGATTGTCGGCGTGGGTGTGGCGTACTTCCTCTGGACCCAGCTATAGCTACATCGCCGCCATAATGCGCTCCGGCGTCAGCGGCAAGTCGCGCACCCGCACACCCAGTGCATGGGCGACGGCATTGGCGATGGCCGCCGCCGTCGGGCCGGAGGCAGCCTCGCCAGCGCCGACCGCGCGCTCGTCCGGGCGGTTGATGATCTCCACTTCCACCGCCGGTACTTCGCTAAAGTTGAGAATGGGGTACTGCTCCCAGTCGGTGGCGGTGATGCGCTCGCCGTCGTAACCGACGGCTTCTTTCAGGGTCCAGCTCGCTGCCTGCACAGCCCCGCCCTCGATCTGGTTGATCACGCCGTCCGGATTGATGGTGAGGCCGACGTCGACGGCGATCACCAGGCGCTTGGCCTTGACCACCTCCATCATCACCACTTCGGCGACCACCGCGCAGTAGGCGCCGGTGTTTTTGTACTTGACCCAGGCGATGCCGTGGCCGGCGCCTTCCTCGTGCTCTTCGCTGTCCCAGGCGCTCCAGCGGGCGCGGGCGGCGGCGTTTTTCAGCACGGCGATGGCGCGCTCGTCCTTCATGTGGCGCAGGCGGTATTCGACGGGGTCGGCGCCGGCTTGCAGGGCCAGCTCGTCCATGGCGGACTCGATGGCGAAAATGTTGGCGTAGCCGCCGAGCGCGCGCATGGCGGAAACGCGCAGGGGCATGGTGAGCAGGCGGTGGTTGGTGACCACCTGTTCGGGGAAATCGTAGAGCGCGATGGCGTTGCGCTCGGCGCCACCGCCATTGGCCAGCGGCGCGTTGACGGCGATGAACTGTTCGTAGGGCTTCTCCAGGTAGCGCGCGGCGAGCAAAGTCGGAATCTTGGCGCGGCCCGGGCGGATACCGTGGCCGTTGCTCCAGACCTCGTAGTTCCAGGTGAGCACATTGCCCTGTTCGTCGAGGCCAGCCTTGATCTGCACGTCCATCGCTGGGCTGTGGGGGGACCAGGCGAGTTCTTCTTCGCGGGACCACACCACCTGCACCGGGTGACCGGCGGCGCCGCGCGCCAGCAGGGCGGCGTCCAGCGCCACGTCGTCGGCGCCGTTGTGGCCGTAGCAGCCGGCGCCTTCGACGTGTTCGATGGTGATATCGGTCACCGGCAGGCTGAAGACGATGCCAAGGTCGGCGCGCAGGTTGTAGATGCCCTGGCTGTGGCTGTATACCGCCAGCCTCCCGTCGGTCCACTGCGCGACGGCGCAGCAGGCGCCGATGGAGGCATGGGCGAGATAGGGCTTGGTGTAGCGCAGGCTGACGTCACGCACAAGCCGCGCGGGAGCAGCAGCGCGCTTGTCTTCTATCACCTTGGTGTCGAGAGGCTGGGTGCGCATCCAGTCGTGCAGGCCAACGGTTGGCGGCAGGCCGGCGCCTTCACTCCATACCGCGCCCTTGCGCAGCAGGGCAACCGCCTTGAGGGCGATTTCTTCGCGTTCGGCGACGACGCCGGCAAAGCTGCCGTCGCGCACCACCACCACGCCGGGCAGGGCGCGGGCGGCGGAGTCGTCCAGGCTTTGCAGGCGCGCGCCGGGGGCGGCCGGGCGCAGCACGCGGCCGTAGCGCATGCCGGGCAGCGCCATGTCCTGCACGAAGCGCGGTCGGCCGTAGATTTTGTCGGGGATGTCCAGGCGTTCCACCGCGGTGCCGACCAGGCGATGCGCGGCGGCGGCCTTGGGCGCGGCCTGGCCGCTGGCTTCGCGGTCGAACAGGGCGGCGCTGTCGAGCTGCCAGTAGGCGAGCGTGCGGCCGGAGGCATCGTTGATGACGCCGTTGTTCACCTGCAAGGTGGCGGGGTCGGCGTCCCATTGCCGCGCTGCTTCGGCCACCAGCAGGGCGCGCGCTTCGGCGCCGGCGTGGCGCAGGGCGGTGCCGCACTCCTGCACCGACTGGCTGCCGGAGGTGACGGCTTCGTCCGGGCTGCTGCCGGTCCTGGCGCGGACCATGCGGATGCGCGCGAGGTCGACATCGAGTTCTTCGGCGGCGATCTGCGCCAGCGCGGTGACGATGCCCTGGCCGATTTCCACCTTGCCGGGCATGACTTCAATAATGCCTTCGGGCAGAATGCGCAGCCAGCGGTCCAGGCGCCGGTTGACGTTCAGGCTGCCGGGGAGCCTGGGCGGCGGCACCGGCACGTCCGGCGGGGGAATGCGTGTCATGCGGCCAGCTCCCGCGCGGCGCGCATCACCGCACGCACAATGCGGTTGTGCGTGCCGCAGCGGCACAGGTTGCGGTCCAGTGCTTCGCGCACCTGGTCTTCGCTGGGTTGCGGACATCGCGCCAGCAGCGCCGCGGCGCTGATGATGATGCCGCTGGAACAATAGCCGCACTGCGCCGCCTGCTCGGCGATGAAGGCGCGCTGCAGGGCATGCGGCGCATCCGGCGTGCCCAGGCCTTCGATGGTGGTGACTTCGCGGCCCTTGGCGGCCCATAACTGGGTTTCGCAGGAGGCGACGGCGTGGCCGTCGAGCAGCACGCGGCAGGCGCCGCAATGCCCGGCGCCGCAGCCGAAGCGCGTGCCCTTGAGGTTCAGGTCGTTGCGCAGCGCGTACAGCAGCGGCGTGTCCTCGGCGGCCGCGACTTCGCGCGGCTGGCCGTTGACTTTGAGAGTGATGGTTTGAGACATGGTCATACATTACCGCAAAAGCGTGCAACAAAGTCGGCGGCGCGAGCACGCCGACGCGCGCCCAGAAGCGGCAGCGCCCATAGTGCCAAGTGCTACGCGACCCGCTTTTTCGTCGCAGTTTGATTCAAGAAATCATCCGGCTCTGCCGGTGATTTCTTGACTAGCTAGAACCACACAAAAGTAGGTTTTTACTTTTGTGTGCCTACTCCACTTTCGCCCCGGAAATCTTCACCACCTTGGCCCACTTGGCGATGTCGTCATTCAGGTATTTGGTGAAGGTGTTCTGCGTCATCACCATCGGCAAGGCGCCCTGGGTGGCCCAGGTGTCGCGGGTGGCCGGGGTCTGCACCATTTTCTGGATTTCGCCATTGAGCTTGTCGATGATCACCTGCGGGGTCTTGGCCGGGGCCATCAGGCCGAGCCAGATTTCGGCGGTGTAGCCGGGCACGGTGTCGGCCACGGTGGGCAGGTCGGGCAGGATCGGGTCGCGCTGCTTGCCGGTGGTGGCCAGGCCGCGCACCTTGTTCTGCTTGATGAAGGGGGTCATGGTGGAGATGGAGTCGAACATCATCTGCACCTGGCCGCCGATGACGTCGGTGCGGGCGCCCGAGGAGCCCTTGTAGGGAACGTGGGTGATGTCGACCTTGGCCATCGCCTTGAACAGCTCGCCCGCCATGTGGTACGGCGTGCCGGAGCCGGAGGAGGCGTAGTTGAGCTTGCCGGGCGCGGCCTTGGCCTGGCTGATCAAATCGGCGACGCTCTTGATGGTGGTGGTGGGATTGACCACCAGCGCCAGGTAGGCGATGTTGATCGGCGAGATCGGCGCGAAGTCGCGCATCAGGGTGAAGGGGCGCTTCTGGTACAGCGTCTCGTTGACGGTGTGGGTGTTGGAGATCAGCAGCAGGTTGTAGCCGTCGGGCGGCGATTTGGCGACGATGTCGGTGCCGATCAGCGAGCCGCCGCCGGGACGGTCGTCGACCGTAAAAGGTTGTTTCAACTCGTCGCCCAGGTACTGGGCGACGGCGCGCGCGTAGATGTCGGCCGGGCCGCCCGCGGCGAAGGGCACGACGATGCGCACCGGTTTGTTCGGATAGGCCTGGGCGTGGGCGGCGCCGGCGCTGAGGCCGGCGGCGGCGCACGCGGCCACGGCCACGGTGCGGATCAGACGGGGTGCGGCGATGGGCATGCTGGTTCTCCTGCTTGAGGTTTGAGGTCTGTGATTTTTTTGTACTAATCGGCGCGTGCGCCCGAGGCCTTGACGACCTTGGCCCACTTGGCGATTTCTTCCTGCTGGTATTTGCCCAGCTCTTCCGGGGTCGAGAGGATCGGGTCCAGCCCCAGGGTTTTGAGTTTTTCGAGCACGTCGGGCTGCTTGAACAGGCGCACGCTGTCGGCATTGATTTT
>DATAZV010000483.1:0-6038 GCA_036271855.1 Burkholderiales bacterium
TCGCGCATGGTGGTGCAACTGTTCGGCTTCGATGCCGGCGACCGCATCCTGCCTATCGCGCCCTGGCCCTCGTTCGTCGGCATGCGCACCCTGCTTCGTGCCCACCTGGCCGGCGCCGCACTGGTGTCCGCCTGGATCGACAAAACGCGCGAGGCGCTGGGCGATACGCTGCGGCGCTACGGCGTGACGCGCATGTATGCAACGCCTTGGCATCTGCGGCGCTTGCTGCAAAGTCCGGCACCATCGCGCCCGTGGCCGCCGTTGCGCTCGGTCAATACCACCGGTGCCGCCATCACAATCGAGGAAATCATGGCGGCGCGCAGCCAGCTTGCGCCCAACCTGTTCGTCGAATATGGCACCAACGAGATCAGCTATGTCGCACAGTTGCGGCCCGACGCGGCCCCGCTGCCCGGTTGCGTCGGGTCCCTGTTGCCGGGGGTCGAGATGCGGGCGGACGACGAGAGCGGCAATCCGCTGCCGCCCGGCCAGGTGGGCGACCTGGGCTTTCGCTGTGCTTGGATGTGCAGCGAATACGCCGGCAATCCGGAGGCAACGCGCCTGCATTTTCGTGGCGGCTGGTTTTATCCCGGTGATGCGGGATACCTCGACGCCGGCAATCGCCTGTTTATTTCCGGGCGCACGCTGGAGGCAATCAACTGCGGCGGCTTGAAGATCTGGCCCGACGAAATCGAAAGCGTGATCAAGCGGCATCCGATGGTCACCGATGTCGCGGTCGTAGGCTTGCCCCATCCCCTGGCCGGGCAGATCGCGGCAGCATTTGTCGTGTTGCGTCCGACCATCGTCTTGCGGGTCAGCCCTCGGGAATTGCACGAATTTTGCGCTATAAGTCTCGAAAAACCGCGCGTTCCACCGCATTTTTTCATCGTCGCCCGCATTCCGCGCAATCAGGCCGGCAAGGTGATGCGCGACAACCTGATTTCCGCGTACCCCGGCGCCGCGGAAATGGTGCGTGATTCCTGAGGTAGGAGATATGTGCAACTCTTCGCTGGACAAGAAGCCGGCAAGCCGTCGCACCACGGTCGACTCCCTGGTGCATTACGCCCAGGCGGTGCCGCAGCAGGCCGCCTATGTGGACGAGCTCGGTACCGTCACCTACGCCGAATTATGGGCGGCGGCGCAGCGCCGGGCCGCCTGGCTGGCAAGCCGGGGCGTACGCAGCGGCGAAGCGGTCGCCCTGGCGTTTGAATCAAATGCCATCGGCGCGCGGCGCGACCTTGAGTTGCTGTATGCGGTCGCCTTTCTGGGTGCGACGACGCTGCCGCTGTTTCCCGACGTGCCGCAGGCTGCGTGCGTCGCTCTGATCGAGCGCTTTGCCGCCAGCTGGCTTATCGCCGGCGGTGCGCCGCCGCGCGTAGCGACTGCGAGCACGCTCGATCCGCGCGGCTACGACACGGCTGCGGAGGCTGGGGACGTAGCGCGCGGCGACCGCCCCGAAGCCGGTGCGGTTTATCTGTTTACCTCTGGCACCACCGGTGCACCCAAGGTTCTGCTGCCTACCCAGGCGCAACTGCACGGCAACGTGCTGGCGGCCGCGCTGGCAGTCGGTACCGACAGCGCCGATCGCCAGCTCGGCAGCATTCCATGGCCTTCGGTGGTAGGCATGCGTTACCTGTTGCGCGCCCATGCGGTCGGGGCCGCTTTTGTTTCAGCCCCGGTCGGGGAAACGCGGGAGGCGATGGGCGAAATACTGGCCCGCTTCGGCATTACCCGCCTTTATCTCTCTCCCTGGCAGCTGCGCCGGCTGCTGCAAAGCCCGGTCCCTGCGCGGCCCTGGCCGGCCTTGCGTTCCATTCAAGTGACCGGCGCTTTCATTTCGCCGCAGGAAGTCGAGCAAATACGCAGCAGTCTATCGCCCCATCTTTTTGTCAGCTATGGCTGCAATGAGCTTGGTTCCGCGACCCTCCTGGCCTCCGGCGAAACGATGCCGGAGCCGGGTTGCGTGGGTCGGCCATTGCCGGGCATGGAAGTGCGGGTGCACGGCGCGCAGGGTGAAGCCCTGGGACCGGGCGTGACCGGAGAACTGGGTTTTCGCGCCGACTGGATGTGCACCGGCTACGTTGGCAACCCGCAGGCGACACGTGAGCGCTTTCGCGACGGCTGGTTCTATCCCGGCGACATCGGCAGCATCGGCGCCGATGGCCGGGTCTACCTGCGCGGGCGCCAGGGCGATGTGATCAACTACGGCGGGCTGAAGGTCTGGCCGGAAGATATCGAAGCCGTGCTCAAGCGCTGTCCGGACCTGGCGGATGCCGCCGTGGTCGGGCTGCCGGACCCGATGGCGGGGCAGGTTCCGGTGGCTTTTGTGGTGGCGCGCGGACCGTTGTCGCCGCAAGCCGTGCGCGGTTTTTGCGCCACGCATATCGAGGCAGCGCGGATTCCACCGCATTTCAGGGTGATAGACAGCATCCCGCGCAACGCGAATGGCAAGGTGCTGCGCGAATTCCTCGCCACCCACTTTTCGGTCACCCCCGAAGGGGTGCAACCGAAAGCGTGAGCTTGCCTACTGGACGTTGATGATGGTGGGCCCGATGGCGCCGCGCTGGAACACGGCCGCACCGTTGATACTGGTGGAGAGTGAGGTGCCGTAGGGGGTGTAGGTGACGTTATAGACGGCACCCGCGTGCGAAGCCGCGGGTCCGGCGAGGAAGCCGCTGAGGTTTGCAATGCCGCTGGAGATGTTTCCGGTGCTTGTGGTGCCGCTCACGATGGAGCCGGTACTGTTGAAACCGACACCGGCGCCGTCAAAACCGAGTCCGCCGGTGGCACTTATGTTCGCAGAGCCAACACTGTTGCTGACGTTCATCGCATAGCTGCCGGAAAAATTGCCGAAGTTGACCGACAGCGAGCCGCTGATGCCCACCAGGCCGCAGCCGCCGCCCGTGCAGGAGGGCGTGGTGCCACCGTACATCGTATAGGTTGCGGTGCCGGAAGTCGGCAGGGCCGTCACCGGCAAGCCGACGACGTAGTGCAGCGGATCGGCAGCGGTATAAGTGGCACCGCTCGAACTTCCGATGCCGGCAGCGGTGCCGGTCCAGCGGCCCCAGGCCATCACGCCGTCGTTGCCGTCGACGATGCCGCTGCCGGTGAGCGTGCCACCGGTAGTGGTGGTGCCATAACCGAAGTCCGGGGTGGTCGTGCTGTAGCTTTTCAGCATGCCGTCGGTACCCACCGTAAAGGTGGGGGTGAAGCCGTCGCCATAACCTTGGGCGTTACCGTTAGGCAGGTGGTCAATCGTGCGCCACTGGCCGGCAAAGGTACCCGTGAGGATGGTCGGCAGGATCGTTTGCGCATCCTGCACCGGGTTGGTCGGCAGGGACAGCTGGGTGACCGAGTAGGAGCCCGGCGGCAGGAACGGTTTCTCGCTGCTGACCGAAGGCGAAGCGGTCGAGGAGGAGACGCTGGCGCTGCGGCCGGCGGGGAGCGTCACGGTGCCGGCCTGGTTGGTCAGGTCGATGGCGCCGTCGGTGCAATTGAACAGGATGGTGTTGTTGGCCAGGATGACGATCGACATCTCGGTGCCGCGGATCCCCACCGTGGCGGTGGCGGTCTGCAGCTTGTACCCTTGCCGGTTGGTCTTGCCGATCAGGCCGGTGATGGTGCGCAGCCCGCCCTTGAGCAGGCTCATGACGATGGAATTCTTGTTCGAATCGTCCTTGTCGTAGCCGTAGGTCTCGAGGCGGAACTGCGTCTGCGGCTGCAGCGAGACCAGGCCGCCGTCGGAGAAGCGCAACTGGGCGCGGCCGGCGCCGGTGTCGATCGTCTCGCCGGTCTGCAGCTCGGAGCCGCGGCTGACCGGGCGCGATTGGCCGCCGGGGCCGATGGCGTTGACACCGGGAGTGGCAAAATCGACCCGCCCGGCGCTGGCGGCGTACAAAGTCGGCGCGAACAGCGCCGCAATGGCGCCGGCGGTCATGGTGAGTCTGAATTGAGTGATGGGCATGACGCCTCTCCTGATGCTGACTCCGCGAGCGGAGCCGTTAAAAACAGAGTGTAGCGCCTGTCAGCCAGCGTCTTTAAGGAATTAAGTCACGAGATGCGGGCTTTAAGCCCGCCCCCGGGTAAACCTAGCGGAAATCGTAGCGCAGGCTCAGCATGGTGATCCAGCGCGAGTAGTCATAGATGACGATGTTGGAGCGGTTGTCGGTCCAGGCGGCCGAGGGGGTGAGCGTGAAGTTCTTGCCCACCACCCAGTTGGCGCCGACGCGTACGTCGGACTGCTTGTCGTGCCGGGTATCGACGAACAGCGGGTCGGGGGCGCGGTAGCGGCGGTCTTCATACGAACCGTTGATGAAGGCAATCAGCGAGGAGGTGATGGCGAGCTGGCCGCCCAGGCGCAGGCCGCTCAAGCGGTCGCCGAAATTACCGAAGCCGTCGTGCGTTTCCACTTCCTGGCCGGAATACAGGCCGGCGAAGACCGTGGGAGCGAACGCGACGTCGAAAGACTTGGCATAGGCGCCGCCGATGACGTCGCGCAGGGTGTCGCGCTGGCGCTGGCCCGGATAGACCTGGCGGCTGTGTTGGCCGTAGACCGAGGCTTCGCTGCTCGGCGTGAGGGTGTAGCGCCATTGCAGGGTGCCGCCGTTGGCGCGCCGGAAGGCGTTGTTGTCGACCCGGGACTCCTGGGTTTGCAGCAGGCCGGTGATTTCGTTGTTGTCGCGCTTCCAGGTGATGCCGCCGTCGCCGGCGAGATAGCCGGTGTCGAATTGGTCGACGTGCGTGTTGTAGCGCTCGCTGATGGTGGCAGAGCCGATCAGGGCCCATTCGGCATCCAGGCGATAGCGGCCGGAAAGGCCGCCGCCGACGGTGTGGAACCAGGCGGTGGTCTTTTGCCCGGTGGTGCTGTTGGTGAAGACGGCGCCGCCGAAGGCCGGAATGGCAAAGGCTCCCGCGGTGGTGGCGGCGTTCGCATTGGTGTCGTAGCCGTAGCCGAATTCCAGATAGCCGTTGATGCCGGTGACGTTGCGCACGCTCTCGCGCGCCTGCAGGGCATCGAGAAACTGGTTGACGTTGCTCACCACCGCAGGCGGCGGGTTGGAGGCCTTGACGGCTTCAAACTCTTCGCGGGCGGCGCGGTTTTCGCCCATCAGGAAGTAGGCGCGCGCAATCTCGGCGCGTGCTTCGGGGAAGTTCGGCTTGACGGCGATCACCCGCTCTAGGGCGAACACGCCGCGGGTCAGGTGGCCGGAGTCGATCGCGGCGATGCCCAGCAGATAATCGAAGTCGGGGTCGCCGGCCCGGCTGTCTTCCAGCGGGTCGAGCAGGGCGAATGCTTCCTGGCCCTTTTTGGCGTCGATCAACGCCTTGGCACGGGCCAGGGTCGCGTCTTGCGCATGCGCGCCGGTGCTGGCGAGAAACAGCAAAGCACAGGCGAAAAGGCAAAAAAATGAAACGAAGCGCGTTACGTCGTGGCGCCGCATGGTCTGATCTCCCAAATTCCTCAGGCCAGTTATCTGACTAATGTACAAGTATACAGATCGAGATTAGACAAATACAGGCGAACACGAACAAATGGCCCACAACCGTGTGCCGGTAACAACACTCTGGCAGGCCAACGGGATATCTACGTGAATCCCGCAGGCTCCCTCAAGGCGTGCACGCGCACTATACGTACCGATATATGGCGAGGTTGGGCAGAAAGCCCACAAATGACCCTAATATCTGGAATATTGAATTGGCAGCCAAAGCGGCTTTGGCGCACCAAATCTGCCCCGTTGCAGGGCTGGCCTCGGGTTTGAGGCGCGAGCGGGGGTGAATGCGCGAAGGGCACGCAAGCACCGAAGCCATGCCGGGCATTGGGGCGCCCGGCATGAGTCGGTCTTGTTCATCTGTGCAACTTACGGCAGGTAACTATCCATCGCGCCGTTGCTGTCCAGGGTGGTGGTCGCCGAGGGCGTGGAAGGCATGGTGTAATAGGTCACGCTGCTGTACGGGGTAACAACGCCAGGTTCAGCATAGGCCGTGACGGCTTCCCCGCTGGCCGCGGCCGAGGGTTGCGCCAGGCTCACCGAGTACGGCGT
>DATAZV010000484.1:0-4135 GCA_036271855.1 Burkholderiales bacterium
CTGCTCGACCTGGTCGACAGCAGCGACGTCTTCGTGCACAACTTCCGCCCCGGCGTGCCCGAGCGTCTGGGCATCGGCTACGAGCAGCTCAAGGCCCGCAACCCGCGCCTGATCTACTGCGCCGTCAGCGGCTACGGCGAGTCCGGCCCGCTCAAGGGCAAAGCCGGCTACGACCAGGTGCTGCAAACCATGACCGGCATGGCGGCCATGCAGGGTCCGGCCGGCGGCCCGCCGGAGATCCTTTACGGTTCGGTGGTCGACTACTACGCTGCCGCCATGGTGGCGATGGGTGTCTCCTCCGCGCTGTACGAGCGCGAGCGTAGCGGGCAGGGCCAGTACGTCGGCATCTCGCTGATGCGCGCCGCCCTGACCATGCAAAGCGCGCGGCTGGTGTGGGCCGAGAGCGAGGGGCGGGATGTGGGGCGCGATATGCGCTCGGGCGGCGTCACCGGCATTCACCCCACGCGCGAAGGTTATTTGTACATTTCCGCCAACACCCCGCACTTCTGGCAGGCCCTGTGCGAGAAAACCGGCCTCACCGAAATATTGGCCGACGCACGCTACGACACCGTGCGCAAGCGCAATCAACACCAGGCCGAGATATTGCCGCGCCTGCATGCCGCGCTGGCGACCAAGAGCGCGCTCGAATGGGAGACCCTGTTCGGCGAGGAAGTGCCCTGTGCCGCCGCCCGCAGCGTCGAAGACATGTTCGACGACCCGCAAGTGGCCGCCGAAGGCATGATCACCACTTACGATCACCCGGTGGCCGGCCGCTATCGCGGCTTCCAGCATCCGATCAAGTTCGGCCGTACGCCGGGCCCGGACCCGATCACCGCGCCCACCCTGGGCCAGCACAATCAGGCGCTGCTGCGCGCGGCGACGAAAGCCAAAGCATGAGCACGCCGATTCCCTACACCACAGGCACGTCATCGCCGCGCATTCCACTGCCGCCCGACGCCTGCGATTCGCACATCCACCTCTACGACGCCAGGCTGTCGGATTCGCCCTCCGTCCTGGCCGAAGCCACGCCGGAAAACTACCGCCGCCTCCAGGCGCGCAACGGCACCAGCCGCACCGTGATCATCCAGCCGGCCGCCCACGTGTTCGACAACCGCGCCACCCTGGACGGCATTGCCGCGCTGGGGCCGGAACGCACCCGCGGCGTGGCCGTCATCAACCCCGAAGTCAGCGACGCACAATTGCAGGCGATGCACACCGGCGGCATTCGCGGCATCCGCTTCACCATGTTCAATCCGGAGACGGCCGTCACCCGCTTCGAATGGGTGGAGGGCCTGGCCGCCCGCGTGCAGCCCCTCGGCTGGCATGTGCAAATCCACTGGCGCGGCGACCAGATCGTCGAACACGCCGCCGTTCTCAATAATCTCAAGTGCACCATCGTGTTCGACCACATGGCGCGCTTGGCCCAGCCGGAGGCCGAAAAGCATGCCGCGTTTTCCATCGTCGCGCGCCTGATCGAACAGGGCCGCACCTGGGTCAAGCTCTCCGGCCCCTATCTCGACGATGCCGCGCCTGACTACGCCAGCCGCGCCGCAGTCGTCAAAGCCTTTTGCAAACTCGCGCCCGAGCGCATGGTCTGGGGCAGCGACTGGCCGCACCCCACCGAAAAGGTCAAACCCGACGACGCCCACCTGCTCGACCTGTTCGGCGACTGGGTCGGCGCGGCGGGTGGCGACCCTGCCTTGCGCAAGCGCATATTGGTGGACAATCCCGCCCAGCTCTACGGTTTCACTTGAACGAACCTCAACTGCATCGCCCAAACTACAATTTGCCGGAGACAAAGCCATGACCAAACCCGTTTTCTCGGCGCGCCGCCGCGCCCTCTGCGCCCTCGGCGCCGCCGCCGCGCTGGCACCGCCGGTCGCGCGCGCGCAGGCCTTCCCGAACAAATCCATCAAGGTGCTGGTGCCTTACTCCCCCGGCGGCGGCGCCGACGTCAATTGCCGCCTGATCACCCAGCACATGGGCACCGCCCTGGGCCAGACCTTCGTCGTCGACAACCGCGCCGGCGCCTCCGGCATGATCGCCGGCCAGGCCACGGTGCAGGCGGCGCCCGACGGTTACACCATGCTCTACGACACCTTCCCCTTCGCGGTCAACGCCGCGGTGCGCAAGATGTCGTATAACCCGCTGAAGGAACTGGTGCCGGTGTCGCAAGCCGTCAATATGCCCAATTTCCTGCTGGTGCCGGCTGCCGCGCCCTACAAGACCATCAAGGAATTCATCGCCTACGCGCAGGCCAACCCGGGCAAGCTCACCTTCGCCTCCTACGGCGCCGGCGGCACCGCCCACCTGGCCGGCGAATTGCTGCGCAACGAAGCGCATATCGACTGGCTGCACGTGCCCTACAAGGGCGGGGCGCCCGCCATCACCGACCTGATCGCCGGCCAGGTGTCGGCCTTTTTCGGCAACCCGATCTCCGGCCTGCCGTTCGTCCAGTCCGGCAAGCTGCGCGCGCTCGCCGTCACCTCGAAGAAGCGGATGGAAGTGATGCCCGATGTGCCCACCATGATCGAGGCCGGCTTCAAGGACTTCGAAGTGGTCGAGTGGAACGGCTTTTTCCTGCCCGCCGCCACGCCCCGGGCCATCGTCGACAAGCTGGCCGCCGCGGTGCACCAGGCAGTGGAGCTGCCCGAAGTGCGCAAGCAGATGATCAGCAAGGGCATCGAGCCGGTGGGCAACAGCCCGGAGGAATTCGCCAAATTCGTCCAGGGCCAGGTGGCGCGCTGGGGCGCCCTGGTGAAAAGCAACAACATCACGCTGGAGTGAAGCCGGGGGGAGGGCGCTGACCTGCGCGCGGGGCCTGGCACGCGGGTAACCGCACCTGAATAAGGCCCGCCTTTACCCCCTTATTTCACTCAAGGCCGGGCGCACCCGGCCGATATAGTGGGGCGTCATTGTCAGAAGAGGGCTAGCGGCCCTCCCGCACATGCGCTCCCACCCAGCACTCTCCGCTCCGGCGGCCGCCACCCCGAACTATTTAGGTCTTGCCGCGTTGCTGCGCATGAGCTTCGGCGGCGCCGACCTGACCTCGGCCTGCCAGGACATGCTGCAGCGCGCCGTCGCCGACCCGCGCGACGCCGGCTCGCTGATGGACGCCGCCGTGCTGCTGCAATTCCGCGGCATCCAGGACCTGGTGCCCCGGCTGCAGCAGGAAGCGCTGAAAATCCGCCGCCATTACGTCATCCCCGCCGCCCGCCCCGCGCGCCTGCGCCTGCTGGTGCTGATGGCGCCGGGCAACGTGATGGCCAATGTGCCGATCGAATGCCTGCTCGAAGCTTCCGACATCGAGCTCAACATCTACTACGCCACCCGCGACCCGCAAGCCGCAGAAATTCCCGACCACGACCTGCTGTTCGTCGGCATCGGCGAGTCCGAGGCGAACCGGCCGATCCTCGAAGCCTGGCTGCCGCTGCTCAGCGCCTGGCCGCGCCCGGTGGTCAATGACGCGCGCCACGTTACCCGGGTCGCGCGCGACACCGCCGCTTCCCTGTTGCACGCGCTGCCCGGCGTCGTCATGCCGCCCACCGTGCGGATCTCCCGCGCCGCGCTTGCGGCGGCCGCCGCGCAAACCGGCCCGCTGCCCGCAGGCATCGCCTACCCGCTGATCGTGCGCCCGGTCGATTCGCACGCCGGCCACGACCTCTACAAGATAGCCACTCCGGCTGAGCTCACCGAAAAACTCGCGGTGATGGCCGAGGACGAATTCTTCATCTCCTGCTTCATCGACTACAGCGGCGCCGACGGCCAGTTCCGCAAGGCGCGGGTGATCCTGATCGACGGCGAACCTTTCGTCTGCCACATGGCCATCTCCAGCCACTGGATGATCCACTACCTCAACGCTGGCATGGCCGAGGACGCCGCCAAGCGCGCCGAAGAAGCGCGCTTCATGGCCGAATTCGACACCGGGTTCGCGCGCCGCCACCGCGCGGCACTCGCCGCCATCAACGACGCCATCGGTCTCGACTACCTCGGCATCGACTGCGCCGAAACCGCCGACGGCCGCCTGCTGGTGTTCGAAGTCGACCCGGCGATGGTGGTGCATGCATTGGACCCGGTCGACCTTTACCCCTACAAGCCGGCGGCGATGCACAAGCTGTTCGCCGCCTTCCGCGCC
>DATAZV010000485.1:0-1793 GCA_036271855.1 Burkholderiales bacterium
GGATGGCGCAGCCGTCGAACTTGCCCTTCAGCTCCGGGATCACCTCGGCGAGGGCCTTGGCCGCGCCGGTGCTCGCCGGGATCATGTTGACCGCGGCGGCGCGCGCGCGGCGCAGATCGCCGTTCTTGTGCGGCAGGTCGAGCAGGTGCTGGTCGTTGGTGTACGAGTGGATGGTGGTCATCAGGCCGGCGACGACGCCGATGCTGTCGTGCAGGGGCTTGACCAGCGGGGCCAGGCAGTTGGTGGTGCAGGAGGCGTTGGAGATCACGGTGAAGGAAGACCTCAGCGTGTCGTGGTTGACGCCATAGACGATGGTGCCGTCCACGTCCTTGCCGCCAGGCGCGGAGATGATCACTTTCTTGGCGCCGCCGGCCAGGTGGGCCGAGGCCTTTTCCTTGGTGGTGAAAAAGCCGGTGCACTCCAGCACCACATCCACGCCCAATTCACCCCAAGGGAGTTTCGACGGGTCGCGGTTGGCTAGCACCTTGATCTTGTCGCCGTTGACGACCATGTATTCGCCATCGACGGTCACCGTGCCGGGGAAGGGACCGTGCGCGGTGTCGTACTTGGTCAGGTGCACATTGGTCTTCACATCGCCCAGGTCGTTGATCGCGACGATCTGGATGTCGTGCTTCTTGCCGCCTTCGTAGTGGGCGCGAAGAATGTTGCGGCCGATGCGGCCGTACCCGTTGATGGCTACCTTGATGGTCATTTTTTATCTCCGTCAAAAAATCCTGCTCGAACCAAATCGCCTAAGCGTCTAAACCCCGCTCAGATCAAATCACGCCCTTGACCGCGGCCGCCACGTGCTCCGCCGTTATCTCGAAATATTTGTACAGCTCCTTGGCCGGCGCCGAGTCGCCGAAACGGTCAATGCCGACCACTCCGCCCTCCAGCCCCACATACTTGCGCCAATAATCGGTCACGCCCGCCTCAACGGCAACGCGCGGCACACCCTTGGGCAGCACACTCTCGCGATAGGCCGCATCCTGCGCATCGAACACCTGGGTGCAAGGCATCGACACCACGCGCACCGCGATATTCTCCGCCGCCAGGGCTTCCTTCGCCTTGATCGCCAGCTCCACTTCGGTGCCGGTGGCGATGATCACCGCCTTCGGCGCGCCGACGCAATCGGCCAGCACGTAGCCGCCCCAGGCGATCGCTTCCACCACCTTGCCGGGACGCTTTTCGAAATTCGAATTCTGCCGCGAAAAAATCAGGCAGCTCGGGCCGTCGCGGCGCTCGATGGCTTTCGCCCAAGCCACCGCCGTCTCCACCGTATCGCAGGGCCGCCACACCTGCATGCCCGGAATCAGGCGCAGTGACGACACATGCTCCACCGGCTGGTGCGTCGGACCATCCTCCCCCAGGCCGATGGAGTCGTGGGTGAAAACGAAAATATTGCGGATCTTCATCAGCGACGCCATCCGCAGCGCATTGCGGCTGTAGTCCGAAAACGTCAGGAAGGTCCCGGTCTCGGTGATGAAGCCGCCGTGTAGCACCATGCCGTTGGTGATGCCGGCCATGCCGAACTCGCGCACGCCGAAGTTGATGATGTTGCCGGTCAGCACCCCGGCCGCGTCGCGCTTGACCACCACGCTCTCCGGCCAGTTGGTGAACACGCTGCCCATCAGGTCGGCCGAGCCGCCGATCAGTTCCGGCAGCAGCGGCGCCAGCCCGGTGAGCGCGCCGTTCGACGCCTTGCGCGTGGCAACCGTCTCCGCCTTGGTGTTGGCCGTTTCGATCAGCGCGGCCACGCCTTCTTCCCAGTGCGCCGGCAAATCGCCCGCGGT
>DATAZV010000486.1:0-15686 GCA_036271855.1 Burkholderiales bacterium
TGATCGCCTGCGCGCAGGACGATGCCGAAGCGCGCGCGCGCCTGGAAGCGCGCGGCTGCGAAGTGCTGCTCCTGCCCAATCCCAACGGCAAGGTCGAACTGATCGACGTGATGCGCGAACTGGGTCGGCGCAAGCTCAATGAAATCCACGTCGAGGCAGGCTTCAAGCTCAACGGCTCGCTGCTGCGCGAAGGCTGCATCGACGAACTGCTGCTCTATCTTGCACCCACCATCCTCGGCGACAGCGCGCAGGGCATGTTCAATCTGCCTGCCTTGACCCAGCTCGACGCCGGCATCAAACTCAAACTGCACCGCATGAGCCAGGTCGGCCCCGACCTGCGCCTGCTGGTGCGCACGCGGACGGAAAGCTAGCCATGTTTACCGGCATCATCGCGGCGGTCGGCCGTATCGACAAGATCGAACCCCTGGGTGACGCCGCTGCCGGCCTGCGCCTGCGCATAGAGGCCGGCGCCCTCGGCCTGGACGATGTCGCCATTGGCGACTCCATTGCCATCCAGGGCGCCTGCATGACGGTGGTGGCAAAAGCCGGCAACAGCTTCGCCATCGACATTTCGCGCGAGAGCCTGTCCAAAACCATCGGCCTGGACGCGCCCGGCGAAGTCAACCTGGAAAAGGCGGTGTCGCTGGCCACCAAGCTGGGTGGTCATCTGGTCACCGGCCACGTCGACGGTATCGGCGAGGTGCTGAAGTTCGCGCCCGTGGCCGAATCGTACGAACTGGTGGTGCGTGCGCCGAAGGAGCTCGCCAAGTTCATCGCCTACAAAGGCTCGGTCACGGTCAACGGCGTTTCGCTCACCGTCAACCGCGTGGCCGACATCGCCGGCGGCGCCGAGTTCAGCATCAACCTGATTCCGCACACCATCGCCGCCACCACGCTGAAAGCCCTGACACCCGGTGTGAAGGTCAACCTGGAAATAGACCTGATCGCGCGTTATGTCGAGCGCATGTTGAGCGTCAAGTAGCGCGCCATCTGTATCTGCCGCGAAGTGGGCATCTGTGTCTGCATGTCTTCCGGTAATGAGGTTATGCTGATGTCGACCTGGCGTCTTGCTCTGCCAGCCAAACCCATGAAGCCGATTCCTCTCCCTGTTAAACGATTCCTGGCGCGAGCAGCTTGTCTGCCGTGGCTGGCATCGGCGTGCGCCGGCGCGGCAGCGGCCGATGCGCCGGCTTCCGCGCGGCGTCCCGCCGACACCATGGCCGAGCGCGTCGTCGCCTGCGTCGCCTGCCATGGCGAGCAGGGGCGCGCCACCACCGACGGTTACTATCCGCGCATCGCCGGCAAGCCGGCCGGCTACCTGTTCAACCAACTGGTCAATTTTCGCGAGGGGCGGCGCCAGAACGCCACCATGAGCTATCTGGTGGCCAATCTGCCGGACAGCTATCTACATGAGATCGCCGAGCACTTCGCGGCGCTGAATCCGCCTTACGCGGCACCGCAGCCGCCGGTGGCAAGCGCCGCCGTGCTCGAGCGCGGGCGTGTACTGGCGAGCGCCGGTGACGCATCCAAAGGCCTGCCCGCCTGCGCTACCTGCCACGGCAGCGCGCTCACCGGCACCGCGCCGGCGGTGCCCGGGCTGATCGGCCTGCCGCGCGATTACCTGAACGCGCAGTTCGGCGCCTGGAGCAACCGCGTGCGCCGCGCCGCCGCGCCCGACTGCATGGCGCAGATCACCAGCCGCCTGAGCGCGGAAGACCTGGGTGCCGTCACCGCCTACCTGGCGGCACAGACCGTGCCGCCGCACGCGGCGGCCGCGCCCGCGGCGGCCGGCGGGCCGAAAACGCCGCTGGAATGCGGCAGCATGCAGCGAGGGGTGCCATGAAGCACACCCTGAAGCGCGTGATGCTTTGGCTGGCATTGCTGCTGGCGCTGACCATCGGCGTGGCGTTGTTCATGAGCTACCTGGCTGAACGCGAGGAGCCGGTGGATGCTTCCGCGGCAGGGGACGCCGCCGTGCAAGCCGCGCGCGGCCGCTACCTCGCACTGGCGGGCGATTGTGCCGCCTGCCATACCGCGCGCGGCGGCGCCGCCTACGCCGGCGGCCGCGAAATCCAGACGCCGTTCGGCAGCGTCTATTCCTCCAACCTGACGCCGGACGGCGGCACCGGCCTGGGCGCCTGGAGCAGCGACGATTTCTGGCGCGCCCTGCATCACGGCAAATCGAAGGACGGGCGCCTGCTTTATCCGGCCTTTCCTTACCCCAACTACACCAAGGTGACGCGCGCCGACGCCGATGCGCTGTTCGCGTACCTGAAAAGCCTGAGCCCGGTGGCGCAGGCCAATCGCCAGCCGTCGTTACGCTTTCCCTACAACCAGCCTCTGTTGCTGGCCGGCTGGCGCGCCCTTTATTTCCGCCCCGGCGTGTTTCGGCCCGAGCTGGAGCAAAGCGCGGAATGGAATCGCGGCGCCTACCTGGTCCAGGGCCTGGGCCACTGCAACGCCTGTCACACCAGCCGCGATCCGCTGGGCGGCACGCAAACCCGCGCCGACCTCGCCGGCGGCATGATCCCGGTGCTGAACTGGTATGCCCCCGCACTCACCTCGGGCGCCGAAACCGGCCTGGCCAGGTGGGACACCGCGCAGCTCGCCGGCCTGCTCAAAACCGGCGTGTCGGCCAAGGGCGCGGTCTACGGCCCGATGGCCGAAACCGTCTACAAAAGCCTGCAGTACATGAGCGACGACGACATCAGCGCGATGGCCGGCTACCTCAAGTCCCTGCCGCCCACCCGCGCACCGGCGGCCGGCGCGCCACCGGCTACGGGCGAAAGCTTTGCACGGGTGATGGAAACCGGCGGCCGCCTGTATGCCAAGTATTGCGCCGATTGCCATGGCGCCAATGGTGCCGGCGCGCCGCCGGCCTATCCGCCGCTGGCCGGCAACCACAGCCTGACCATGGATTCGCCCGTCAATCCGATCCGCGTGGTGCTCAACGGCGGCTTTGCGCCGGGTACCGCGGGCAACCCGCGGCCCTACGGCATGCCGCCGTTTCGCCTCGCCCTGAATGGCGACGAGGTGGCGGCGGTGGTCACCTACGTGCGCAACAGCTGGGGCAACAGTGCGGGCGTGGTCTCGCCGGTCGAAGTTGCCCGCTACGCGGCGGTGCCGCTGGAATAGGCGCCGTGGCTGCGCGCCGCATAGCGGCACGGACGGCTAGCCCTCGATGGTGAAAGCCTGTGGCGCCAGCCCCTGCTGGCTGCGCGCATGCATGCGCAGGTAGGCTTCTTCCAAGTGATCGCGCAGTCGCGCGGTGCTGAACAAGCTGTGTTCCGCGCGCTGTTGCCTCAGACGCGTGCGCAGGGCTTGCAGGCGGGCGGGGTCGCCCGCCAAGCGCAGAGCCAGGGCTTCGTAGTCGGCCAGGTTTTCGGTGATGAGTTCAGCCAGGCCGGCGGTGGTGAGCAGGCTGGCGGCAATGCGGCTGGCGAAGGCTTCGCCGGCACAGGTGAGCAGGGGCACCCCGGCCCAGAGCGCGTCGCTGGCGGTGGTATGGGCGTTGTAGGGCAGGGTGTCGAGAAACAGGTCGGCCAGGGCGATGCGCGCCAGGTGGTCCTCGATGCGCGGTGTCTTCGCCGCCAGCACCAGGCGAGCCGGGTCGACGCCGCGCGCAGCCGCCTCGCGGCGCAGGTTTTCCGCCGCCGGCGCACCGGGGTCGGAAAGCCAGAGCACGCTGCCCGGCACTTGCTTGAGCAGGCGCATCCACACTTCGAATACCGGCGGGTTGAGCTTGTAGGCATTGTTGAAACAGCAAAAGACGAAGCCGCGTTCCGGCAGGCCGCAGGCGGCGCGGGTGGGCAGGGCTGCCGCCTGTAACGTGGTGTCGCGCGGCATCAGGCTCGCCGGCAGGTGCACCAGTTGTTCGGCGTAGTGCAGCGCGCTGGCCGGCGGGATGGCGGCGGGGTCGGCGATCAGGTAGTCGATGCAGCCCATGTCGAGCGTGCCGGCGTAACCCAGGTAGGCCGCCTGCACCGGCGCCGGGCGCAGCGCGAAGATTTCGCTGCGCGAGAGCTGGGTATAACCCATCAGGTCGATGGCAATGTCGATTTCGCGCTCGCGCATCAGGGCGGCGATGCGCGCCTCGCTGAAGGAAGAGACGTCGATGTAATGGTCGAAGGCGGCCTGGATGCGCTTGTCGAAGGTGCCCTCGCCCGGTGCCCGCAGGGCGATCGCCGTTACCTCGAAGCGTTTGCGGTCATGCAGCTCGAACAATTCGGCCATCAGGTAGGCCACCGGCGCGAAACCGAGGTCGGCCGAGACGTAGGCCAAGCGGATGCGCGGGTGCCGGTAGCGCGGCGCGGGGGCGGGCTGCGCTTTCGCGCGCAGGTCGGCGGCGTACAGGTGGGCGCATTGGCGCTGCTCGGCGGCCGAGGCGGTCACCGCGAGGTGGGAGAACGGCATGTCGGCGGAGTTACCGGCCGCCAGCGCGCTGCGCAACTTCAAGCAGTTGTCCGCGTACTCACTCCAGTCGCACAGGTTGAGCTGCGCCATCAGGCGATTGCCCAGGGCCTGCGGGTAGTCGGGGTCGGCTTCCAGCAGGCGGGCGTAACAGGCAGCGGCTTCGCTGAAATGGCGCAGCGCGCGCAGGGCGGCGCCGCGATTGGCCAGCGCGGAGAGGTGATCGGGCCGCTGCGCCAGCGCCGCGTCATAAGTTGCCAGGGCTTCGTCGAGGCGCTCCATCCGGTGCAGCACGGCGCCGCGTGCATACAGAAATTCGGGATTCTCCGGCTCCATGGCCAGCGCCTGTTCGCAGTTTTGCAGGGCTTGGGGCAGGCGCTGCAGCAGCAGCAGTTCGTGGCCGCAGTTGAACAGTGCTTCGGCGTACTGTGGGCGCAGCGCAACGGCATGCTGATGGCTGGCCAGCGCCTCCTCATGGCGCGAGAGCGCACTCAGGGCGACACCACGGTTGCAATAGGCTTCGGCGAAATCCGGGCGCAGGGCGATTGCCCGCTCGCCGGCCGTCAGCGCGTCGGCGGCGCGCTCGAGCGCCAGCAACGACAGTGCGCGGTTGTTATGCGCTTCGGCGAAATCGGGCCGGATCGCCAGCGCGCGATCGTAGCTTTGCAGTGCATCGGCATGGCGATGCAGGGACTGCAGCAGCGTGCCTTGTTCGAACCAGGCTTGTGTATCCGCCGATTCGCGCGCCAGCAGCACTGCGTAAGCGGCCAGCGCCTCCGCATGCCGGTTGAGGCTCGCCAGCGCGATGCCGCGCCCGTGATGGGCCGGCGCGTGTCCGGGCTCGATCGCCAGCAGGCGATCGAAGGCCTCCAGGGCTTCCGACGGACGCTGCAGGGCCTGCAGGGCCAGCGCGCGGTTGTTCAGGGCGCCGGCGAAATCGGGCTGCAAGGCCAGCACGCGGTCGTAGTCGGCCAGCGCGTCAGCCTGGCGCTGCAGGGTTTGCAGCAGGACGCCACGGGCGAACAGGAGCGGCGGCTGGTCGGCGCCAAGGGCAACGGCCTGGTCGTAGCTTTGCAGCGCCTCGGCGGGCCGCCCGAGTGCCTGCAGGGTCTCGGCCTGGTTGATCCAGGCGTCGGCATGCGCAGGGTCGCGCGCCAGCACGGCGGTGAAGCCGGCGAGCGCATTGGCCTGCCGGCCGAGGTCGCGCAAGGCCAGTGCGCGGTGGAAATGGGCAGCGGCGGGCGCAGCGTCCACTGCCAAGGCGCGGTCGATCAGGGTGATGGCGCGCGCAGGGTCGCCGCTTTGCGCAGCGACCACGCCCAGCAGATGCAGGGCGTCGAAGTGCGCAGCCTCCTGCGTGAGGACGGCTTCGTACAACGCGCTGGCGCCGGCCAGGTCGCCCTGCTGGTGCAATTGCAGGGCTCGCTCGAACTGCGCAGCGGTGCCTGGATCGGAGGCTGGTGCCATGAAAGGGGAGCGTGGGTCGGCGGCGGAGATGGCGCATTGTGCAACAGCGGCGCCCGCCGTGCAGCCGGGGCGCGCGAACGCCTCAGGCCGTACGCGGCGCGCGGCCCAGTACCGGGTAGATCGGGTCGGTATAGAACTGGGTGGAAGGGTGGCCCGGCGCCACCAGTTTGTCGACCAGGGCTTCGTCTTCGGCGCTGAAGGCGTGCTTGAACGAATCCATGTAGCTGGTCCATTGCTCCAGGGTGCGCGGGCCGGCGATCACCGAGGTGACGTAGCGGTTGTTGCGCACCCAGTTGAAGGCGAATTCGATCGGGGTCATGCCGCGCTTGTGCGCATGCTCGGCAATGATTTGCGCCAGGCGCAGAGAGTCGTCGCGGAACTCGGTTTGCAGCATGCGTTTGTCCTTGCGGCCGGCGCGCGAGTCGGGCGCGGGTGCCTCCCCCGGTTTGTACTTGGCCGAAAGCACGCCGCGCGCCAGCGGGCTGTAGGGCACGATGGCGATCCCGTGCTGCATGCAGCAGGGGATCAGCTCCAGTTCGGGGGTGCGATCCATCGCGTTGTAGCAGGGCTGGCAGACGATCGGCGCCGGCACGCCCATCGCCTTGCAGGTGGCGACGAAGGCGGCGACGCGCCAGGCGCGGAAGTTGGACAGGCCGATGTAGCGGATCTTGCCAGCGCGGATCAGATCGCCCAACGTGGAGACGGTTTCTTCCATCGGCGTGTCGGCATCGTCGCGATGCAGATACCAGATGTCGATGTAATCGGTGTCCAGGCGCTTGAGCGAATGTTCGATCGCCAGGTTGAGCCAGCGCCGCGAGGAGCCGCGGTCGTTGGGGTCGCTGCCATGCGGATTGGAAACCTTGGTGGCAAGGATCCAGCGCGTGCGGTCTTGTGCGATCAGCTTGCCGGTGAGTCGTTCGGAATTGTTGCTTGCGTAGCTGTCGGCGGTGTCGATGAAATTGACGCCGGCCTCGCGTGCCGCGGCGACGATGCGCCCGGCCTCGGCTTCGTCGGTACGGTCGCCGAACATCATGGTGCCCAGGCAGATCGGCGAGACGCGGATGCCGCTGGCACCCAGTTTGTTGTATTCCATGCGTAGTCCTCGGGTGTCCTGAACAAGCGCCGCGCTGGCGGTGCAGCGCGAAGTCTACTCCGGCTGTACGCCGGCGGCTTTCAGCACCCGGCCCATTTCCGGTGTCTCTGTCTTCACCCGCTCGCTCACCGCCTGCGGCGTGCTGTGCGCGGTGGAGATGCCCAGGCTGGCGTATTTGTCGACCACCGCCGGCAGTTTCATGATCTTGTCGAGGTCGCCGTTCAGGCGCATCACCACTTCGTTCGGCGTGCCGCGCGGCGCCAGCAGCGCCCACCAGACGCCGGACTCGTAACCCTTGACGCCGGCCTCGATCATCGTCGGCACCTCCGGCAGCACCGGCGAGCGCCTGGTCGCGGTCACGGCCAGCGGCCGCAACTTGCCGGCCTTGATCTGCGGCAGTGCGGGCACGAAGTCGGAGAACACCATGTCGACCTGGCCGGCCACCAGGTCGGTCACCGCCTGCACCGTGCCCTTGTAGGGCACGTGGACGATGTTCACCCCGGTGGCGGACTTGAACAACTCGCCGCTGATGTGCGAGGTGATGCCGACGCCGCCGGAACCGAAATTGAGCTTGCCCGGTTTTGCGCGGGCCAGGGCGATCAGCTCGGCCACGCTTTTTGCCGGCACCGAAGGATGCACCACCAACACCTGCCCGGCGCTGGCGACCATGGAGATGGGCGCGAAGTCGGCTTGCGGGTCGAAGCCCAGGCGCTTGTACAAATGGATGTTGGTGGTCAAGGTGCTGCTGTTGGACAGCAGCAGGGTGTAGCCGTCCGGCGTGCTCTTGGCCACCAGTTCATGGCCGATATTGGCGGCGGCGCCAGGATGGTTTTCCACGATCAATTGCTGGCCCAGGGTTTCCGACAGGCGCTGCGCCAGGATACGCGCCAGCACGTCGGAGGTGCCGCCGGGCGGGAAGGGGGCGATGAAGCGGATCGACTTGCTGGGGTAGGGCGTTTGTGCCTGCGCGCCGGCGCCGGAAAACAGACACAGGACGGCGACCGCAAGCGCGCAAGCAGGGCGGCGCAGATGAAACAGGTGCATGGAATGTCTCCGGCTTTTTATTTTGGCGGGGCTAGTCTACGCGTGCGTGCGCGTAACGCCGATGATGCGCGGGATTAGCAGCGGCCCCGGTGACTGCCGCAATGCCGTGAGGATTTCTTCACAAAAGCGTGACTTTGTTCACATCATCGACATTGTTGCTGCGTGAATGCCAGTTTCGCGCCACAATTGCGCGCAGCCAAGTCATCATCCTGGCGAAGAATAAGAGCACGCGCTTGAAGCGGCGTCATCTGGGGAAAGTCATCATGTCGGCAAAAAAAATCCTTCGCGGTCTGTCGCTGTCCGGCCTGGCATTCGCAGCCGGCCTGATTTCGTTGTCCGCCTTCGCGGCCACCATACAAACCTTTTCTCCGCAGGGCGAGATCCGCACCGTGCGTCAGGTGGCGGCGCGCTTTTCCGAGAGCATGGTGAAGTTCGGCGACAAGGACGTGCCGCATCCCTTTTTGATCACCTGCGCCGAACCCGGCCGCGGCCGCTGGATCGACGACCGCAACTGGGTCTACGACTTCGAGCGCGACCTGCCCCCCGGCACCCACTGCAGCTTCAAGCTCAAGCCCGAGGCCAAGCCGCTGGCCGGCGGCAACCTCACCGGCAAGGGCGAGTTCGTCTTTTCCACCGGCGGGCCGGCGGTGCTGAGCACCCAGCCCTATCTCGAATCCTCGTCGATCGACGAAGACCAGGCCTTTCTGCTGCACCTGAACGGCCCGGCCTACCTGCCGAGCGTGAGCGAGAAGGCGTATTGCGTCGCCGAGGGCGTGGGTGAACGCATCGGCGTCGACCTGATCGAAGGTGCGCCGCGGGCGGCATTGCTGAAGGCGCTGCGTCGGGAGAAGGAAGACAACGACAGGCTGGTGATCCTGAAATGCCGCCAGCGCCTGCCTTCCGGCGCGCACGTGACGGTGGTATGGGCGAAAGGTATCCAGACCGCGAATGCGGACGCCAATGCGCGCGTGGCGGTGAGCCGTGATCAGCCGCTGAAATACCAGGTGCGGCCGGAGTTCAAGGTGTCCTTCACCTGTGTGCGCGACAACGCGCAATCGCCCTGCTCGCCGTATCAGCCGCTGCGCCTGGAATTCACCGGCAACGTGACGCGCGACATTGCCGACGGCATTCGCTTCAAGGGCGGCGGCAACACCTACAAGCCGACCTGGACCAAGGAAGATACCGACGCGATCGTGCAAGGGGTGACTTTCAAGCCGCCGTTTCCCGAGACCACCGAATTCACCATCGAGTTGCCGTCGAAGTTCACCGACGACCTCGGGCGCAACGCCGCCAATGCCGGTATCTTTCCGCTGAAGACCCGCACCGGCGAAGGCACGCCGCTGGTGAAATTCTCCGCCAACTTCGGCATCATCGAGCGCTCGCAGGCGGTGCTGCCGGTGACCTTGCGCAATGTCGAGCCCGAGGTCAAGGCGCTGATGCTCAAACCCACGGCCGAGCCGCGCGCCGCGCGCGTCGCCGACCTCACGGTGGCCGAAGACGCCGCCATCATCGGCTGGATCGCGCGCTTGCGCCAGGCCGACAACAACGAATTCGAAAGCCGCGAAAAAAGCCTGATGCAGGGGGCGCCGGCACAGCAAAAAATGCTGCCCAAGCCGAACGGCGCCAAGGCCTTTGAGGTAATCGGCATCCCGCTGGAAAAGCCCGGCTTTCACGTCGTCGAAGTGCAAAGCGATGTGCTGGGCGCCGCCTTGCTCGGCAAGCAAAAGCCGATGTATGTGCGCGCCAGCGCCCTAGTCACCAATCTCGCCGTGCACCTGAAGATGGGGCGCGAGAGCGGCGCGGTGTGGGTCAGCACGCTCGATGGCGGCAAGCCGGCGCCGGGCGCGGATGTGCGCTTGTACGATTGCAACGCCAAGATGGTCTGGCAGGGCAAGACCGACGCCAGCGGCGTGGCGGCGATGACGGTGGGCCTGGACATGGCGCCGCATTGCAAGAACGACGACTTCCAGATCTGGTACGCCGCCGCGCGCCTGGGCGACGACATGAGCTTTGCCTTGTCGGACTGGAACCGCGGCATCGAGCCCTGGCGCTTCAATGTCAGCGAGGGTGGTGGCGACAGCGCCTACGCGGCGCATACCGTGTTCGACCGCATGCTGCTGCGCGCCAACGAAACGGTATCGATGAAGCATTTCCTGCGCATGGAAACGCAGAACGGGCTGAAGCTCCCGGCCAAGGGACCGCTGCCGGCGCAGGTGTTGCTCACTCATCTCGGCTCCGGGCAGGAATACACCTTGCCGGTGAGTTTCAACAATCGCGGTGTCGCGCTGACCACCTGGAAGGTGCCGGCGGATGCCAAGCTCGGGCAGTACAACGTCACGCTGCTGTGGAATGCCAAGACCGCCAAAAAAGACCCCAGCCGCGGGGATGGCGGTGACGGTGAGGACGGCGATGACGCCGGCCGGCGTGTCGACACCGGCAGTTTCCGCGTCGCCGAATTCCGCCTGCCGGTGATGGTGGGTTCGGTCAGCGGCCCGGCGGCTTCGCAGGTGCGGCCCAAAGAGGTGCCGTTATCGGTGCAGCTTTCCTACGCCTCCGGCGGTCCGGCGGCGGGCCAGGAAGTGAAAATGAGCGCGGTGCTGCGCAAGCGCTTTGTCAATTTCCCTGCCTATGAACAGTTCACCTTCGGCGTGCGCGGCGGCGACGGCGGCGACCAGGACCTGAACGGCGGCGATGCGTCCGCCGACACCAGCGCCGGCAACGGTGGCGACAAGCTGGTGGCCGACAAGAATCTGCTCAAGCTCGACCCCAAGGGCGTCGGCCAGTACATGGTCAAGGCGCTGCCGGCGATCGACCAGCCGCGCGAAGTCGTCGCCGAAGGCAGCTATCGCGACCCCAACGGCGAGGAACAGACCCTGCGCGCCAGCGTGGCCCTGTGGCCCTCTGCCGTGGTGGCCGGCATCAAGACCGAGGGCTGGGCGCGGGTGAAAAAGAAAGCCAACGTCACCTTGCTGGCGGTGGACACACAGGGCAAGCCGGCAGCCGATGTGGCTATGGAACTGGCCGGCAGCCTGAAGATCACCACCTCGCAC
This sequence comes from Burkholderiales bacterium, assembly GCA_036271855.1. Taxonomy (GTDB): domain Bacteria; phylum Pseudomonadota; class Gammaproteobacteria; order Burkholderiales; family JAEUOS01; genus JAQGMJ01. The sequence continues at coordinate 11,065 of DATAZV010000486.1, forward strand.
CGCCGCCGCACCGTGGGCGGTTTCTATGCGTATGAGAACAAGGACGAGACCAAGTCCCTGGGCACCCTGTGCAGCGGCAAGACCGATGCGCGCGGCTACCTGCATTGCGAAGTGCTGGTCGACGAATCGGGCGAGATATTGCTCTCGGCCAAGGCGAAGGACGGCGGCGGCAATGTCTCCGAGGCGCAAGCCAGCATCTGGGTCTCGGGTGGCGCCGACTGGTGGTTCGGCGGTGAAGACATGGACCGGATGGATGTGCTGCCGGAGAAAAAAAGCTACAAGGCCGGCGAGACCGCGCGCTTCCAGGTACGCATGCCGTTCCGCCAGGCCACCGCCTGGGTCACCATCGAGCGCGAAGGCGTGATCGAAACCCGGGTGGTGCCGCTGTCGGGCAAGGAGCCGGTGGTGGAAGTGCCGATCAAGGGCGAGTACGCGCCCAATGTGTTCGTCTCGGTGCTGGCAGTGCGGGGCCGGGTGCGCGACGTGCCCTGGTACTCCTTCTTCGTCTGGGGCTGGAAAGCGCCGGTCGACTGGTGGAACGAGCGCCAGGAGTGGGTCGACATCTACAACAAGGGCGAGCCGACCGCGCTGGTCGACCTGGCGCGACCCGCATTCAAGATGGGCCTGACCGAGATCAGCGTCGGCAACCAGGCGTTCGAATTGAAGGTGGCGGTAAGCGCCGACAGACCTGTGTACCAGACCCGCGATACGGCCAGGGTGCGCATCGAGGTAAAGACCGCCGACGGCAAGCCGGCGCCCAAGGGCACGGAAGTGGCGGTGGCGGCGGTCGACAGCACCTTGCTCGAATTGATGCCCAACACCAGTTGGGATGCGCTGTCCAACATCCTCAAGCGCCGCTCCTATTACGTCAACACCGCCACTGCGCAAATGCAGGTGGTGGGCCGGCGCCATTTCGGCAAGAAGGCCTTGCCGCCGGGCGGCGGCGGCGGGCGCGCGGTGACGCGCGAGTTGTTCGACACCTTGCTGGTGTGGCTGCCCAGCGTGCAGGTGGGGGCAGACGGCACGGCGATGGTCGACGTGCCGCTGAACGACTCGCTCACCAGTTTCACCATTGCCGCGGTGGCGGATGCCAACGGTAACCTGTTCGGCACCGGGCAGACGCAAATACGCGCCACCAAGGACTTGCAGATCATCCCCGGCCTGCCGCCGCTGGTGCGCGAGGGCGACACCTTCCGCGCCGGCATCACGGTGCGCAATACCACCGCGCGGGCGATGAAGGTCAATGCCGCCGCGACCACGCAGGGCCTGGCCGCTCAACCTGCACCGCAGACCGTCAACCTCGCACCCGGCGCGGCGCAGGAAATCTACTGGAACACCATGGTGCCCGATGGCGCCACCCGCATCGACTGGCAGATCGAAGTCGCCGAGCAGGGCGTTGCCAAACCAGCGAAGGACGCGATGAAGACCTCGCAAAAGGTGGTGCCCGCGGTGCCCGTGACGGTGCAGCAGGCGACCCTGACGCAGATCGACAAGAGCTTCGCCGTACAAGTAGCTGCGCCGAAGGACGCGCTGCCCGGCAAGGGCGGTCTGGCGATCGCCCTGCAGGCGAAGATCGGTACCGTGCCCGAAGGTGTGCGGCGCTACTTCGAGGAATACCCCTTCATCTGCCTGGAGCAAAAAACCTCCAAATCGATCGGCCTGCGTGACCGTGACTTGTGGAAGGGCGTGGCTTCGGCGCTGCCGAACTATCTCGATGAAGATGGCCTGGCCGCCTACTTCCCCGGCAGTCGCGGCAGCGACATCCTCACTTCCTACGTGCTGGCGGTGACCGACGAGGCCAAGTTCGACTTGCCCGACGGCGCGCGCGACACCATGGAAACTGCGCTGGCCAAGTTCGTCGAAGGCAAGATCACCCGCGACTTCTGGGCGCCGCGCAAGGACCTGGATCAGCGCAAGCTCGCCGCCATCGAGGCGCTGGCGCGGCGCGGCCACGCCAAGGCGGCGATGCTGCAGTCGATCACCATCCAGCCGAACATTTGGCCGACGTCGAGCGTGATCGACTGGCTGTCGATCCTGCAGCGCATGGACGACATCCGCGGCCGCGACAAGCTGATGGCGGAAGCCGAGCAGGTGCTGCGCTCGCGCCTCTCCCTGCAAGGGACCAAGCTGGTGTTTTCCACCGAGAACGACGACTACTGGTGGTGGCTGATGGTTGGCGGCGACGTCAATGCCGCGCGCCTGATCGCCACCGTGGCCGATCGCCCGGGCTGGAAGGAAGACCTGCCGCGCCTGGTCAGTGGCCTGATCGGCCGCCAGGGCCGCACCGGCGCGTGGAACACCACCACCGCCAACCTGTGGGCCGGCTTGGCGCTGGAGAAATTCTCGGCGCGCTTCGAGACCGAGAGGGTCGCCGGCACCACGCGCGCCGGCATCGACCAGAACGGCACTACCGACCCGATCCAGACCTTCGCCTGGGGCACGACGCCCGGCGGCAAGCTGGCGCTTCCCTGGCCGACGGCGGCGAACGGCGCGGTGAAAATCTGGCACGAAGGCTCGGGCAAGCCCTGGGCCACGATTCAGAGCCTGGCGGCGATTCCACTCAAGGCCCCGGACTTCGCCGGCTACGCCATCGAAAAGAGCATCAGCGCCGTGCAGCAAAAAACCCCGGGCACCTATACCCGTGGCGACATCCTGCGCATCAGCCTGACCATCAAATCCAGCGCCGACATGACCTGGGTGGCGGTGACCGACCCGGTGCCCGGCGGCTCCACCGTGCTGGGCTCGGGCCTGAACCGCGAAAGCGACCTGGCGCAGCGCGGCGAGAAAACCGGCGGCAATGCCTACCCGACCTTCGAGGAACGCAGCTTCGAAGGCTACCGCGCCTATTACGAGTACGCACCCAAGGGCACCTGGAAGACCGAGTACACCGTGCGCCTGAACCAGGATGGGGATTTCTCGCTGCCGCCGACGCGGGTCGAGGCGATGTACGCGCCGGAAATGTTTGGCGCGCTGCCGAATCCGCGCATGAAGGTGGTGCCGTGAAACTGAGGCGCACGGCCTGTCGCGCGCTCCTGGCCGCTGCCCTGGTGCTGGGCGGCGCGGCGCATGCCGCCGATCCGCCCGGCTATCAGCAGGTGCGCAAGGCCTACGTGCCATCGGATGCCTGGCTCACCGACCGGCATGGCGAGGTGATCGATTCGCTTCGCCTGGACAAGAGCACCCGCCGCCTGGTCTGGACTTCGCTCGACGATATTTCGCCGGCGCTGAAAATCGCCCTGGTCAAATCCGAAGACCAGCGTTTTTACGATCATGACGGCGTCGACTGGCAGGCGGTGTTCGGCTCTCTCGGCAGCAATGCGCGCGGGCGCCAGCGCGGCGCTTCCACCATCACCATGCAATTGGCCGGGCTGCTCGATCCCGATCTGAAGCGCGGCGAAGGCGGGCGCACCTGGCTGCAAAAGATTGCGCAGGCGCGCGCTGCCCTGGCGATCGAAAAGCATTGGACCAAGGCGCAGATCCTCGAGGCTTATCTCAACCTGGTGCCATTCCGCGGCGAACTGCAAGGCGTCAGCGCGCTGTCGTGGACCCTGTTCGGCAAAAGCCCGGCAGGCCTGGACGCGAACGAATCGGCGATCGCCGCCGCATTGCTGCGCGGGCCGAACGCGACGCAGAAAAAAATCGCCGAACGCGCCTGCCTTCTGGTGCCCGCAGCGGATTGCGAACGCCTGAAGACGCGCATGATCACCGCGTTCACCGGCGCTGAGGCGCGGCGCCCGGAAAAGAGTCTGGCGCCGCATCTGGCCGTGCGCCTGCTCAAGCTCCCGGGCGAGAAAGTGCAAAGCACCCTGGACGCACGCATGCAAAAATTTGCCCGCGATGCGCTGCACGCACGCCTGATGGAACTGACCGGGCGCAATGTGGAGGATGGCGCGGTGGTGGTGCTGGACAACGCCAGTGGCGAAGTTCTGGTCTACGTCGGCTCCTCCGGCGACCTGTCGCAGGCCGCGCAGGTTGACCACGTCACCGCGCCGCGCCAGGCCGGCTCGACACTCAAACCTTTTCTCTACGCCAAGGCGATCGAGCAAAAGCGCCTCACCGCCGCCTCGGTGCTGGACGACTCGCCGGCGCAGATCCGCACCGACACCGGCCTGTATATCCCGCGCGACTATGCGAAGAGCTATCGCGGCCCGGTGACGGTGCGCCAGGCATTGGGCGGCTCGCTCAACGTGCCGGCGGTGCGTACCCTGGTGATGCTGGGTCCCGACACTTTCGCCGCCACCCTGCGCGACTTCGGCCTTTCCACCATCAACCGCGACGGCGACTACTACGGCTACAGCCTGGCCCTGGGCAGCGCCGAAGTCACCTTGCTCGAACTCACCAATGCCTACCGCGCGCTGGCCAACGGTGGACTGGTGAGCGCGCCGCGTACGGTGCCAGTTGATTCGCACGCCAAATTGCCGTCGCCGCAACGCGTGGTGAGCGCCGCGGCAGCCTTCATCGTCGGCGACATGATGTCCGACAACAGCGCGCGTGCGCTGGCCTTTGGCTTTGCCAGCCCGCTGCAGACGCGCGCCTGGAGCGCGGTGAAAACCGGCACCAGCAAGGACATGCGCGACAACTGGGCGCTGGGTTTCTCCTCCCGCTACACCGTCGGCGTATGG
>DATAZV010000487.1:0-16875 GCA_036271855.1 Burkholderiales bacterium
ACCCGCCCGCTGCACAGGCGGACTAGGCAAACATCAGGTCAATTCGTGGCTTGCGCTATGCACAGGCGCGGCGGATGCCGCGCGGCACAGGGCGGGAGATCAGCGCCGTCGTCCCAGGAATTCGCTGGGCAGATCGTGACCGAAGAAAATCACCTGCGAATCGCGGTAGGCATGGGTACGCCTGGCGCGGCGCGCGGGGTGGCCACTCATGCAAAGCCGGCGGCTTGCGGCACGCCGGAAGGCGCGGAGTGTCGGGGGGAGCCGGGCATCGCCGCGGCAAAAGAAGGTGTTTTTGTTTTTTGACATTGCGGGGCCTCGCTGCCGGCCGCCGATTTCAGTAATTCGAACTGCTTTATGTCCTTGGTCTCAGAGCGGCGAGCCTCTTTTTGCAGGCTTCAACCACACCTCTAATTAATCATCCACTTAATTAGAATACGCTTTCGTACAAAAGTTGCAAGGGTCGCCGACGAACGGTATGTCGCCTTGCGGGATGTATCCCTTGTTGCTTTTTTGCATCGCCCATGTCGTAAAGTGGTTGGCAATGGGCTTATCGCGGCGTTGAGCCCGTCAATAGTCGCGCGATACGGTGCAATTTGTTATCATGACGCGCTAAACCGCTGTTTTCAGCGGTCTTTTTGTTGCCTGCCGCTTACAGCCCGTTCCTCAGGGTGCCCGACCAACAGGGCAAGCGGGCTCCGCTTGGCGCCATGCGGATTCTCCATGCGCCGGCTATTGGGCAGATTTCTTATCAGAATCAGTTAGTTAGTTGACAGGATCGATCATGACCATCGCTTACGCACCGCAGAAAAAAATCTCGTCCTTCCATCCGCCGCAGCGCACCCTGCTGGGTCCCGGCCCTTCCGAGATCAACCCGCGCGTGCTGGCCGCCTCGTCCCTGCCCGCCATCGGCTACCTCGACCCGATTTTCGTCGACATGATGGATGAGCTGAAACAGCTCTTGCGCTACGCTTACCAGACCAACAACCAGCTCACCTTCCCGCTTTCCGGCCCCGGCTCGGTAGGCATGGAGTCGTGCTTCGTCAACATGATCGAGCCCGGTGAAAAAGCAGTCGTGATGCGCAACGGCGTCTTCGGCGGCCGCATGATCGAAAACGTCGAGCGCGTCGGCGGCATCGCGGTGGTGACCGAAGATGCGTGGGGCGAGCCCTGTGACCCGCAAAAGCTGGAAGATGCGCTGAAAAAGAATCCGGACACCAAGATCGTCTCCTTCATCCACGCCGAGACCTCCACCGGCGCGCAGTCGGACGCCAAGACCCTCACCGCCATCGCCCACAAGTACGGCGCGCTGGTGATCTGCGACGCCGTCACCTCCCTGGCCGGCACCCCGGTGAAGACCGACGAATGGGAACTCGACGCCGTCTACTCCGGCTCGCAAAAATGCCTGTCCTGCGTGCCCGGCCTGTCGCCGGTGTCCTACAGCGACCGCGTGATCGAGAAAGTCAAGCTGCGCAAGGACAAGAACCGCGTGCAAAGCTGGTTCATGGACCTGAACCTGGTGCTCGGCTACTGGGGCGAGACCACCCGCACCTATCACCACACCGCGCCGATCAACAGCCTGTTCGCGCTGCATGAATCGCTGCTGCTGCTGAAGGAAGAAGGCCTGGAGAATTCCTGGGCGCGCCACATGCGCCACCACCTGGCGCTAAAGGCCGGCCTGGAAGCGATGGGCCTGAAGTTCCTGGTGAAAGAGCAATACCGCCTGCCGCAGATGAACGCGGTGATGATCCCCGAGTCGATCCAGGCACGCGAAGCCGAAGTGCGCAAGACCCTGCTGAACGAATTCAACATCGAAATCGGTGCGGGTCTCGGCCCACTGGCCGGCAAGATCTGGCGCATCGGCATGATGGGGTATTCGTCAAAGCCGGAAAACGTCATGCTCTGCCTCTCCGCACTGGGCTCGGTGCTGGCCGACATGGGTCAGCCGGTCAAGGTGGGCGAGGCCGAAGCCGCTGCCCACTCCGCTTACGCCTCGATGCACGCTTCGGCCGCCCAGGCCAAGCTGCGCGCCGCGGCTTAAGTCACGACAAACCCGGAACGAAACAGGTAAGGACGCCGATGTCGAACCAGGACACCACGCTGGACTTGTCGATACACGACAAGCCGGCGATGGTCGCCGCCGTCCTGTTCGCCGACATCGCCGGTTCCACCAAGCTCTACGACATCCTCGGCGACACCCGCGCCAAGCAGTTGATCGACGAGACCCTGTCCGAACTGCGCGCGGCCACCGCGCGCTTCCAGGGCCGGGTGGTGAAGACCATCGGCGACGAAATCATGTGTGTATTCCGCGACCCGGAACGCGGCATGCTCGCCGCCTGCGACATGCAGACCAGGGTCAACGCCCTGCCGATCGTCGACGGCGTCAAGCGCCTGGTCCGGGTCGGCTTTCACTTCGGCGCGGTGATCGAGGAAAAGGGCGACGTCTTCGGCGATACGGTGAACGTCGCCGCGCGCATGGCCGGCGTCGCCAAGGGCCTGCAGATCATGACCAGCCGCGCCACCGCCGACCAGTTGCCGGCCGGCATGCGCGCCTCGGTGCGCCCGATCGCCACCGTCGCGGTCAAGGGCAAGGAAGACATGCCGGTGTGCGAGGTGATCTGGCAATCCGACGACGACCTCACCATGACGGTCGATTCGCTGCATTCCAGCCAGCCGGCGAAAAATGCCGAACTGGCGCTGACCCACAATGGCCACGAGGTTGTGCTGTCAGGCAGCCTGCCGGCCGCCACCTTCGGCCGCGGCGTAGACAACACCTTCGTCATCGGCGACCTGAAGGCCTCGCGCAACCACGCGCGGGTCGAAAAGCGACGCGACCGCTATTACCTGATCGACCAGAGCACCAACGGCACCTTCGTCACCGTTGCCGGTGAAGCGGAAATGGAACTGCACCGGGAGGAAGTGATGCTGCGCGGCACCGGCATGATCCTGTTCGGCCACAGCGCCACCGAGTCGGCCGAGGAAACCGTCCAGTTCGTGGTCCGCGCCTGACCGTGACTGACTGCGGGCGGCCGCCCGCAGCTTTGGCTTATTCGCTGGCCTGGATTTCGGCCAGGGTACGCATCTGGAATTTGCCGTCGCGGCGGAACAGCCAGGATTCGAGATACTCGACCTGGCCGCGGCGCAGCACGGCGCGGGTCGGGCGCGGCAGCGGCATGGCGCGGCGCAGGCTGGCCAGCGCCGCAGCGCGGGTTTCGGCATCACCGTTGTCGCGGAAAATCCGCGTGCCCAGGACGTCGCCTTTTTCATCGACCACGACGCTGAGCACGACGATCGAACGCAGCAACGGCGGCGGCTTGCCGGTGAACACATGGTCGGCATTGGTCTCGTACACCCGCTTGGCCACCTCGAGCTTGTAGCCGCTCAGGTTGCTGGCGGTGGAGGCAGGCGCGGGGACCGCGGCCACCGGGGGTGCAATGGTGATCAGCGGCGGCTGCGCTTCAGGGGTCGGCGCTTTTTGCGCACAGGCCGCCAGCAGCAGGGCAAGGGGAGCCAGGCGTAGCGCGGCGCGCGCGCACGGAGAAAAGGGGAGGGTCATGAGGCTGGGCAGACTTTGTCTCGATACTATCGCGGTCTTTCCGGGCGGTCGGCCGGCAGTCAGTGGCGACCTCTATGCAAAGTTAGAGCGTTGCCGCGCGGAAACGTTCCTGGGAGACTTGGCGGCATCCGGCAGGGTCGATTTTGCGCGATGCAAAATGACATTGTCACGGCACTTTGTTGCGTGCGCGCAAATCATCTCACGCGGCACGCGACAAGCCGCGGCCTCTGTGTAAATATTCAGCACCATGTCCGTGGAAAACGCAACCTCCACCACCACCCAGTCGCGCGCGGAGCTTTCCGAGGAGCTGAAGCGGCAGGCGCTGGAATTCTCCCAGCGGACCATGGTCAAGCGTTCCGAGGCGATCAACCTTGCCAAGGCGCACCAGGAAGAGCTGCGCCTGGCGATCCTCGCCGAATCGCAGTCGCGCCGCGCCAAGGAGGTGGCGCGCCAGCGCGCTGAAAAGGCGCTGGCCGAGCAACAGGGCTTGGAGGAAGAGGCGCGCCAGGCCGAACAGGTGCTGGAGCATATCCGCATCCAGCTGAGCGATACCTTGAACACCATCGCCGTCGCCGATGGCGAGCTCGACCGTGGTGCCGCCAGCCTGGCCGCCGGTCCGCCGGCGGAGGGCCAGGTTGCCGGCCTGAAGGGCGAGATCGGGCAGTTGCGCGCACGCCGCGACAACCTGGTGGCCGAGCGCGATGCCCTGACGCGCACCATCGAGGAAGCCGAAGGCGGCCTCGACAGCGCCCGCGTGCGCAGCCTGCAATTGAAAGCGCAGGCCAGTGATGCCGAGGGCCAGGCGAAAGCCGCGCAGGAAAAACTGGTGCAGGCACGCATCGCCCTGGCACAGGCGCAGACCGACCTGGACAACCTGCGCGCCGCCACCGCCGCGGTGGCCAACCAGACAACACAGGCACGGCCCGCGCTGGGACTGACCCAGACCATGCAGGTGCTGGCGGCGAACTTCCAGCCGGAAGACGGCGCCGCCAGGGAGATCGCACCGGCGGGCGAGGACAGCCGCCGGGCCCTGGACCAGGCCGATACCGAGCGCGAGCGCGCGCTGGACGCCTCGCGCAAGCTGGAAATCGCGATCCGCGGCCGCCTGGCGGCCGAACAGCGCTCACAGCGCGAGGCCCAGGCCCTGGCCCGGGTCGAAGCCGAGGTGGAGAAGGTCACCGAGGCGCGGCGCATGATCGCCGACGAACTCAAACGCGAAGTCGATCAACACAGGGAACTGGAACTGCAGCTCGACGCCGCCCGCACCCAGCGCGTCGAGCTCGACGCCCAGCAGCGCTCGGCGGCGGCGCGCCAGTCCCACGCGCAACGCGAGGCCGAGGCGGCCACCCGGCAGATGCAGGCCGCCGAGGAGGAATCGGCGAAAATGCTCGCCGCCAGCACCCATGGGCAGGAGCAGCTGAACGCCCGGCGCCGCGAGTCCGAGCAACTGAAGCAGAACCTGGCGAGCGCGCTTTCGCTGGTCGGCTCCTACACCGAAGACCTGAAACGCGAAAGCGCGGCGATTGCCGGCATCGAGCGGGAGCTGGCGCAGACGCGGGCACGCCGCGCCGAGGCCGAGCGCAGCCTGGCGCCCGAGAACACCGCCGCCGAACAGGCGCTGCGCGGCGCCACCGATGCGCGGCGCCGCCGCGAGGAGGAACTGGCCGCGGCCAACGCCGCCGCCGCCAATGCCGGACAAGCGCTGCAAAAGCAGCGCGAGATCGTCTCCCGTGCCGATACCGAGCTGGCAGCGCAAAGCGCGCGCGCCGAGCGCCTGAAACAGGAATTGGCCGAGACCCTGTCGCGCGCGGCGGCGCTGGAAACAGACCTGAAAAGCGAGAAGGTGGCGCTGCGCACCGGCGAGAGCGAGCTGACGCGGGTGCGCACCGAGGCGGCCGCGCTGGAGCGCGCGCTGATTGCGCAGCGCACCCAGGCCAGCCAGTTCGAAAGCAGCATCTCGGCCGAGCGGCGGGTACATGAAGCGCACCGGGCCGCTGCCGCCGGCGCCACGCAGGCGGCCACCGCCGAATTGGCGCAACTGCGCACGCTGGAGCAGCAGACCGGGAACGAACTGGTGCAGCAGCGCCGCCGCGCCGAGCAATACAAGCAGGACCTGGCCGAGCTGCTGTCGCATGTCACTTCCCTCGGGGCCGACGTCAAGCGCGAGAGCGACGCCGCCGCCGCCGCCCAGGCCGACCTGGACCGCGCGCGCGCGCGCCGCGCCGAACTCGAACAGACCATGGCCGCCGAACGCGCGCGCGCCGAAGCGGCGGCACGCGAGGCCGAAGCCGCGCGCAACGACGGCCTGGCCGCCCTGCGCGCCAAAGAGGAACATGAGAACGCCCTGGCCGCCACCAAACGGGCGATCACCGAGCTGCAGTCGCGCCGCGAACTGATCGAAGCCGCGCGCAAGCAGCGCGAAGCCCAGCTCAGCGCCGTCGCCGGGCGCATCGCCGAACTGGTGGTGCAGACCCGCGAGCAGGCCGAGGCGCATGCGGCGGAAAGCGCCCGCCTGGAAGCCCTGCGCCGGCAGCGGCAGGAAGCGGAGGAGCAGGCTGCGCTGGAGCGATCGACGCAGGCGCGCCTGGCCGCCGAGACCCAGGAAGCGCGCGCCGGCCGGCTGGGGATGGAAGCCGAAATGGCCGCCGAGCGCACCCAGCAGGCCGAGTTGCAGACACAGCGCGATGCCGTGCGCGCGCAGTTTGCCGAACTGCGCGCCGAGTGCAGCCACGAGGAAGTGACCCTGCGCGACGCCCACACGGCCCTGCGCAGCCTGCGCGATTCGGCGCGGCGCCAGCGCGAGATCCTGCAGGAGGCGCGCGCCGAACGCCTGCAAAGCGAGAACCTGGCCAGCGCCGAGCGCCTGCGCCACGCCGGCGTGCTGGCAGCTTCCGCCGAATTGCGCGCCGCGCTGAGCGAAGAGCAGGCGGTGCTGACGCCGCTGGCCGAGGAGTTGCGCCAGGCCCGCGCGCATCGTGACCAGTGGCGCGAGCGCCTGCTGGCGGCGCAGGCGGCGGCGCAGGCGGCCCTGGAACACTGGCAGGGCGAGCAGCAAAGCGCCGAAAAGCTGGAGCGCGCCGCCGAGCGCGAGCGCGAGGCGCGCGAGCACCACGACACCCTGCTGCAGTTGTCGCGCAGCGAGCGCGTGGCCCTCGAGTCCGACCTGCGCGATGCGCGCCTGGCCTACGCGGCGCAGCGCGCGCAACTGGCAGAAGCGCGCGCCCAGATGGCCCACGTGGTGGCGCAGGCGCGGGCCGAGCCGGTGCCCAACCTGGAGCCGCTGCGCGCCGAGCGCGCGCGCCTGGAGCAAAAGCACGCCGAGCTCGAAGAAGCCCTGGGCAGCCTGAACCAGGCGATCGCCGCCTCCAGCCACGGCCTGGCCACCGCACGCGCACGTGCCACCGACCTGCGGCGCGACGAGGGGCTGGCGCAGGAAGCGGTGCGCGAGGCCGAAGCCGGGCTGGCCGCGGCGCAGGCCGCGCGCGACAGTGGCTTGGGCGCCATCGCCGGCGAGGAACTGGCGGCGCGCAGCGTGCTCGAGCAGGCGCGGGCCGGGCTGGCGGAACTGCAGGCGCGCTCCGCCGATGCCCTGGCGGCCTTGCAGCGCGAACGGGAAATTGAACTGGCCGGGCAAGAGCAGGCGCGTGCCGAATTGCCGGCGCTGCAGGCGCAACGCCACGCCATTGAACAGGAGGTCGCCGAGGCGCGCCTGGGGGCGGCGCGGGCACAGGCCGAGCTGCTGGAAATCCAGTCGCGCCAGGAATCCGGCGAAGCCGCGCTGGTCGAACTCAGCCAGCGCCTGGGCGCCAGCGCCGCCGAAGAACTGGCCTTGCGCGCCCGCGTCGAAAGCGCCGAGGCCGAACTGGCAAGCCTGCGCACGCGTGCAACGGAGTCCGGCGCAGCTCTGCAAGAAGAGCACGAACAGCAGGAGCAGCGCGCGCAGGCCCGGCTGCAGCAGACGCAGGCGGACCTGGCGGACCTGGCGGCGCTGCAGGCGCAACAGGAAACGCTGGAACAACAGGCGGCGGACGCGCGCCTGGGAGCGGAGCAGGCCGGCGCCGAATTGCTGGCGGCGCAGCAGGTCGGCGCCGCCGCGGCACAGAGCCTGGAAGGCGAGCAGGCGGCGCATGCAAGGCTGCAGCAGGAAGTCGAAACGGCGCGTGCCGCCGCCGCCGGCATGCTGGAACGCCTGAATCACCAAACCGCCGCCCAGGCCGCCCATCAGGCGGAGCTGGATGCCCTGCGCACGCAAGAGGCGCAGTTGCAAGGGCAGCTCGACGAAGCGCGGGCGCACAACGCCGACCTGCGTGCGCAAGAGGCGCAACTGGCTGCCGAATCGGCGGCGGCGGAACCGCTGGGCTTCCTGGCTGCCGAGCCGGCGCAACAGGCGCAAGCCGAGCCCCTTGATCTCACGTCGTTTCATCAGGGTCACGAGCAGGCCGCCGCCGCGCGCCTGGCCGAAGCGGCGTTGCGCGCCGACGCCGAGCGCAGTGCCGCCGTGCTGGACGGCTTGCGCCTGAGCCAGGCAGCGCTCGACGAGGAGACCCAGGCGCTACGCCTGCGGCAGGAACACGCGCAGGCCGAAATGCGGGAGCAGGCGGCCCGCCAGACGGCGGAAGACGAGCAACGCGTGTTCGATGCGCGCGCGGCACAGGAAGCGCTGGCCGAGGAGCAGGACGGCCTGCTGGAGCAGACCCGGCAGTTGCAGCACCAGCGCGACAGCGCACAGGCGGCGCTGGACGAATTGCGGGCCGGATTGGCGCAGGTGCAGGCGCGCTCGCAGCAGGCGCAGGATGAGCACGACAACGCCGAGGCGCAGCGCCACGCGGCGATCGAAAAGCTGGAGCAAAAGCAGACCGATACCGCGCAGGCGCTGGCCGAGGCCGGGCGCCTGGGCCAGCAGGCCGACGAGGCCCGGGCGGCGCACGACAGCGCGCGCGAACGCCTGCGCGGCGTACAGCAGCAGAACATGCAACTGGAGAATGAGCGCATCCGCACCCTGGCCGAAATCAAGGCGACCAAGGCGAAGATGCGCGAGGCCGAAGAGGAGGCCGCGCGCCTGGGTCTGGGCAAAGGCCCCGGCCGCAAGGCGCGCCTGGGCATGTTCGCCGCGGGCGCCGCCTTTGCGGTGACCGCCGCCGCGCTTTACGTGGTGCCGCGCTATTGGCCGCCGCGCACGGTGCCGGCGCAGGCCGCGCCGGTGGTGGCCAAGGCTGCTGCGCCGCGGGGTGCGATGGCGGCTGCCGCGCCGCAGCCGCTGTACCAGGACGACCGTAACGCGCAGCGCGACTTGAACCTCAGTTACGAATTGCAGCCGGCCAAGCCCTAGACCTTGCTGGCCCGCGCGAACGCGCCGGGCTACGAGCCTACGACAGGCCCAGGCGCTGCCAGATGGTGGTGGACAGCCCCGCCATGTTCAGAGTGTAGAAGTGCAGGCCGGGCGCGCCTTGCGACAGCATGCGGTCGCACAGGGCGGTCACAACGTCCAATCCAAAAGAACGGATCGAGGCGCGGTCGTCGCCGAAGGATTGCAGCTTCAGGCGCATCCAGCGTGGAATTTCGGCGCCGCAGGCATCCGAAAAACGCGCCAGCTGGGTGAAGCTGGCGATCGGCATCACCCCGGGGACGATGGGCACCTCGATTTTCAGCGCCTCGCATTCGTCGAGAAAGCGGAAGTAGGCGTCGGCGTTGTAAAAGTACTGGGTGATGGCGGCGTTGGCGCCGGCGTCGACCTTGCGCTTGAAGGCGAGCAGGTCGTCCTGCGGCGATTTGGCCTGCGGGTGCATCTCGGGGTAGCAGGCACACTCGATATGGAACCAGTCGCCGGTGGTGGCGCGAATATATTCGATCAGCTCGCTGGCGTAGCGGAAGTCGCCGAACTCCAGGGTGCCGGAAGGAATGTCACCGCGCAGCGCCACCAGGTGGCGGATACCGTGGCTCTTGTACTCAGCCAGGATGGCATCGATGCTCGCGCGCGTGCTGCCGATGCAGGTGAGGTGCGGCGCGGCCTCGAAGCCGTCCTTCTGGATTTCCAGCACCGTCGACAGGGTGCCGTCCCGTGTCGAGCCGCCGGCACCGAAAGTGACGGAGAAAAAACGCGGCTTCAGCTGCTCCAGCTGGCGGCGCACCGCCAGCAGCTTTTGCGCGCCCTCGGGCGTCTTGGTGGGAAAGAATTCGAAACTGAAATCGCGGTCGGTCATGATTCGGATTTTTTGTTCGGCAACAGGGAGGACATGGCCCAGGAAAAGATACTGTAGAGGATCGCCCCCAGCATGCCGTACCAGAAATCAGCCACCACAAAGCCCTTGAGCACCGAACCGACAAACCAGAACAGGATGCCGTTGATCACCAGGATGAACAGGCCCAGGGTCAGCACGGTGATCGGCAGGGTCAGCAAGAGCAGCACAGGCCGGATCAGCGTATTGACCAGGCCCAGCACCAGCGCCGCCACCAGCGCCCCGGTGAAACCATCCACCTTGATGCCCGGCAACAGGTACGCCACCGCGATCAGGGCCATGGCGTTGAAGATCCACATCAGCAACCAGCGCATGCGAGACTCCCTCTGATTTTCGGTTTCAAGGGCTGCGCCCGAAGGCGCGCCCTCCCTCGCCTTTTCCACATCAAAATCGTCTGGCTTTGCCAGCGATTTTGATTCTAGCTAGCCTCGAAAAAAGTAGGGGTGTACTTTTTTCGACTCAATACCGGTAGTGATCTGCCTTGTACGGCCCTTGCTTCGAAACGCCGATATAACCCGCTTGTACGTCGGTCAGCTCGGTGAGCACCGCGTTGAGCTTCTTCAGTTGCAGGCGCGCCACCTTCTCGTCCAGATGCTTGGGCAGCACATATACGCCGACCGGGTACTTGCCCGGGTTGCAGAACAACTCGATCTGCGCGATGGTCTGGTTCGCAAACGAAGAGGACATCACGTAGCTCGGGTGCCCCGTGCCGCAGCCCAGGTTCACCAGGCGGCCCTTGGCCAGGATGATGATGCGCTTGCCGTCGGGGAAGATCACGTGGTCGACCTGCGGCTTGATCTCTTCCCACTCGTACTTCTCGACCGAGGCGATGTCGATCTCGTTGTCGAAGTGGCCGATGTTGCAGACGATCGCCTGGTCCTTCATCTTCGCCATGTGATCATGGGTGATGACGTGGAAGTTGCCGGTGCAGGTGACGAAAATGTCGGCCTTGTCGGCGGCATAGTCCATGGTCACCACGCGGTAGCCTTCCATCGCGGCCTGCAGAGCGCAGATCGGGTCGACTTCGGTGACCCACACCTGCGCGGACAATGCGCGCATTGCCTGGGCGGAGCCCTTGCCCACGTCGCCGTAGCCGGCGATCAGCGCGACCTTGCCGGCGATCATCACGTCGGTGGCGCGCTTGATGCCGTCGACCAGGGATTCGCGGCAGCCGTAGAGATTGTCGAACTTGCTCTTCGTCACGGAATCGTTGACGTTGATGGCCGGAACCAGCAGCTTGCCCTTCTCCATCATCTGGTAGAGCCGGTGCACGCCCGTGGTCGTCTCTTCCGTCACGCCCTTGATTTCCTTCAGGCGGGTGGAGTACCAGTTGGGCGATTCAGCCAGCTTTTTCTTGATCGCGTTGAACAGGCAGACTTCCTCTTCGCTGCCCGGCTTGCTGATCAGCGAGGCGTCCTTTTCGGCGCGAGTGCCCAGGTGCAGCAGCAGGGTGGCATCGCCACCGTCGTCGAGGATCATGTTGGAATAGCCGCCGTCTTTCCATTCGAAAATACGGTGGGTGTAATCCCAGTACTCGTCCAGGGTTTCGCCCTTGTAGGCGAACACCGGCGTGCCGCCGGCGGCGATGGCCGCGGCGGCATGGTCTTGCGTGGAGAAGATGTTGCACGAGGCCCAGCGCACTTGCGCGCCGAGGGCGACCAGGGTCTCGATCAGCACGGCCGTCTGGATGGTCATGTGCAGCGAGCCGGTGATGCGCGCGCCCTTGAGCGGCTGCGCCTTGGCGAATTCTTCGCGGATCGCCATCAGGCCGGGCATCTCGGTCTCGGCGATCTTGATCTCTTTGCGGCCCCAGTCGGCCAGCTTCATGTCGGCAACGAGGTAATCGGTTCCAGCGGTCGGGGTCTTGAGTACGGCGCTCATCTCGCGCCCTCCTTTCAATTCAGAAAAAGAAGTGGGCGAGCGCAGTTGAAAATATCCGGCCGGGGAGGCCGGAAGCTTCGAGCCTGACGACGCGCCATTCACCTGAAGTGGACGGGGCCGCTGCAACGCTCCTCGAAGAGCCGGCATTTTACCTGATTCGGCGCTGGCTGCCTGGCGTTCCGGGTAGCGCCAGGCGCTACCGCTAGTGGCAGCGCCTACGCCTTGCGAGGCGGCGCTTGGGCCACGGGTCGCGCCCGCGTAGTGTGGTTCGGATGCAAATTTCTGGAGCACCTGCCATGAAGTTCAGCCAACGCGAGCGCATGCTCGCCAGCCTTGTTGCGCTACTGGCGCTCACCGCCTGGGCCCTGCCCCACACGCCGCAGGACGAAAGCTTTCACCAGTTTGTCGATGGGCGCGCGTGGCTGGGTATTCCGAACGCACAAAACGTGCTGTCCAATCTGCCCATCGCGCTGGCGGGTATGGCCGGCCTCGGCTTGCTGGTGCTACGCCGGTTGAAAACTACCGGCACGGCCTTCACCGCCAATCTCATGCTGTTTTTTGCCGGCCTGATCGTTACCGCCGCCTGCTCCGCCTGGTATCACGCCGCACCCACCGGCGGTAACCTGGTGCTGGACCGCATGGGCCTGGTGCTGGCCTACGCCGGCACCTTGGGCCTCTTGGCCGCGGACAAGGTGAGCGCGCGCGCCGGCTGGTGCCTGGGCGCGCTGGCGCTCGCGGCGGGGCCGGCCTCGGTGCTGTGGTGGCAGGCCACCGGCAACGTCGCACCCTATGCAGTAGTGCAGTTCGGCGGCATGTTGCTGCTGTTGCTGGCGGCGCTGTTCTGGCGCGAGGGTAGCGGGCCGAACTGGGGATGGCTGCTGGCGCTGTATGCGGCAGCGAAATTGTGCGAGATGTATGACTACGAGATTTATGCGTGGAGCGGGCACGTTGTGGCGGGGCACGCGCTCAAACATTTGTTGGCTGCGGGGGCGGGGCTGGCGGTGATAGCGCCGCTGATGCGATGGTCGCAGACGGCCATCAAGTCAAGGCGGAGGTGGCGTGCTGCCGTTTAGGGCCTGAAATGCAAACAGCCGGCTATGCCGGCTGTTTGTTTTAGCGCATGACGCCGGATTACAAACCAGCAGCAGCCCGCAGCGCAGCAGCCTTGTCAGTCTTTTAGCTCCGGCCGTCGCTACGCAACTTAACTTCGCTTCGCGAAGTTAGCCTACGCTGAAAAACGGAAAAGACTCGGCTACGCCTCGCCCGGCCTTCACAGGCCAGCAGCCGCG
Organism: Burkholderiales bacterium; assembly: GCA_036271855.1. Taxonomy (GTDB): domain Bacteria; phylum Pseudomonadota; class Gammaproteobacteria; order Burkholderiales; family JAEUOS01; genus JAQGMJ01. The sequence continues at coordinate 12,960 of DATAZV010000487.1, forward strand.
CGCAGCGCGGCTGCCTTGTCCGTTTTTTCCCAGGAGAACTCCGGCTCTTCACGCCCGAAGTGCCCGTACGCAGCGGTCTTCTCATAGATCGGACGCAGCAGGTCGAGCATCTGGATGATGCCCTTGGGACGCAGGTCGAAGTGTTCCTGCACCAGTTGCGACAGCTTTTCGTCGCTGATCTTGCCGGTGCCTTCGGTGGTGACCCACACCGAGGTGGGCTTGGCCACGCCGATGGCGTAGGAAACCTGAATCAGGCACTTGGTGGCGAGGCCGGCGGCGACCACGTTCTTGGCGACGTAGCGGGCGGCGTAGGCGGCGGATCGGTCGACTTTCGACGGATCTTTGCCGGAGAAAGCGCCGCCGCCGTGCTGGGCGTAGCCGCCGTAGGTGTCGACGATGATCTTGCGGCCGGTGAGGCCGCAGTCGCCCTGAGGGCCGCCGGTGACGAAGCGGCCGGTGGGGTTGACCAGGTAGCGGATGTTCTTGCCGACCAGCTCTTTGGGCAGGATCGGCTTGATGATGTGTTCGATCACCGCCTCTTCGATGTCCTTGTGCTTCATTTCCGGCGAATGCTGGGTAGACAGCACGACGGTGTCGATTTCCTTCGGTTTGCCGTCGACGTAGCGCACGGTGACCTGCGACTTGGCGTCCGGGCGCAGCCAGTTCAGGCGGCCGTCGCGGCGCACCTGGCTCTGGCGCTCGACCAGGCGGTGCGACAGGTGGATCGGCAGGGGCATCAGCTCGGGGGTGTCGTCGCAGGCGAAGCCGAACATCAGACCCTGGTCGCCGGCGCCCTGGTCAAGGTCCAAACCCTGGCCTTCGGTCACACCCTGGGAAATGTCGGGGCTCTGCTTGTCGTAGCAGACCATCACCGCGCAGCCCTTGTAGTCGATGCCGTAGTCGGTGTTGTCGTAGCCGATGCGCTTGATCGTCTCGCGCGCCACCTTGATGTAATCGACATTGGCGTTGGTGGTGATCTCGCCCGCCAGCACCACCAGGCCGGTGTTGCACAGGGTTTCGGCGGCAACGCGGGAAGTCTTGTCCTGGGCTAAAATCGCGTCCAGAATGGCGTCCGAAATCTGGTCAGACACCTTGTCCGGGTGGCCTTCGGAGACGGACTCGGACGTGAACAGGTAATCACTCATGGCAGGTGCGGTCGGCAAGTGTTGGTCAAGCTTGTGATTTTAACAGACTCGCCCGCCCGGCCTTAGCCGCATTCCTTAGTTGCTTAAGCCCGCTTTCAGGCCGGCCCTCCTCAAGCCCATTGCTCAAATTCCTGTTCCTTTGCGTCTCGCGCCTTCCCCTGCCCTGGCTGCATGCCATCGGCGGCGCCATCGGTGCGGCTTCCTATCGCTGGGCTGCCTCGTTTCGCCGCCAGATCGACACCAATATGGCGCAGGCCGGCTATGACGACCCGGCCCTGCGCCGCGCCACCGCGCGCGAAATCGGCAAGGCGATGGCCGAGATTCCCGCCATCTGGCTGCGCCCGCTGGCGCAGGTAGAGCGCCTGGTGCGCGAGACCAGCGGCTGGGAGCACATCAGCGCCGCGCAGTCCGCCGGACGCCCGATCGTCTTTCTCACCCCGCACCTAGGCTGCTTCGAGATCACGGCACAGGCTTATGCGGCCCGCACTGCACCGGACAAGCCCATCACCGTGCTGTATCGCCCGCCGCGCCAGGCAGTGCTGGCGCCGCTGATCCAGGCCGGGCGCGGCCGCCCCAATATGCGCCTGGCCGCCGCCGACCTGGGCGGCGTGCGCGCCCTGATGCGCGCCCTGAAAAACGGCGAAGCCGCGGGCCTCTTGCCGGACCAGAGCCCGCGCTTCGGCGAAGGCGTGTGGGCGCCGTTTTTCGGCCGCCCGGCGTTCACCGTTACCCTGACGCGCCGCCTGGTGCGCGCCGGGCGCGCCCTGGTGCTGCTGGCCTACGCCGAGCGCCTGCCGCGCGGCGCCGGCTACCGCCTGGTGGTCGAGCCTTTCAACCAGACCCTGTCGGAAGACGAAACCGAAGCAGCCACGCAAATCAACCACGCACTCGAAACCCTGATCCGCCGCCTGCCCACGCAATACCTGTGGAACTACAACCGCTACAAGGTCCCGCCCGGCGTGCCGCAGCCGCCGGCGCCCGCGGCACCATGAGGCGCGCATCATGAGCCTGCCGGTGCTATGGCTGATGTACCTGATCCACTTCCTGCCAGTGCCGGCGATCCGCGCGCTGGGCGCCGGCCTGGGCCGCCTGCTGTATCTGGTCGGCCGCTCGCGGCGGCGCGTGGCCGATACCAACTTCCGCCTGTGCTTTCCGGAACTGGACGCTGCCGCGCGCGACGCCCTGGTGCGCGCCACCTTCATCTGCTTCGCCCAAAGCGTGCTGGATCGCGCGGTACTGTGGCACGGCTCGGAGGCGCGCCTGCGCGATTTCGTGCGCGTCGAGTGCGAGGAGCACTTGCTGCCGCACCTGGGCAAGCCGCTGATCATCCTGGCGCCGCACTTCGCCGGCATGGAAGCCGGCGGCACGCGGCTGTCGATGGACCGCCACATGATGAGCCTGTTTTCCAACCAGAAAGACCCGCATTTCAACCGCGCGCTGTTGGCGGGCCGCTCGCGCTTCAACGACGCCATTTTGGTGTCACGCCAGGACGGCGTGCGCAAGGCGGTGCGCGAACTGAAAAACGCCGTGCCTTTCTACTACCTGCCGGACATGGACCTGGGGCCGCGCGACGCCATTTTCGTCCCCTTCTTCGGCACCCTGGCCGCCACCGTCACCGCCGTTTCGCGCCTGGCGCAACTCACCGGTGCCGCCGTCATGCCCTGCGTCACCCGCATGAGCGACAACGGCTACACCTCCAGGCTCTATCCGGCCTGGGACAATTTCCCCAGCGGCGATATGCAGGACGACACCCGGCGCATGAACGCCTTCATCGAAGAGCAGGCGCGCGCCATGCCGGCGCAGTACCATTGGCTGCACAAGCGCTTCAAGACGCGGCCGCCGGGCGAGCCCTCCCTGTATTGACGCCGCGGCTTTGCGCCGCCGTGGGAAACGATGGAATACAACTTCTTCTCCGCCACCGTATTGCTGCTGCTGGTGTTCGACCCCTTCGGCAGCATTCCTGTCTTTGCCGCCGCGCTCGACCGCGTGGCCGTGGAGCGCCGGCGCGTGGTGCTGTGCCGCGAATGCGTGATCGCCTTCGCGGTGCTGGCCGCCTTCCTGTTCGGCGGCGAGGGTTTCCTGCAACTGATGCATTTGTCGAACGCCTCGCTACAGCTTTCCGGCGGCATCGTGCTGTTCCTGATCGCGCTGCGCATGATCTTTCCCTCGGGCGACGGCATTTTCGGCGCACTGCCCGAAGGTGAGCCGATGGTCTTTCCGCTGGCCGTGCCCATGCTCGCCGGCCCCTCGGCCCTGGCCACCGTGCTGCTGCTGGGCGCGCAGCAGCCCGAGCGCAAGCTGGAATGGCTGGGCGCGCTGGCGCTGGCCACCATCATCAGCGCGCTAATTCTTTCGGTGGCCGACCGCCTGCAGCGCCGCCTCGGCGAGCCGGTGGTGGCTGCCTTCGAGCGTTTGATGGGGCTGATCCTGTCGGCGCTGGCAGTGGAAATGCTGCTCTCCGGCTTGCGCATGATCGAGGTCATCGCGTAGCCGCGCCGCGCGCGGTAAGCTTAAGCGCTATGAAACTCAAATTCACCAAGATGCATGGCCTGGGCAACGACTTTGTCGTGCTCGACGGCATCCACCAGGACATCAATCTCAGCGAAGCGCAGTGGCGCTACCTGGGTGACCGCCATTTCGGCGTCGGCGCCGACCAGATGCTGGTGGTGGAAAAAGCGCAATCGGCCGACGCGGACTTTCGCTACCGCATCATCAACGCCGACGGCGGCGAAGTGGAGCAGTGCGGCAACGGCGCGCGCTGCTTTGTGCGC
>DATAZV010000488.1:0-9718 GCA_036271855.1 Burkholderiales bacterium
AGGATTCGGCGTCGTACCAGGTGTCAAACAAGTAAGCCAGAACCTCGAACATCAGCCGCGCCCTCCGATCCGTTGCACTTTGCCGCCCGGGAGCTGGGCGATGGCGCCGTCCAGTTCCAGTTGCAATAGGATCGCCGATAGTTCGGCGATGGTCAAGCCCGAACGTTCGGCCAGCTGGTCCAGGGTCACCGGGTCGTAGCCCAGGTGCTCCAGCAGCGCCGCGTGGGCAGCGAGGAAGGGCGCCTGGGCGGCGGGCAGGGGCGCGCCATGGGCGGCCGCGCCGGCCTCCTGCTGCACCGGATCGGCCGCGTGGGCAGCGGGCACGGGGCCAAGTTCCTCGATGATGTCGCGCGCGTCGTCGACCAGTTTGGCACCCTGCTTGATCAGCGAGTGGCAGCCCTTGGACAGCGGCGAGTGGATCGAGCCGGGAATGGCGAAGACGTCGCGCCCCTGCTCGCCGGCCAGGCGCGCGGTGATCAGCGAGCCGCTGCGCAGCGCCGCCTCCACCACCAATACGCCGCGCGCCAGGCCGCTGATGATGCGGTTGCGGCGCGGGAAATTGTTCGAGATGGCGGGCGTGCCGAGGGCAAACTCGGTCACCAGCAGGCCGCGGGCGGCGATTTCATGCGCCAGCTCGCGATTGCGCGCGGGGTAGACGATGTCGGCGCCGGTACCGATCACCGCGATGGTCGAGCCCCGCCCGGCCAGGCCGCCGCGATGGGCCGCGGTGTCGATGCCCAGGGCCTGGCCGCTAACTATCGTATAACCCGACTCGGATAACACCCGCGAGAAACTCTCGGCATTGGCGATGCCCTGCGCGGTGGCGTTGCGGCTGCCGACCACGGCAAAACAGGGGGCGTTGAGCAGTTCGCGCCGGCCCTTGAGATAGAGCACCGGCGGCGGGTCGGCGACGTTGAGCAGGTCGGGCGGGTAGTCCGCATCGGCCAGGGTGAGCAGGTGATTGCCCGGCAGGGCCAGCCATTGCAGCCCTTTTTCCACTGCCGCCTCGACGGCGGAGTCGCCCTTGGCGCCCACCAGCAGCGCCACCTGGCTTTCTCCCACCACGCGCAGCAATTCGCCGCGGCTGGCGCCGAATATCCGCCCGGGCAGGCCGAAGGCGGTAAGCAGCTTGCGGATCGCCTGGTCGCCCAGGCCGGGAATCGAGGTCAGGCGCAGCCAGTGCGCCGCTTGCGCGTGCTCCCCGGCAAGTTCGTCGGCGCCATTGTCGGTAGCGTCGCTGTGATCGTCGCTTTGATCGTCGTGGTTATCGGTTTCTTGGGCCATGCGCCTGGCGGATGTGGCAACGACAAAATCCCGGCAAAGTCGCCGCAGAATAAAAAAGGGCGCGGAACCCCGCGCCCTTGGATTTTACCGGCTTTGGCCCTTAGGGCTTTTGCGCGACGTCGCCGATTTTCACCGGGGCGGTGGCGGTCATCACCAGGCCGTAGGAGACCTTGTCGAAGACGCGGAAAATGAACACCAGGCCATTGCGCTCGTCCGGCAGCCTGACCAACTGCTTGGCGGCGGTACGGTCCATGATGTTGGAACGGTCGGCCACCACGGCGCCGTAGCTCCACAGGGCCAGCACATGGCCGCGTTCCAGGCCGTCGCGGGCGCCGCGCGAGATGGTGATGATCTGCGTGCTGCCGGCTTCGCTGACCGCGGTGCCGTTGTAGATCGAGATTACCTTGCCCTTCATCTCCTTGGCCGGAGCGTGCGGCAGATAGTCGACCAGTTCGGCGCGGCTGGTCGGCACGATGCGGTCGCCGGTACCGATTTCCAGCTTGGAGTCGGTCACCCGCATGGTGATCGGGCTGGTGCGGCGTTCCAGTTTGGCGGAGCCCAGGAAAATCGCCTCGTAACCGAGGTTTTCCTTGGTGTCCGGATCGATCAACGCCTGGCCTGGGCGGTAAACGCTCCAGTTCGCCACCTTGTCGTCGATGTTGCCGGTGACATAGGCGAGGTCGCCGCGGGCCAGGTAGACCCGGCCTTCCTGGGTGGCGACGATCTTCGGCGCATTGGCCAGCCCGCCTTCTTCGACCACCAGCGGCCGCGACAGGAAGGGCTCGATCACGCCGGAAGGAATGCTGGAGATGGCTTGGCCCAGTTCGTCGACCCGCACGCGTGGCTCGACCTTGATGGTCGCCAGGCGGATGCGCGGCGATTTGCCGCTGCGGTCCAGAACCAGGACGTCGCCGGGGTAAATCCAGTGCGGATTCTTGACGCGGTCCTTGTTCGGCTCCCAGACGTCGGGCCAGCGATAGGGGTCTTTGAGGAAACGCGCGGCGATCCCCCACAGGGTGTCGCCCTTGACCACGGTATACCGATCAGGCGCGGTCGCCGCAAGCTGAACTGGCGGGTCGGACTGCGCAATAGCCAGGGGAATGGCGGCCGTAACAGCCAACATCCCGGCTACAATGATCGAGAATAAGGATTTCCGCATTGGCCCTCTCCTTAAGGCATCGCGTTGAAGCTGCAGCCGAATCCCCCATATACCCCCTAGGGTTTGTGGGAAAAGCCGGCTACTGATCTCGCGCAGCGTCAGCCAGTTTGTTATAAAACTCTAGCATGACACTGGATTTTTTCTACAAAACCAGATTAAATTCTGCATGTAATTGGTTTGATTAGCAAGCGATTTTCCCAATTGGGGCGGAATTGATTGTCGCGCCGCCGCAACGCTTTTAGAGAACTGTCATGGCTTTATTAACCATTCTTCGCTATCCGGACCCCCGCCTGCATAAAGTGGCAGGCCCGGTTCAGGTATTCGACGAACAGCTGCGCGCGCTGGTCCGGGATATGGCCCAGACCATGTATGAAGCCCCGGGCGTAGGGCTGGCCGCAACGCAAGTGAACGTTCACAAACAAGTAATTGTGATCGATGTTTCGGAAACTCACGACCAATTGCTGGTTTTGATCAATCCACGCATCCTCAAGGCCGATGGCGTACAGGTCTGCGAAGAGGGTTGTTTGTCGGTGCCGGGCATCTACGAAGAAGTGGAGCGCGCCGAACATATCGTGGTCCAGGCCGAGGACGAAAACGGCGCCACCTTCCAGCTCGAGGCTCATGAGCTGCTGGCGGTGTGCATCCAGCACGAGATGGATCACCTCAAGGGCAAGGTGTTTGTCGAATACCTGTCGCGCCTGAAGCAGACCCGGATCAAGTCGCGCATGCAAAAAGAAGCGCGCGAAGAAGACAAGAAAAAAGCCGCCTGAATGCACGCCGGCACCGCTTCCGCGGGCGGCGGACCTTAAGGCAAGTGAATCCCCGATGAAGATCGTATTTGCCGGCACCCCGGAGTTCGCCGCCGTCGCCTTGCGCGCCTTGCTTTCGCACGGCTTCACGGTGCCGCTGGTGTTGTCGCAGCCAGACCGGCCCGCCGGGCGCGGCATGCAATTGCAGATGAGCGCGGTCAAGCAGGTGGCCCTCGATCATGGCATCGAGGTGTTCCAGCCGCTGTCGCTGAAAAAAGATCCTGAAGCAGTGGCGCGACTACGCGAAACCCCGATGGATGCGATGGTGGTTGCCGCCTACGGCCTGATCCTGCCGCAATCCGTGCTCGACATCGCGCCGCGCGGCTGCCTGAACATCCACGCTTCGCTGCTGCCGCGCTGGCGCGGTGCCGCGCCGATCGCGCGCGCCATCGAGGCGGGCGATGCGCAAAGCGGCGTGTGCATCATGCGCATGGAAGCGGGGCTGGACACCGGGCCGGTGCTGCTGCGCGAGGCGTTGCCGATTACCGATGCGGACACCGCGGTTACCCTTCACGACAAGCTGGCCGCGCAGGGCGCGCGCCTGATCGTCGATGCGTTGACGCGTCTTGGTGAACTGAGGCCGCAGCCGCAGGCCGCCGAGGGCGCCAGCTATGCCGCGAAAATCGAAAAGGCTGAAGCGCAGATCGATTTCCGCCTGCCCGCGAGCCAGCTGGCGCGGAAAATCCGCGCCTTTGATCCCTTTCCGGGCAGCACCGCCGCAATCGGCGCCACCACACTGAAGATCTGGAGCGCCGCCGCCGCTGCCGCGTCCGGATCGGCCGCGCCCGGCACCATACTCGCGGCAAGCGCCGACGGCGTGGTCGTCGCCTGCGGCAACGGCACCGCGCTGCGACTCGACTTGCTGCAAAAGCCCGGCGGCAAGCGCCTGCCCGCAAGGGAGTTCCTGAACAGCTTCCCGCTCGCCGCCGGCCAGTGTTTCGATTTGCCCGCGCAGGCGTAACACGCCATAAATCGGCTAGCGGCGCGCGCAAATAGCTGCGGCACCGCGCGGCGCCGGATGCGACAATTGCCACTCGCGCCGGCAGTTGCAGCGGCGCTTGTGCATTTCAATCACCTGTCCGCCACCCTTTGTCCGCAAGCCCTCCCCCCGCCCACCCTGGCACCGCCACTTCCGCCAATCTTGCCCGCGCGCTGATCGCCGCCGGCCAGGCGCTGGACCGCGTGGCGCACGGCCAGGCGCTGGACGAAGCCCTGCGCGAATTGCCGCGTGAAACGCAAGCCGCCGAGCGCGCCGCCGCCCAGGACATCGCCTACACCGCGTGCCGCCGCCTCAACCTGCTCGATGCGCTCACCGCGCGCCTGCTGGCCAAGCCCAATCCCGCGCTCGACGGCCTGGTGCGCGCCGCGCTGTCGGAGCTGATCAGCCATCCCGGGCGCGCCCATGCGGTGGTCGACCAGGCTGTCAGCGCCGCCGCCGGCATCAGGCGCGGCGCCTTCAAGGGCGTGGTCAACGCGGTGTTGCGGCGCTTTTTGCGCGAACGTGAGGCGCTGCTGGGAAGCCTCGGCGAAGACGAAGCCCTGCGCCTGCAATATCCCGCCTGGTGGATCGTGCGCCTGCGCACGGCCTACCCGGAACCGGGCCTGGCCGAGGGCATCATGGCCAGCGGCAACCAGCGCCCGCCGATGACCCTGCGGGTGAATCGCCGCCGCACCAGTATCGAACGCTATGGCGCCACGCTCACCGAGGCCGGCATCGCCGCGGTGCAAACCGGTCCCGAGGCCTTGCGGATGGAACGGCCACAGCCGGTGGCGCGCCTGCCCGGCTTTGCCGCCGGCGAAGTCTCGGTGCAGGACCTGGGCGCGCAATACGCCGCGCATCTGCTCGATGTGCAAGACGGCATGCGCGTGCTCGACGCCTGCGCCGCGCCCGGCGGCAAGGCCGCGCACATCCTGGAACTGGCCGATTGCGATTTGCTGGCGCTGGATCGCGACGCCGCCCGCCTGCAAAACGTCGGCGACAACCTGGCGCGCCTGGGGCTTGCGGCGCGCTGCGAGGCCGCGGACGCGGCGCGGCCCGGGGATTGGTGGGACGGCAAGCCGTTCGACCGCGTGCTGCTCGACGCGCCTTGCACCGCATCGGGTATCATCCGCCGCCACCCCGACGGCAAGTGGCTCAAGCGCGCCGGCGATCTCGGCCAGTTGGTGGCGATCCAGCGCGAGCTGCTGGATGCGCTGTGGCAAGTCTTGCGTCCCGGTGGTAAATTGCTATATGCCACATGCTCAGTGTTTCCCGAAGAAAATGCCCGGCAGATTAAAGCATTCCTGAGCGCCCATGCAAACGCCCGTGTCCTTGCCGCAGACCTTCCTGCTCCCTACTCCCTGGGCCATCGCAATGGCCAGTTGCTGCCGGACCAGCGGCACGATGGCTTTTATTACGCGCTCCTGGAAAAGGCTTAGTGCCTGCCTGTTGCTGGCCTTGCTGTGCACCCTGCCCGCGCAGGCGGTGCAGGCCGAAGGCGTCGAATTCCGCGACGCCCGCCTGGCACCGCGCGAGGAAGGCTGGGCGCTGGAAGCCGATTTCGACGTCGAACTGCCGGCGCGCCTGGAAGAGGCGGTCAACAAGGGCGTGGCGGTGTCCTTCATCCTCGATTTCGAGTTGACCCACGCCCGCTGGTATTGGCTGGATGAGCGGGTTGCACAGATTAGCCAGACCTATCGGCTCGACTATCACGCCCTGACGCGGCAATACCGCCTCTCCAGCGGCCTGGGTTCGCTGTACCTGAGCTTTCCCACCCTCACCGACGCCCTGCGCGTGCTGGCGCAGCCCAAGCTGTTCGCCGTTGAGCGCGGCAAGCTCAGGCCCGGTGAAACCTACCTCGGCAATGTGCGCCTGCGCCTGGACGTGAACCGCCTGCCCAAGCCGTTCCAGGTCGAGACCCTGACCAACCGCGAATGGGTGGTGGATTCGGACTGGAAAAAATTCAGCTTCAAGGCGCCCGAGCACACCGGCGCGGCCGGAGGGGCGAAATGACCCGCGCCTTTCGCTATGCGCTGGTCGGCGCCTTCGCCCTGGCCGGCGTGCTGCTCTACCTGCTGGCCACGGCGACGGCCAACACCGAGCGCTACACGCAGAACTATTCGCTGCTGATTACGCTGAACGCGGTGATCGCCGGCGGCATGCTGCTGGTGGTGGGCTACCTGCTGGTGCGCCTGGCGCAGCGCTACCGCGCCAAGGAGTTCGGCAGCGTGCTGACGGCGCGCCTGGTGTTCATGTTCGCGCTGATGGCGATCCTGCCCGGCACCCTGGTGTACACGGTGTCGGTGCAGTTCCTGTCGCGCTCGATCGAATCCTGGTTCAACGTCAAGGTCGACAAGAGCCTGGAATCGGGCCTGAACCTGGCGCGCGCGACTCTGGACGCCATGCTGCAGGACGTTGCCACCCGCACCCGCCTGATGGCGCTGGATCTGGCCGATACACCGGATGCCTCCATCACCCCCCTGCTCAACCGCATGATGGACCAGACCGGCCTGCAGGAAGCGGCGGTGTTCACCACCAGCGGCCGGCTGATCGCCGCCAGCGGCTCGCGCCTGGTGCGCATCGTGCCGGATTTGCCCAAGCCGGAGATCATGAACGAGGCGGCGCTCGGCCGCGGCTACGCCGGGGTGGAGAACGTCACCCGCCCCGACTTCAAGCCCGATACCGGCAAGGCGGAGGAGCGCGGCGGCTTGCGCATGCGCGTAGTGGCGCCGATCTCGGTGCGCGCATTGGGCGCCGAGCCGCGCTTTTTGCAGGTTTTGCAAACCGTGCCGGAACAACTCACCACCAGCGCCGAAAGCGTCCAGCAAGGCTATCGGGACTATCAGGAACTGTCCTTGTCCCGCGACGGTCTGAGACGCATCTTCACCATCACCCTGACCCTCACCTTGCTATTGGCCCTGTTTGGCGCGATCGCGGCCGGCTTTTTCATTTCCGACCGCCTGTCCGCGCCGCTGTCCCTGCTCGCCCAGGGCACCGCGGCGGTGGCGGCGGGCGACTTCACCCCGCGCGCCGAGATCAGCAGCCGCGACGAGCTCGGCGTGCTGACGCAATCGTTCTCGCGCATGACGCGCCAGCTCGACGACGCCCGCGCCAACGTCGAGCAGCAGCAGTCGCAGCTCGAATCGGCCAAGGCCTACCTGGAAAACATCCTCGCCAACCTCACCGCCGGGGTGCTGGTGTTCGACGCCAACATGCGCCTGGCGACCGCCAACCAGGGGGCGGAGGCGATCCTCGGCGTCGACGCCCATGCCAACCAGTGGAAGGCCTGCGCCGAACTGCCCGGCTTGACCGAGTTCGCGCGCGCCGTCGCCGAGGCCTTCGCCAGCCACGGCGATAAAACATGGCAGCAGCAGATCGAGTTCAACCGGCCGGCGGCGCGCGAGGGCGACGAGCACCGCCACGTGCTGCTGGTGCGCGGCTCGCGCCTGGGGGTGGGCGACGGCCTGGGTTTCCTGGTGGTGTGCGACGACATCAGCGAGCTGGTCTCCGCGCAGCGCAGCGCCGCCTGGGGCGAGGTGGCGCAGCGCCTGGCCCACGAGATCAAGAACCCCCTGACGCCGATTCAGCTATCCGCCGAGCGGATCCAGATGAAATTGCTGGGCCGCCTGACCGGCAGCGACGCCGAAGTGCTCACCCGCGGCACCGAGATGATCATCAGCCAGGTCGACGCGATGAAGCGCATGGTCAACGACTTCCGCGACTACGCCCGCACCCCGCCGGCGGTGCTGCAAAGCGTCGACCTGTCGGCGCTGCTGCAGGAAATCCTCGGCCTCTATGAAAATTCGCAGGCGCCGATCAAGGTGGAACTGGCCGACGGCCTGCCGCGGGTGCAGGGCGACCCTTCGCAACTGCGCCAGGTGATCCACAACCTGCTGCAGAATGCGCAGGACGCCGTCGCCGGCACCGCCGGCCCGCTGGTCACCGTGCGCACCCAAACGGCGGGCAGCGGCGTATTACTTACCATCAGCGACAACGGTCCCGGCTTTGCGCAAAAAATCATCGCCCGCGCTTTCGAACCCTATGTCACGACCAAGCCGCGCGGCACCGGCCTGGGGCTGGCGATCGTGAAAAAAATTGTCGACGACCACCACGGCAGCATCGATCTGCAAAACGCCCCAGGCGGCGGCGCGGTGATCGGCATCACACTTATCGCATCGACTCCGGAGACGGCGCATCCCGCTTCCGGACCGGCGGCGCAAATCGCGGCATAATAAAAAAAGGAATACAGGGTCATGGCAAACATACTGGTAGTCGACGACGAAATGGGAATCCGCGACCTGCTCTCGGAAACCCTGGGCGATGAAGGCCACACTGTGCTGCTGGCGGAAAACGCCGCCGAGGCGCGGGCCGCACGCCTGAAGGCGCGGCCCGACCTGGTGCTGCTCGACATCTGGATGCCCGACACCGACGGCGTCTCCCTGCTCAAGGAGTGGTCCGCCGGCGGCCTGCTCAACATGCCGGTGCTGATGATGTCCGGCCACGCCACCATCGACACGGCAGTGGAGGCCACACGCATCGGCGCGATGGACTTTCTCGAAAAGCCCTTCCCGCTGGCCAAGCTGCTGGCCTCGGTGAAAAAGGCACTCGCCGCCAAGCCCCTGCAAAAAGCCGCCAGCGAAACCGCCGTCGCGGTTCCCGTCGCCGTCCCCATGGCCGCGCCGCTGGAAGCACGCATCGCCGGACTCAACCTCGACCTGCCCCTGCGCGAAGCGCGCGACGCCTTTGAACGTTCCTACTTCGAATATCACATGGCGCAGGAAAAAGGCAGCATGACGCGCATCGCCGAAAAAACCGGCCTGGAGCGCACCCACCTGTACCGCAAGCTCAAGGCCCTCGGCCTGCCGGTCGGCGGCAAGCGCGGCGACAGCAGCGAGACGGCTTGAACCTGCGCGCCTTTGACTACCCTCGCGGCACGCCTGCGTGACCAACCCCCTGCCCGCCCTCCTGATTGCCGGGTTCGGTGGTCCAGGGAAGACGCTGGTGATCGATGCCTTGCTGCGCCACCAGCCGGCAGATGCGCAATGGGCGCTCATCGCGCCTGCCGGCCTGCTGGGTCAACGCTGGAACAGTGAGCCGCCTCCACAGGGCTTGTGGATCGAGACGATAGCGCCCGGCTGCCCGTGCTGCACCGGGCTGACGCCATTTTCGGCGGGGCTGACGGCGCTCCTGCGCCGCCTGCGTGACAAACCCGTGACGCGCCTGCTGATCGAGGGCAGCAGCGAGGGGCATATCGCGGCGGTCGCGCGCCTGTTGCAGGGCGAGGCCTTGCGCGAACATGTGCGCCTGACGCATGCGCTGGCGGTGATTGATCCGGTATGGCTGGCCAATCCGGCGGCGCAGGCGCAGGCCGCGCTGGCCGAACTGGCGCAGGCCGCGGACAGCCTGGTGGCTGCGCCATGGAACGAAGCATGGAACAAAAACCCGCTGGCGCGCTCTGAATTCACGGCTTTTGCAAATCGCTTCACG
>DATAZV010000489.1:0-4008 GCA_036271855.1 Burkholderiales bacterium
CGATGCCGACGCAGTCGCCGATCCAGAAGCGCACCACCGCCTCCATCCAGGCGTCGCGCGGCATCGAGCCGGAAAAATACAGTTGCGACACATAGACCACGGCGTTGAGCAGGGTGCCCAGGGCGACGATCACCAGCCAGGCGAACAATTGCGGCCGGTTGTTCGGCGCCTGACCATCGACAAAGCGCCGGTGCAGCAACTCGCCGATCAGCCCGTAACCCAGGGTCAGGCAGAAGGAGAGCGCGATGGTCAGGGGAATGTCCACCGGCCAGCCGCGCACCAGGGCTTCGCCGATCAGCAAGGAAAAGAACCAGGGCAGGGCGGCCCGCTTGCCGTGGCGCAGCCAATAAATCAGGCCGAGCGCCGGTGCCGGGTTCCATGGCGTGATGTTCAGGCCATACAGCGGGTGGACGAAACTGAGCCAGTCCAGCAATACATACGCCACCACGAAGGCGATATCCCGCCAGCCCAGTTGCCACGGTAGCAGCCAGGCCAGGGGAAAAGGGGAGAGCGCTTTTTTCATCCCGCCAAAAGTGGAGGCATTAGCGTATTTACGTACGTGCCGCATCGCCGGAGGCAAGCGGGTTCGGGTATATGGTAACCCAAGGCGTAAGGCGTCTGCGGCCAGGCTTGCGCCGGCGGTTTGGCGCCGCCGATAATCCACATGCGCTCCAAAATAATAGATTGCCCCATCCATCGTATTTCTATAAATTACATTAATATTGTGGTTTATATATTTGAATGTAAACGATATTACAAGTAAAGATTCAAAAAAATGGCTGTGATAATCAGTTTGCCATCCAGGCTCAAGCCTTTGCCCAGGAGCTTCTATGACCGGCCGGCGATCGTGGTGGCGCCGGAGTTGCTCGGCAAGGTGCTGGTCCACATGCGCGGCGGCCAGCGCCAGGTCGGCCGCATCGTCGAGGTCGAGGCTTATCTCGGCCCCCATGACCTGGCCGCGCATTCCTCGCGCGGCCTGACCGAGCGCACCCGGGTGATGTTCGGCCCGCCCGGCCATGCCTACGTCTACCTGATCTACGGCATCCACAACTGCGTGAATGTGGTGACCGAGTCCGAGGGCACCGCTTCGGCGGTGTTGCTGCGGGCGGTCGAGCCGCTGCAGGGGATCGAGAGCCGCACCCAGGGCCCGGGCCTGCTGTGCAAGGCGATGGACATCGACCGCCGCCTTAACGGCCACGACCTCCTGAGCGACGACCTTTTCATCGCCGCCTTGCCCGACCCGCCGCGCTTTACGATCGTCCGCCGCCCGCGCATCGGCGTCGACTACGCGCGCCACTGGGCGCGGCGCCTGCTGCGCTTTTACATCAAGGGCAATCCCTGGATTTCCCGGCCTTGAGGTGCGGGTCAGGGCGCCGATAAGGCCCCCGCGCCAGGACAGTCATGGAATAATCCGGCCTCCCGGCCTTGGCCTTTTTTTCGTCCAGTGGAGTTGCACCAGCAATGTCGTCCCTTCAGCGTTTTGGCAGTTCGCATGAAACCCTGCGCAGCGAGGATCGCCCCCTGATCACCGGCCAAGGGCGCTTTACCGACGATGTTTCCCTGCCCGGGCAGGCGCATGCCGCCTTCGTGCGCGCCAGCGTGGGCCATGCGATCCTGCGCGGCATCGATACCAGCGCGGCGCTGGCGCACCCGGGCGTGCTGGCCGTGCTGACAGGCAAGGACGCGCAAGAGGCGGGCATGGGCGGCGTTTACCCGGCGCCCGCGCCCAAGGGGCGCAACGGCAGCACCATGGCCGCCGTGCCCTTCACCGCCTTTCCGGACGAACGCATCGTCCACGTCGGCCAGGCGCTGGCCCTGGTGGTGGCCGAAACCGAAGATGCCGCGCAAGACGCCGCCGAATTGGTGCAAGTCGATTTCGAGGAATTGCCGGCCGCGCCCACCATCGCCGCCGCCCGCGCCCCCGGCGCGCCGCAGATTTACCCCCATGCGCCGGGCAACGTCTCCTACGACTGGGAGGACGGCGACGCCGCCGCCTGCGAGCGCGCCTTCGCCGGCGCCCACCACGTCGAGCGTGTCGAGCTGCTCGACACCCGGGTCGCCCCCTGCACCATGGAGCCGCGCGCCGCGCTGGCCGCCTGGGACGAAAGCAGCGGCCGGCACACCCTGACGGTGTGCAGCCAGGGCGTCGGGGTGATGAAAAAAGGCCTGGTCGAACAGGTGTTCAAGGTGCCTCCCGAGCAGGTCCGGGTGCTGACCTATGACGTCGGCGGCGGCTTCGGGATGAAAACCCAGGTGTATTCGGAGTACCCGGCGCTGATGCTGGCGGCGAAAAAACTCAAGCGGCCCGTGAAGTGGTGCGCCAGCCGCCTGGAAAGCTTTTTGAGCGACACCCACGGCCGCGACGGCATCCTGGAAGGCGAAATGGCCTTCGACCGCGAAGGCAAGATCACCGCCTTCCGCTCCAGCGTCTGGTACGGCATCGGCGCCGCCAGCGTCGGCGTGGTCGCCGCCTTCACCACCCAGAACACAAAAAACTGCCTGTCCAGCGTCTACGCGATTCCGGCGATCCACGTGCAGGTCAAGGTGATGTTCACCAATGCCGCGCCGCTCGGGCCCTATCGCGGCGCCGGCCGGCCCGAAGCCATCTACATGGTGGAGCGATTGCTGGACGAGGCCGCGCCCAAACTGGGCCTGGACCGCGCGGCCATCCGCCGCCGCAACATGGTGCCGCAAAGCGCCATGCCCTACGCCGCGGCCAACGGCCAGAAGTACGACAGCGGCGAGTTCGAGGCGATCCTCGACAAGGCGCTGACGGCCGCCGATTGGCCGGGGTTTGACCAGCGCCGGGGCGTATCCGAGGCTGCCGGCAAACTGCGTGGCATCGGCATCGGCTGCTTTCTGGAAGTGGCCGGCGGCATGCTCGACGAGACCGCGGAAATCCGCTTTTCCGATGACGGCTTTGTCGACCTCTACGTCGGCGCCCAGCCGATGGGGCAGGGGCCTTTGAGCACTTATCCGCCGGTGGTTGCCGCCCATCTCGGCGTGGACGTGAGCCGGGTGCGCCTGCACACCGGCGACAGCGACCTGATCCCCACCATGGGCATGCCCAGCGTCGCTTCGCGCTCGATGATGATGGCCGGCAGCGCCCTGTTTGTGGCCTGCGACGAAGCGATCCGCCGCGGCAAGCAGCTGGCCGAACAGGTGCTGGAAGTCGGCGCCGCCGACATCGAATTCGGCCAGGGCGAGTTCCGCGTGCCCGGCACCGACGTGAAAATCTCGCTGCTGGATTTGGCCGTGGCGGCGCGCAAGCTGCCCAATTTGCCGGCCGAACTGGCCGGCGGCCTGGACAACCGCTCCAAATTCGTTTCCCCCAGCATGACCTTTCCCAACGGCTGCCATATCTGCGAAGTCGAGATCGACCCGGAAACCGGCGTGGTCGACGTGGTGGGATATACCGCGGTGGACGACGTCGGCAACATCATGCACGACACCATCGTCACCGGGCAGATCCACGGCGGCGTGGCCCAGGGCCTGGGCCAGGTACTGGGCGAGGAAATCGTCTACGACGAGAACGGCCAGTTGCTGACGGCTTCCTTCATGGACTATCGCATGCCGCGCGCCGCCGACATTCCGCCGATGACCGTCCTGCACCACTCGGTGCCGGCGACCACCAATCCGCTGGGCGTCAAGGGGGCAGGGGAGTCGGGCGTCGCCGGCGCCCTGCCTTCGGCGGTGAACGCGATCTGCGACGCCCTGGCCAGCCGTGGCGTCAAGGGCCTGGGCCTGCCCTATTCGCCGGCGCGGGTCTGGCGCGCCCTGGAAACGGCCGCGGGGCGCTAGGGCCGGCCGCGCTTACTTGCGCGGCAGGCTGACCAGGTTCAGCCAGTAATCGCAAAGCTGGCCGACCACCTGCACAAAGCGCTCGAAATTCACCGGCTTGGTGACATACGAATTGCAGCGCAGCCGGTACATCTCGTAAATCTCGTTTTCTTCGGTCGAGGTGGTCATCACCACCACCGGCAAATGGCACAGCGCCTGGTCGGCGCT
>DATAZV010000490.1:0-1656 GCA_036271855.1 Burkholderiales bacterium
CAGCGGCTGCAGCTGCCAGAGGTTGGTCACCAGCGAAGGGACGATCAGCAGCGCCGCCGCCTCGACCGGCGGCATCCACAGCGCCAGCAGCGCCATCGACAGGGTCGGCAGGCCCAGCCCGATGACGCCCTTGACCAGGCCGGCGAGCAGGAACACCGCGGCCACCAGCGCGCCCAGGGCGGCGCCGTGGCTCGAGAACAGTTCGGAAGGACTCATGCCGCCAGTCTGGCGCCGGGGCCGCCCGCGCGCCTATCGGGCAATGGCGCAGCCGGCCTCAGGCCCGGCCTGAGGCTCCCCGTGCTACCTTCGTCCGATGCGATTCGACCTGACGGACCTGCGCCTCTTCGTCCACATCGCCGAGGCCGGCAGCATCACCGGCGGCGCGGCGCGCGCGCACCTGGCGCTGGCGTCGGCCAGCGCGCGCCTGCAGGGGATGGAAGAATCGATCGGCGCGGCGCTGTTCATCCGCGGCCGGCGCGGCGTGCAGCCGACCTCCGCCGGCCGCGCGCTGCTCCAGCATGCGCGCCTGATTGCGGCCCAGGTGGAGCGCATGGTTGCCGAACTGGGAGAGCATGCACGCGGGGTGCGCGGGCAGGTGCGCCTGCTGTGCAACACCTCGGCCCTGGCGGAATTCCTGCCGCAGGCGCTTTCCGCCTTCATGGCGCTGCATCCGCAGGTCGATGTCGACGTCGAGGAGGGCACCAGCCAGGAGATCGTGCGCGCGCTGCTGGCGGGCAATGGCGAAATCGGCATCGTCAACGACTCGGTGGATTTCGGCAGCCTGGAAAGCTTTCCGTTTCGCGCCGACCGCCTGGTGCTGGTGGCGCCGCGCGGGCACCCCTTGTCGAAGCGGCGCAAGGTCGGCTTCGCGCAGGTGCTGGACCACGATTTCATCGGCTTTACCAAGGGCGTGGCCCTGCAGGAATACCTGTCGGGGCACGCCGCGCGTCTGGGCCGGCGGATCAAGGTGCGGGTGCGCCTGCGCAGTTTCGAGGCGGTAGCCGGCATGGTCGAGCGCGGTCTCGGCGTGGCGGTGATGCCGGAGAGCGCGGCCTTGCGTTGCCGCCAGACCATGCAAATCTGCCGCATCGCCCTGAGTGAACCCTGGTCGGTACGCCAGTTGACCCTGTGCATGCGCAGTTTTACCGATTTGCCGCCTTATGCACGGCAACTGGTGGAGCACCTGCGGGCCTGAACCAGGTTGCGCATCAATCTGGTGCGTTGCAGCATAATATAACCGTCGTACTCTCTTGAAATGGTGTATGGTGCAATGCACAATATATTGATGTTATAGACGATAGGAGCATGGATTGATGGATGCTACTGTCCGCGAACGCTCACAACCGGTGCCCTTGCGCAAGCCGGTCAGCCTGGCCCTGCAGGGCGGCGGCGCCTGGGGCGCCTATACCTGGGGCGTGCTGGACGCGCTGCTGGCCAGCCGGCGCATCGCCATCGACCAGATCAGCGGCACCAGCGCGGGTGCGCTGAACGGCGCGGTGCTGGCCAGCGCCTTCGGCTGCGCCGCCATCGCCGGCCGCCAGGCCCAGGCCCACGAGCTGGCGCGCGAGGCGCTGGAAGCCTTCTGGCGCGCGCTCTCGCAGCCCGACAATCCGACCGGGTTTTTGTTGTGGCAGCCGTTTGCCGAAGCCTTGCGCA
>DATAZV010000491.1:0-6465 GCA_036271855.1 Burkholderiales bacterium
GGCTACCGGAATGAAAATTCCTACGGCCACATCATCACCATCGAAGACCCGGTCGAATACGTGCACCCGCACAAGAACTGCGTGATCACCCAGCGCGAAGTCGGGGTCGACACCGAGTCGTGGGAAGCGGCGCTGAAAAACACCTTGCGCCAGGCGCCTGACGTCATCCTGATCGGCGAAATCCGCGAGCGCGAAACCATGGAACACGCCATCGCCTTCGCCGAAACCGGCCACCTGTGCCTGGCCACGCTGCACGCCAACAGCGCCAACCAGGCCCTGGACCGGATCATCAACTTCTTCCCGGAAGAGCGCCGCGCGCAATTGCTGATGGACTTGTCGCTGAACCTGCGCGCGCTGGTGTCGCAGCGCCTGATTCCGCTGAAGGACAGCAAGGGCCGCGCCGCGGCGGTCGAGATCATGCTCAACTCGCCGCTGATCTCCGACCTGATCTTCAAGGGCGACGTGCACGAGATCAAGGAGATCATGAAGAAGTCGCGCGAGCTCGGCATGCAGACCTTCGACCAGGCACTGTTCGATCTCTACGAAGCGGGCCGCATCTCCTACGAAGATGCGCTGCGCAATGCTGACTCGGTCAACGACCTGCGCCTGATGATCAAGCTGCATTCGAAGGATGCCAAGACCAAGGACATGAGTTCGGGTATCGAGCACCTGAACATAGTGTAAACGCCTAAAAGTACAAACCTACTTTTAGGCGGCCTGAGCTGCAAAAAATCGCCGGCAAAGCCGGACGATTTTTTGACTTAAGGGCGACGAAAAAGCAAACGGCCGGAGCTTCGCTCCGGCCGTTTTGTTTCCAGGGATATCAATTCCCGGCTGTGGCGCGTTATGTTGAGCATGCATAGCAGCTAGACGAGGTGGGCCATACCCTCGCCGGCGGCGGCGGGCCACAATGGCGCCGCTGCGTGCCGGCCATGGCGCGCCTATTCTGGCGAGGGCGAAAAATGAGATCGATTCGATTGCTGACCGGGCTGCTGCTCGGCTTTGGGTTGTTCGCGCAGGCATGTGCGCAAAGCGGCAAGACCGAGGTCCTGTGGCTGGGGCAGTCGGCCTTTCGCATCACCACGCCGGGCGGCAAGGTGATTGTCATCGACCCCTGGCTGATCAACAATCCGCTGACCCCGCCGCAGTACAAGAACCTGGATAACCTGGGCCACATCGACTTGTTGCTGGTGACACACGCGCACGCGGACCATTACGCCGACGGGCCGGCGCTGGCCAGGCTGAACAACATTCCGATGTACGCGCCGGGTGGGCTGAACCAGCAGCTCGCCACCCTGGGAATATTGCCGCCGGCGCAACTGCCGCGCTTCGACAAGGGCGGCAGCGTGACGCCCCTGCCCGGCATCAAGGTGACGGCGACGCACGCCGAGCACTCGTCGGTGCTGGTATATAAGGATGCGACGGGCAAGGAAGGCACCTACGCGGCCGGCGATCCCGAGGGCTTCATCATCGAACTGGAAAACGGTTTCAGGATTTACCACATGGGCGACACCGGCATCTTCAGCGACATGAAGTGGATCGCCGAGTACTACAAGCCCGACCTGATCATGATCCCGATCGGCGGCAACTTCACCATGGACCCGAAGGACGCGGCCTACGCCACGCGCGAGCTGCTCAAGCCCAGGTACGCCATTCCCATGCACTACGGCGCCAACCCGCTGGGCAAAGGTACGCCGCAGCAATACATGGATGCGCTGGGCAACGGTCCGACCAGGGTGGTGCCACTCAAGCCTGGAGAAACAGCCGAGTTCTGACTTGCACGCCTGCGCGCGTCGCGCGCATACTTGGCATCCGGGATTTTCGATGGAGCATGACCATGACGACCTTGTATGATTTTTCCGCGCCCGCGCTGGGCGGCAAAGAGAACATCGCGCTGGACCGCTACAAGGGCCGTGTGGCGCTGGTGGTGAATACCGCCAGCCAGTGCGGGCTGACGCCGCAATACACCGGCCTGGAAGAACTGCACAAGAAGTATCACGACCAGGGGCTGGAAGTGCTGGGCTTTCCGTGCAACCAGTTCGGCGGCCAGGAACCGGGCGGCGCGGAAGAAATCGGCGCGTTTTGCACCAAGAACTACGGCGTCACTTTCCAGATGTTCGACAAGGTCGACGTCAACGGCGACAACGCGCACCCGCTCTACAAGTGGCTGACCAAGAGTGCGCCCGGCATCCTCGGCTGGGAGGCGATCAAATGGAATTTTGGAAAATTCCTGATCGGCCGGGACGGCAACATCATCAAGCGCTATGCGCCGACCACCACACCGAAGGACGTTGCCGCCGATATCGAGGCGGCGCTGGCGGCGAAGTAAGGGACGTGGTACCGGATCAATCCCGGTTCGATCCGGCGATCACCTTGAACTCGTAAAGCCGGCAATCGAGATCGCCGTTCATCAGCGGAATCTTGCGGGTGGATTTGAGGCGCAGGCCTTTTTCCATGCCGCGATCGGCGCTGATGAAGTGGCAGTTCCAGCCGGCGTAATATTTTTTCAGCGTGTCGCCCAGCCGCGGGTAGAAGGCGGCCATGGTCTCCTGATCGGAGAGGCGTTCGCCATACGGCGGGTTGCAGACCATGATGCCGCTGGGGATGCCTGGTGACGGCGCGCGCGCCGTCGTCGGCGCCGGCATGTTCAGCAGGTCGCCGCTGCGGATGCGAATCACCTCGTCGACCCCGCCGGCGGTGAAATTGGCCAGCGCGGCGCGCAATGCGTCTTGCGAAATATCGCTGCCGTGCACCTGCAGGGATTGCGGCGCCGTCTGGCGCGCGATGTCGCGCAAGCGCTGCCAGGCCGGTGCGTCGAACTGCTTGAACTTGTAGAAGCCGAAGCGGCGGTTCGACCCGGCCGGAATGCCCAGAGCGATCTGCGCGGCTTCGATCAGGAAGGTGCCGCTGCCGCACATCGGGTCATACAGCGGGATTTCCGGAGTCCAGCCGATCAGGCGCAGAATCCCGGCGGCGAGATTTTCACGGATCGGTGCTTCCACTTCAGCCACGCGGTAGCCGCGTTTGAACAGCGCCTCGCCCGACGTGTCGAGATAAAGCGTCGCCTGGGTGGCGTCGAGATAGGCGAACACGCGCGCATCGGCGCCGAGCTTGGCGATTGACGGGCGGATGCCGTCACGTTCACGAAAGCGGTCGCAAACGCCGTCCTTGATGGTGAGGGTGGCGAACTTCAGGCTTTTCAGCGGGCTCCTGGTCGCCACCACGTCGACGCGCAGGGTGTGCGTGGGCGGGAAATATTTTTCCCAGGCGGTGGCATGCGCCAGCGTGTAGAGGTCCTTCTCTACCTTGTAGGGCGCCTGCGCGACGCGCCACAGTACGCGGCTGGCGATGCGCGAATGCAGGTTGACGATGTAGATGGTTTCGAAGCTGCCGCTGAAGGCCACGCCGCCCGGCGTGATGGCCGCGTCCTTGATGCCCAGTGCTGCCAACTCATCGGCCAGGACCTGTTCCAGGCCGCGCGGGCAGGGGGTGAAAAATTGTTCAGTCACGGTAAGGGTTCAGTCCCGCAGGGTGCGTTCGAGGAAGTCCAGGCGGTCCTGGCCCCAGAACATCTCGCCCTTGTAGATATAGGTGGGTGCGCCGAATACTTGCGCCGCAATCGCTTCCTGGTTGAATCGTTCCAGGGTAGCGGCTGCCTCCGGGGTACGCGAGCGTGCCAGCAGCATGGCGCCATCCAGGCCGCAGGCGTTCGCCGCCGCCGCCAGCGCATCGCCATCGGCCATGTTTTTTTCTTCCAGCCAGCAGCCCCGCATTACCGCGTTGGCCAGCCGCATGGCGGTGTCGGCGCCCAGGGGCAGGGCAGTGACGATGAACTGGGCCGCCGGATTGGCATCGAAAGGAAAAAACGCCGGTTCCAGGGTGAGTGGCTGGTTCAAATGCGCGCGCCAGCGCTTCAGCTCCATCATGCGGTAGGCCTGGCGCTGCGGCGGACGCTGTTTCAGCGGCAAGCCGCCCGACGCGGCGAAGACACGGTTGAAGTCGGCCGGCTTGAGATTGACCGTGGCGCCCGCCTCGAGGGCGATCGCGGTGAAGCGTTCATGGCCGAGGTAGGTCCACGGCGACGAGGGGCTCATGTAGTAGTCGATGATCTTGGACAACGGCGGCTCCAACGTTAAAAGGGCTTGACGACGACCAGGATCACCACCAGGAACAGCACCGGCGCGGCGGGAATCTCATTCAGCCAGCGGTAGAACTTGTGGCCATGGCGATTGCGGTCATGGCGAAAATCAAGCATCAGCTTGCCCAGGTAAACGTGGTGGGCGATCAGGATCAGCACCAGGGTAAGCTTGGCGTGCATCCAGCCGGCCTTCTGGCCGATGCCATAGCCGATGAACAGGGCCAGGCCGCACAGCACCGCCAGCACGGCCGAAGGCGTCATGATGCCGTAGAACAGCTTGCGCTCCATCACCTTGAAACGCTCAATGCTGATGGCATCGGTCGCCATCGAGTGATAGACGAACAGCCGCGGCAGGTAGAACAGGCCGGCGAACCAGGTGACGACGAAAATGATGTGCAGGGCTTTGAACCAGAGCATGGGGTGGCGGCCCCGCCACAAATGGCAGGGCAATAACAAAATATTGCAAAATTACGTACGGGGCGCTGCGCAAGCGCCCCTTATAATCGGCGGCAGAGGGGATTTAGGGGATTTAGCCCGCCAAGGGCCGATTGTCTCATGCGCATCCTGATCGTGGACGAGAACGCGGACTTCAGTGCCGTCTTGCGCGAGTATTTGCGCGAGGGCCTGAGTCTGGCCGCGCTCAAGTCGGCCAGTGGCGGCCCGCCGAAAAGCCTGGCGGTGAAGGAATGGCGCCCCTCGGCCAAAGGGGTGCCGATCGAGGGCAAGGATGGCTTCAAGTGGAATTTTGACGTCCTCCTGATCAACTCACAGACCGACAGTGCCGCCACCCTGGAGTGGATTAGCCGCGCCCGCGCCTCGGCGGGCCCGCGCTGGCCCGCCGTTTTGCTGCTGGTAGGTGGCGCCGATGAAAAGGCCTTGGCGGCCGAGGCCGTGAAACTGGGGGTGACCGAATGCGTGCCCCGGCTGAAACTGACCCCGCGCAGCTTGTATGAGGCACTTACCGGCATAGTAGGCCGCCGCGATGCCGCCGCCCAGGCACAAAGCCCGCCGGCCCCGGCCGCCGCCGCGGCGCCCGCCGCGCGCTCCGCGGAAGAGGCGCTCACCGCCACCCAGCCCGCGGCGACCCTTGAGGCCAGGCGCAGGCAGCGCGGGTTCCCGGAAATCCGCGGCTATCAGATCGACAACATGATCGGTGAAGGCGGCACCTCGCGTGTCTACCTGGCCCGGCGCGTCGGCGACGACCTGCAGGTGGTGCTCAAGGTGCTGCTGCCGCAACTGGCCAGCGACGCCGGCGTGGTTTCGCGCTTCATGCAGGAGTTCAGCCTGATCCAGAAAATCAAAAGCGCCCATGTGACGCGGATTTTCGATCTCAACTACGACAGCGGCAACGCCTACCTGGCGATGGAATATTTCGGCGCCGGCGACCTGCGCGAGCGCATCGTTGCGGGCGGCCTGCCGGCGGTGCAGGCGCTGAGGATCTTCGCCCAGGTGGCACGGGCGCTGGGCGCCATCCATGACGCCGGGGTGGTGCACCGCGACCTGAAGCCGCACAACATCATGTTCCGCGACAAAACCCATCTGGCGATCGTCGACTTCGGCGGCGCCAAATCGCTGGGCGAAACCGCCGGCCTGACTGCCGTCGGCCACATCATCGGCACGCCCCGCTACATGAGCCCGGAGCAGATCACCGGCGCCAAGATCGACCTGCGCTCCGACCTCTACAGCTTGGGCGTGATCCTGCACCTGCTGCTGACCGGGGACACCCTCTACACCGCCTCCACCCCGACCGAAATGATGGACATGCACCTGTACGCGCCGATCCCGCGCCTGCCGGAGGAACTCAACGGTTTCCAGAAACTGCTGAACAAGCTGGTGGCCAAGGACCCGGAGGCGCGCTTCCAGTCGGCGCGCGAGCTTTACGCTTACATCGCGTATTGATCGTCCAAAAGTACAAACCTGCTTTTGGCCGGCTTGCTTTGCATAAGAAATCGCTGGCGGAGCCGGACGATTTTTATGACTTAGCTGCTACGAAAAAACAAAACGGCGGTTGGCGTGGCCGGGCGCCAGTTCGGGCGTGCTTACGCCGCCTCTTTCGAGCGATCCCAGAGGTTGGGCATGCTGGCACTGGCGTAGCCGGAGATGAAGTCTTTGACTTCGCCGCCGGGGGCGTAGATGTGGCGCTTGACGGCGCCGATGTTGGCGCCATAGCAGTGGATGCTCACCGACACCCGGTCAGTGAGCGGGTTGGAGACGGTGTGGATGTCGCCGATGGTCGGGCTGACCAGGTCGATGCCGCCGGGGGCGATGCGGTGTTCGCCGCTCTTGCCGAGTTTGCCGCCGGCATCACGCGAATATTCTTCGCAGTG
>DATAZV010000492.1:0-20922 GCA_036271855.1 Burkholderiales bacterium
CTTCGCGGTGGCCAACGCGATATCGCTGCCGCTGACCGGCTGGCTCACCATGCGCATGGGCCAGGTGCGCCTGTTCACCATCAGCACCCTGCTGTTCGTGGTCGCCTCGCTGATGTGCGGCCTGGCGCCGAACCTGCCGACACTGATTTTCTTTCGCGTGGTCCAGGGCGCGGTGGCCGGGCCGATGATCCCGCTGTCGCAGACCCTGCTGATGGCCAGCTATACCAAGGCCCGGGTCGGCACCGCGCTGGCGCTGTGGTCGATGACCACGCTGGTGGCGCCGGTGGTCGGGCCGCTGCTGGGCGGCTGGATCACCGACAACATCAACTGGCCGTGGATTTTCTACATCAACATCCCGATCGGCCTGTTCGCCGCCGGCGTCACTTGGGCGATCTACAAGAAACGCGAAACCCCGATCAGAAAGCTGCCGGTGGATGGCGTCGGCCTGGGCCTGCTGGTGCTGTGGGTGGGCGCGCTGCAGATCATGCTCGACAAGGGCAAGGAACTGGACTGGTTCGCCTCCGGCACGGTGGTGATCCTGGCGCTTGTCGCGGTGCTGGGGTTCGTGCTGTTCATCATCTGGGAACTGACCGACAAGCATCCGGTGGTCGACCTCTCGCTGTTCATGCGGCGCAACTTCTGGTCCGGCACCCTGGCCCTGTCGCTGGCCTACGGCATTTTCTTCGGCAACCTGGTGCTGCTGCCGCTGTGGCTGCAGCAGACCATGGGCTACACCGCCACCGCCGCCGGCCTGACGATGGCGCCGGTGGGCCTGCTGGCGATCATCCTGATGCCGCTGGTGGGAAAGAACATCAACCGCGTCGACCCGCGTATCTTCGCCAGCTTCTCGTTCCTGATTTTCGCCCTGGTGTTCTGGATGCGCTCGCGCTTTTTCACCGAGGTCGACATGGTGTCGATCATGGTGCCGACCCTGATCCAGGGCATCGCCATGGCCTTCTTTTTCGTCCCCCTGATCAACCTGGTGATGTCGGGGCTGAGCCCGGAGCGCATTCCCGCCGCTTCGGGCCTGACCAACTTCGTGCGCATCACCGCCGGCGCTTTCGGCACCTCGATTTTCACCACCCTGTGGGAAGACCGCGCCGCCATCCATCACGCGCAACTGGTGGAATCGATCAACCAGGGCAGCGATGCCACCACCAGTGCCGTCAGCGGCTTGATGTCGCAAGGCATGAGCCATGAGCAGGCGATGGGCGCGATCAACAACATGATCGACCGCCAGGTGCTGACGCTCTCCGCCGCCGAACTGTTCTACATCTCCGCCTTCATTTTCGTGGCGATGATCGTGGTGATCTGGTTCGCCAAGCCGCCGGCGCGGGGTGCCGGCCCGGTCGACGCGGGCGCCGCGCACTAGGCAGCGCGGCGGGCGGAGCCGCGCCGGGGACCTCCAGGCGCGCTGGCGGGAACGCCGATTCCGGTGAAGTTTGAAAGCCAAGTGTAGCGGATGCTACACTTGGTCCTTTTTGCCGGTCCACTGGCTGTGGCCCACACTATTTGCGCGCGGGCGGCAACGGGCAGACCCGCGCAGTCTCTTCAAGGTGAACATGCTTCCCACCCGCTTTTCGTGCGCGCCGCGCGCCTTCTTTCCCTCCCTGCTGGCCGCCGCGCTGCTCTCGGCCTGCGGCAACTCGGCGCCGCCTCCGCCGCCGCCGGCCGCGGTGCCGGTGTCGACACTGAAGGTGTCCACCCGCGAAGTGCCAGTGCTGATCGAGGCGGTGGGCCGTACCGAGGGCTCGAAGGAAGTCGAGGTGCGGGCGCGGGTATCCGGCATCCTGGAAAAGATCAACTACGCCGAAGGTACGCCGGTGAAGGCCGGCACGCCGCTGTACCGCATCGACCGCGCGCCCTTCGAGATCGCCCTGGCCGAGGCGCGGGCGGCCTTGCAGCAGGAGCAGGCGCGCCACGAGCAGGCCGGGCGCGAGAACAACCGCCTGAAAGACCTGGCCGACAAGCGCGCCATCAGCCGCAAGGAGTCCGACGACGCCGGCACCACGCTGAAGTCCTCGCAGGCCACCATCTCCGCCGCCGAGGCGAAGGTGCGCGAAGCAGAACTCAATCTTTCCTATACGACGGTGATCGCCCCGGTGGCCGGCCTGACCAGCCGCAACCTGCGCTCGGAAGGCACGCTGGTCGCGGCCAACACCGACAGCGCCCTGCTGACGACGATTTCGCAGACCAACCCGATGTGGGTGCGCTTCGGCATTTCGGATGCGGAGTACGAAGTCCTGCGTGCCACCGCCGGCGGCGCCGCCCAGCAGGCGACCACTGAAAACGTGGTGCGGCTGGTGCTGCCCAGCGGCAAGCTGTACGCGGTGGCCGGCAAGCTCAATTTCTCCGGCTCGACCGTCGACAGCAAACTCGGCACGGTGCAGTTGCGCGCCGAGTTCACCAACCCCGACCTCGGCCTGTTGCCCGGCCAGTTCGTGCGCGCCCAGGTGGTGGCGGGCAAACAGCAGGCCATCCTGGTGCCGCAGACCGCCGTGCAGCAAAACGAGCAGGGCCGCTTCGTCTGGGTGGTCGGCGCGGACAGCAAGGCCGCGCAAAAGCGCGTCGAGGCTGGCGCCTGGCTGGGTTCGGACTGGATCATCAACAAAGGCCTGGCCGACGGCGACGTGGTGATTCTCGATAACCTGCTGGAAATCCGCCCCGGCGCAATGGTGAAGCCGCAGCAACCGGGTTCGCCTGGCGGCGCACCCGCTGGCGCCCCGGGTGGCGCTCCCGCGGCCGACGCCAAGAAGGCCGGCTAAGCGATGTCAAGATTCTTCATTTTCCGCCCCGTCTTCGCCGGGGTGCTGGCGATCATCATCATCATCGCCGGCTTGGTCGCCGTCAAGGTGCTGCCGGTGGCGCAATATCCGGAAATCGCGCCGCCGACGGTGACCATCACCACCACCTACCTCGGCGCTTCCGCCGACACCATCGCCCGCACGGTGGCCGCACCGATCGAGGAGCAGCTCTCCGGGGTCGAGCGCCTGAGCTACTTCAACTCGTCGTCCTCCTCCACCGGCGCGCTGACGATTACCGCCACCTTCGAGCCGGGCACCAACGTCGACACCGCGGTGTTCAACGTCAACAACCGCGTCAACCTGGCGCTGCCGCGCCTGCCGGCCGACGTGCGCAACGTCGGCGTGACGGTGCAAAAACGTTCCACCGACATCCTGCTGGTGGTCTCGCTGGTGTCGCCCAAGAGCAGCTACAACACCCTGATCCTGTCGAACTACGCGACGCTGAACCTGGTGGACGAAGTCAAGCGCGTACCGGGCGTCTCGGATGTAACGGTGTTCGGCGCGCGCGACTTTTCGATGCGGGTCTGGCTGCGGCCGGACAAGATGGCGCTGCTGGGCGTGACGGCAAGCGATGTCGCCACCGCCCTGCGGGTGCAGAACAACCAGTACGCCGCCGGCAAGATCGGCGCCGAGCCGGCGCCGCCGGGCCAGGACCTGGTCTATACCGTGACCGCCACCGGCCGCCTGGCCGACCCCGAGGAGTTCGGCGACATCGTGGTGCGGGGTAACGGCCCGGCCGGCGTGCTCAAGCTGAAGGATGTGGCGCGCCTCGAACTGGACGCGCAGAACTACGACACCTACAACCAGCTCGACGGCAAGCCGACCGTCGCCCTGGCGACCTTCCTGCAGCCGGGCGCCAACGCCCTGCAGGTGGCCGAAGCGGTGAAGCAGAAAATGGAGGATCTGAAAAAGCAGTTTCCCCAGGACGTCGACTTCGTGGTTCCCTTCGACACCACCCGCTTTGTCACCGCCTCGATCAACGAAGTGGTGAAGACGATCTTTGAAGCAGCAGTGCTGGTGGTGCTGGTGGTCTACATCTTCCTGCAGACGGTGCGCGCCACCATCATCCCGATGGTGGCGGTGCCGGTGTCGCTGATCGGCACCTTCGCCGGGCTGTGGATCTTCGGTTTCTCGATCAACACCCTGACCCTGTTCGCCCTGGTGCTATCCATCGGCATCGTGGTGGACGACGCCATCGTCGTGCTGGAAAACGTCGAGCGCCTGATGCGCGAGGAGCACATGCCGCCGTTCGAGGCCTCGCTCAAGGCGATGGAGGAAGTCTCCGGCGCCGTCGTCGCCATCGTGCTGGTGCTGTGCGCGGTGTTCGTGCCGGTGGCCTTCCTGGGCGGCATCGCCGGCGCGCTCTATCGCCAGTTCGCCGTCACCGTCGCCATCTCGGTGGTGATCTCCGGCTTCATGGCGCTGACCCTCACCCCGGCGCTATGCGCCATCATGATGAAGGCCGGCGGCCATGGCGAATCGAAGATTTTTCATCCGTTCAACGTCGGCTTCGACTGGCTGACCAAACGTTTCCTCAGCCTGGTCAGCCTGGCGATCGGCTACCGCCTGATTTCCTTCCTGGTGTTCGTCGGCCTGCTGGCCGCCGTCGGGCTCATGTTCAGCCGCGTGCCCGGCAGCTTCGTGCCGGCCGAGGACCAGGGTTACGTTTTCACCGCCATCACCCTGCCCGACGGCGCCACCCTGCAGCGCACCGGCAAGCTGACGGTGAAGACCCAGCAGGCGATCTCCGCCAACCCGGCGGTGCAAAACGTACTCACCATCAACGGCTTCGACCTGATCGGCGGCGCCAACAAGACCAACGCCGCCACCATGTTCGTTCCGCTCAAACTCTGGGACCAGCGTGAGGCCACTGCGGCGATGGTCACCGGCGACATCCTGCGCAAGGGCGCCGGATTTCGCGAGGGCGTGGTGATTTCCTTCGGGCCGCCGGCGATCCGCGGCCTGGGCACGGCGGGCGGCTTCGAGCTCTACCTGCAGGGCCGCACCAACGCCGACCCCAAGGCGCTGTTCGACGTGCTGCAGAATTTTCTCGCTGCCCTGCGGGCCGACCCGCAACTTACCGGCATCAATTCGTTTTTCCGCCCGACCACGCCGCAGCTCAAGGTCGAGGTCAATCGCGAAAAAGCCCTGGCGCTGGGCGTACCGGTGAGTGATGTGTTCGATGCCCTGCAATCGACCATGGGCGTGCTCTACGTCAACGACTTCAACAAATTCGGCCACACCTACCGCGTCCAGGTGCAGGCCGATGCGCCCTTCCGCGCGCGGCCGGAAGACATCGGCAACGTGTTCGTGCGCTCGGCCGCCAGCGGCGAGATGATTCCGCTGAAGACCCTGATCACGGTAAGCAATACCGTCGGCGCGGAAACCCTGGAGCGCTTCAACGGCTACGTCGCCGCGAAAATCCTCGGCACCGGCACGCCCGGCACCAGCTCGGGCCAGGCGATCGCCGCGGTGGAGCGGGTGGCACGTGAAACCCTGCCGCAGGGTTACCAGATCACCTGGAGCGGCCAGGCCTTCCAGGAACTGCGCACCGGCAACGCCTCGGCGGTGGCTTTCGGCCTGGCGCTGGTAATGGTCTACCTGATCCTCGCCGCCCTCTATGAACGCTGGAAGCTACCGGCCGCCGTGCTGCTGGCGGTGCCCTTCGCGGTCGGCGGCGCGCTCACCTTCGTGATGCTGCGCGGCATGGAAAACGATATCTACTTTCAGATCGGCATGGTGGTGCTGATCGGACTGGCGGCGAAAAACGCCATCCTGATCGTCGAATTCGCCCAGCAGGGCTATCTCAACGGCATGTCGGCGGCCGACGCAGCGCTGCAGGCGGCGCGCCTGCGCTTTCGCCCGATCGTCATGACCTCGCTGGCCTTCGTGCTGGGGGTGGTGCCGCTGGTGTTTTCCAGCGGCGCCGGCGCCGCGGCGCGGCGCTCCATGGGCACCGGGGTGTTCGGCGGCATGCTCGCCTCGACCTTCATCGCCACCATCTTCGTGCCGCTGTTTTTCACCATCACCGCCAGCCTGCGCAAGCGCGACATCGACGAAGCTGCCTCGCGCGCCCAGGCGGCGCAGCCGGCCGACACCAAGCATACCGAGGAGGGCGCGCAATGAAGCGCCTTTCCCTGACACTCAAACCGCTGGCGCGCGCGCTGCTGCCGCTCACCGCAGCCGCCTTTCTCGGCGGCTGCATGGTCGGCCCAGACTACAAGCGCCCTACCCTGGAGACGCTCGACGTCCCGGCCGATTACCCGGAGCCGCAGCAGGGCGATGCCAGCGTGCTGCGCGCCGACTGGTGGACCCTGTATGGCGACGCCACCCTGAATGACCTGGTGGCATCGGCGCAAAAAAACAGCGCCGACATCCGCCTGGCCACCGCGCAGCTTGAAGAGGCCCGCGCCGCGCTGCGCGAGGCCAATGCCGGCCTGTTTCCGGAAATCGACGCCGGCTTGAGCGACAACGCCTCGCGCGTCTCTTCGGTCACCGCGGTGCCGGTGCCCAGCGGTATCCCGCTGACGCGCCCGGACAAGCGCGCGGCGATCTCGACCGCCTTCGAGCTGGACTTCTGGGGCCGGCTGCGCCGCGGCACCGAGGCCGCGCGGGCCGCCACGCTGTCCAGCCAGTACGGCCGCGACACCGTGGCCATCACCCTGGCGGCCACCACCAGCCAGGCGTATTTCCTGCTGCGCGCCACCGATGCGCAGATCGCCGTCACCCGCGAAACCCTGCGGGCGCGCGAGGAGTCGCTGGAGGTGACGAAGAACCGTTCCAACGCCGGCATCTCCTCCGACCTCGACGTGCAGCAGGCGATCGGCGCGCGCTCCGACGCCATCCTGCAGTTGCAGGAGCTGCAGCGCCAGCGCAAGATCGTCGAGCATCAGCTGGGGGTGCTCACCGGCAACCTCGCCTTGCGCATCGCGCCGGGCACGCTCGACAACCTGCCGGCGCCGCCGGTGCCGCCCACCGGCCTGCCTTCGGCGCTGCTGGAGCGCCGCCCCGACGTGCGCTCGGCCGAGCAGAACCTGGTGGCCGCCAACGCCCGCATCGGCGTCGCCAAGGCGGCGATGTTTCCGACCATCTCGCTCACCGGTTTTCTCGGCGGCGAGAGCACCGACTTCAGCAACTTGCTGAGCATGCCGGCGCGCATCTGGAACCTGGGCTTTGCCATGACCCTGCCGCTGTTCGATGCCGGCCGCATCTCGGCGCGCACCGAACAGGCCGAAGCGCGCCAGCGCCAGTCGGTGGCGAGCTACCAGCGCGCGGTCGAAACGGCGTTCCGCGAAACCGCCGACGCGGTGAGCAACCTGTACGCCAGCACCCAGAGCGAGGCCGAGTACAAGGTCAAGGTGGATGCCGCCAGGCTGGCGCTGGAGCTGTCGCGCACCCGCTACGAAGCCGGCTACTCCGCCTACCTGGAAGTGCTGGATTCGCAGCGCACCGCCAACGACGCCGAACTGGCGATGATCCGCAACCGCCAGTTGCGCCTGGCCTATAGCGTCGACCTGATGAAGGCGCTGGGCGGCGGCTGGGCCGCCGGGGCCAAGCCCTGATGCGCGGCGCCGCGGCCACGCGCGAGCCGAAGCCGGCCGCGCGCCAGCAAACTACCCGGCGGCCGGCCACAACCAAAGACCGGCCGGCCGCCGGCGGCACCAAAGCCGCAGCGCCGTCGCGGCGCCTGGCGGACCGGCGCCGCAAGTTCATCGCGGCGGCCGAGCAATTGTTCCTGGAGCGCGGCTTTGCCGGCGCCAGCGTCAACGAGGTGGTGCGCATCGCCGGCGGCTCGCTGGCCACCCTGTACGCCGAGTTCGGCACCAAGGAAGCCCTGTTCGAAGCCGTGCTGTGCCAGCGCGCCGCCGCGATCTTCGAGGACGGCCTGCAGGAGCCGGCGCATATCGCCGACGTCGCCGCCGAACTGCGCCTGCTGGCGACCCGCATGCAGTCACGCATTCTTTCCGCCGACGGCCTGGCGATCTATCGCCTCGCCGTCGCCGAGGCGCCGCGCTTTTCCGCCCTGCGCAAAACCGTGCTCGAATCGGGCTTGCGCGGCTTTCTCAAGCACCTGTCCGGCTATTTCGCGGAACTGGCGGCGGCCGGCGGCATACGCATCGACAATCCGGCACTGGCGGCGGAGCAGTTTCTCACCCTGGTACAGGGGCAGCAGCTGTTCATCGCCAGCTGCGGCGACGCCGCGCGCATCAGCAGCGCCAGCCGCCGCCAGCACGTGCAGCGGGCGGTCGACGCCTTTCTGAAGATCTACCCGCCGCGCGACCAGGGTCCGCGCGCGGCGCGCGCCGGCGCTTGAGTTTCAGCCCTGCCGGCGCTACTTGGCGCCGACCTTGGGCAGGCCTTCCCAGCCGCCGCCCAGGGCCTTGACCAGGAACACCGAGGTGGCAAAGCGCTGGCCCAGCAACTGCGCGGCCTGGCGCTCGTTGGACAACAGCAACTGCTGCGCGGTGATGACGTCGAGGTAGGTGGCGACGCCGCCTTCGTAGCGCGCGGTCGCCACGTCGAGCACCTTGCGCGAACTGGCAATCGCCGCCTGCGACTGGTTGTAGGCGCGCTCCAGCGAGGCCAGGCCGGTGATGCCGTCTTCGACTTCCTGCATCGCGGTGAGCACCACGCGCCGGTAGTTGGCGACCGTGATGTCGTAGCCGGCCTTGGCGGCCACCGAGTTGGCGCGGATGCGGCCGCCGTCGAAAATCGGCTGCACCAGCGCGCCCCCCAGCGACCAGATGAACGCCGGCGTGCTGAACAGGGTGGTCAGCTTGTTGCTCTCGTTGCCGTACAGGCCGCCCAGGTTGAAGCTCGGATAAAACGCCGCCTCGGCAACCCCGACCTGCGCATTGGCCGCGGCCATCGCCCGCTCCGCCGAAGCGACATCGGGGCGGCGCTCCAGCACGTCGGAGGGCACCCCGAGCGGAACCGCCGGCGGCGTGACAGCCGTCAGCCCCACCGGGTCGAGCTTGAACAAGGGCGGCGGCACCCCGGAAAGCGCCGCGATGGCGTGCTCGAACTGCGCGCGCTGGCGCCGCAGCACGTCGATCTGGGTCAGGGTGCTGTCGAGCAAGGCCTGTTGTTGCGCCACGTCCAGCCCGGAGGCGGCGCCGAGGTCGTGGCGTGAAGTCGCCAGATCGAGCGAGGCCTTTTGCAGGTCGATCGAGCGCGTCACCACGTCGAGTTCGACGTCGGTCTCGCGCAGGTTGAAATAATTGGTCGCCAGGTCGGCGGTGAGGAACAGGCGCACGTTCTCCAGGTCGACGCTGACCTGCTGCGCGGTGGCGGCAGCGCCTTCGACGGTGCGCTGGATCCGGCCCGCGAGGTCAACCTCGTAGCTGACGGTGCCGCCGACCACAAAGTCGTTCTGGGTGGTGGTGAAATTGGGCGCAATGTTGTTGGTCAGCGGGCGCAGCGCGGAAATGCGCGCGCGGGTGTCGCGCACGGTGGCGCCGATCTGCGGATAGCGGGCGGCGCCGGCAGCGTCGAGCGCGGCGCGCGCCTGCGCCACGCGCGCATTGGCCGCGGCCAGCGTGGGACTGTTGGCCAGGGCCTGTTCTTCCAGGCCGTTGAGCACCGGGTCGTTGAAGCGCTGCCACCACGGCCCCTTGGGCGCATCGTCGCTGGGGGTGCTGACGCGCCACGGCGCCTCCAGTTTCCAGTCCACCGGCATCGCCACCTCGGGCCGCTTGTAGTTCGGCCCAGCGGCGCAGCCCGCCAGCAGCGCCACGCACAGGCCGGCGCTCAGGCGAAGCAGGCGGGTCACGGCTTGTCCTTGCCCGCAGCCGCGGGTTTGGCGCCGGCGGGCGGTTCGGCGGCGATGGCCACCTGGTCGCCGTCGGCCATCGAGTCCGGCGGGTTGAGCACCAGCTTCTCCTGCCCGGTGATGCCGGTCAGCACTTCCACGGTGTCGCCGTAGTTGCGTCCGACCTTGATCGTCTTCAGGCTGACCCGCCCGGCGCCGTCCACGGTGGCGATGCGCACGCCCTCGGCGCGGATCAGCAGGGCGTTGGTCGGAATCGAAAAGCCCTTGCCGGCCAGCAGCGGCAGCTTGACCTGCACATAGGCGCCGGGCAGCAGCGTGCCGTCCGGGTTGGGCAGGGTGATTTCAACCTGCATGGTGCGCGAGGTGGTGTCGATAGCCGCGGCGGTGCGCGCGATCTTGCCCTTGAAGCCCTGGCCCGCAAGCTCCGACTGGCCGACCACCACTTCCTGGCCCTCTTTTACCAATTGCGCGTAACTCTGCGGCACATTGACGTAGACACGCAGGGGGTCGGTCTGGGTCAGCACGAACATGACGCGGCCGGCACCGGCGTCGATCAGGTCGCCGGTGTCGACGTTGCGCCGGGTGATGACGCCGGCAAAGGGCGCGGTCACCCGTTTGAAACCCTCGAGCTGCTTCAGGCGGCCGACATTGGCGTCCGCCGCGGCGAGGTTGGAGCGCGCCTGCGCATCGTTGCTGCGGCGCTCGTCGAGCTCCTGCTGCGATACCGCGTCTTTCTTGCGCAGGGCCTCCCAGCGCTCCATGGTGCTCTTGGCCAGGGACAGGCTGGAAGAGGCCTGGTCACGCGCGGCCACTGCCTGGGTCAGCTGCTGGTCGATTTCCGGGGTCTCGATTTCCGCCAGCAGTTCGCCCTTCTCGACCCGGCTGCCGATGTCTTTGTACCACTTCTTCACGTAGCCGCTGGCGCGGGCGGCGATCGGCGATTGCACGTAGCCCTGCAAGGTGCCGGGCAGCGACAGGTTCTGGCCGGCGTCGCTGCTTTTGGGCAGGGCGACGCGCACATACTGCCTGGCGTGCTCGACGGTGCCGGCCTCCAGCGCGCGGGCGTTGCTGATGCGGCTGAAGATGGTGCGGCCCGCCCCCACGGCCAGTACCACCACGACCGCGAAGACCAGCATGCGGGCGCGGCGCATCGCCTGTTTTCGCTTGACCAGTTCATGGGGATCCACATTCTCCAGCGAATGGATACCCAGCTCGGAATGACGTTGCTCGGACATTGCTTCAAGCCTCCTGATGCATGACACCGCCGGGAGGCTGGTGCTGCGCGGCGTGTGCCCGTGCCCCGTGGCGCCGTGCCAGGCGCTGGTGGACACCGGCATACACGACCGGAACAAAGAATAGGGTGGAAACGGTGGCGAACAGCAGGCCGCCGATGACGGCGCGGCCCAGCGGCGCATTCTGCTCGGCGCCCTCGCCCAGGCCCAGGGCCATGGGAATCATGCCGATGATCATCGCTAGCGCGGTCATCAGCACCGGGCGGATGCGGGTGGCGCCGCCTTCCAGCGCCGCGGCCAGCGGCGGCACCCCGGCTTCGGAGCGCTCGCGCGCGAAGGCCACCAGCAAGATGCTGTTGGCGGTGGCCACGCCCATGGTCATGATGGCACCGGTGAGCGCCGGCACCGACAGCGTGGTGCCGGTGATGAACAGCATCCAGGCGATGCCGGCCAGCGCCGCCGGCAGGGCGGCGATGATGATGGCGGCGTCGATCCAGGACTGGAAGTTGACCACGATCAGCAGGTAGACCAGCACGATGGCCATCCCCAAGCCGACCAGCAGGCCGATGAAGGAGGCCTGCATGGTCTGCACCTGGCCGCGCATCACCACGTTGCTGCCGCGCGGCAGCTTCGGCTTGATCGCGTCGATCTTCTCCTGCACCTGGTTCGCCACGTTGGCCAGGTCGGTGCCCTGCACGCTGACAAAGGCGTCGATCGACGGCAGGATGTTGTAATGGGTCACCACCGCCAGGCTGGTGCTGGGCCGCGCTTCCACCAGATTGCCGAGCAGTTGCGGCGGGCTGGTGCCGGGCCCGCCGGCGCCTGCGGACGACCCCACCGGGGTATTGAGCAGGGCGTCCAGCGTGTCGACGCTGTATTGCGGCGTCTGTACCGCGATGTTGTAGACCACGCCGTTTTGCGGATTGAGCCAGAACGCGGGAGCCGTCTGCGAGCTGCCCGACAGGCTCACCAGCACGTTCTGCCCGACGTTGGCGGCCGTCAGGCCCACCTGCTGCAGCCGGGTGCGGTCCATCTGCAGATCGACGGCGGGGTTGTCCAGGCGTTGACGGACGTGGACATCGACGGCGCCCGGGATCTGCCGGATCGACTTCACCAGATCGGCGGCGAGGGCGGCATTTTGCGCCAGGGCGTTGCCGGTGAATTGCACGTCGATCGCCGCCGGCAGGCCGAAGTTGAGGATCTGCGTGACGATGTCGGCCGGCTGGAAAAAAAACTCGACGCCGGGAAAGCGCTTCGGCAGCTCATTGCGCAGCATCGAGACCAGCTGCTCGGTGGGCCGGTGGTCCTCGTGCAGCGAGATCAGGATTTCGCCGTCCAGCGAGCCGAAGGTGCCGCCGTTGCTGTAGGAAAGGTTGATGCCCGAGTTCGGCACCCCGAGGTTGTCGAGCACGGTTTCCAGCTCATCGCCGGGCACCAGGGCGCGGATCGCGGTTTCCACCGCGTCGGCCACGCGCGCGGTTTCCTCGATGCGGGTACCGGTGGGGGTGCGGAAATGCAGGCGGATCTGCCCGGCATCGACACTCGGGAAAAAGTCGCGGCCCAGCACCGGGAACAGCAGGCAGGACAGCACGCAGAAGCCGAGGAACATGCCGGCAAAGGTCTTGCGCTTGGCCAGCAGGGAGGAAAGGGTCAGGGTGTAGGCGCGGCGCACGCGCTCGAATTGCTGGTCGAAGCTCTTGTAGAGGCGCTGCAGCAGGTTCGGCTTGGCCTGCGCCGCCTCGCCATGCACCTGCCCCTTCATCAGCAGCATCACCAGGGTCGGCACCAGGGTACGCGACAGGAAGTAGGAGGCGATCATCGCGAACACCACCGCCTCGGCCAGCGGCACGAACAGGAAGCGCGCCACCCCGGAGAGGAAGAACATCGGCACGAACACGATGCAGATGCACAGGGTGGAGACGAAGGCGGCGACGCCGATCTCGCCGGCGCCGACGTCGATGGCATCGTTCAGCGGCTTGCCCATGTGGATATGGCGCTCGATGTTTTCGATCGTCACGATCGCCTGGTCGACCAGGATGCCCACCGACAGCGCCAGGCCGCCGAGGGTCATCAGGTTCAGGGTTTCGCCCAGGGCCTTGAGCACCAGGATCGCCGCCAGGATCGACAGCGGAATGGTCAGCGCGATGATCAGGGTGCTGCGCCAGTTGCCGAGAAACAGCAGCACCATCATCGCCGTCAGGCCGGCGGCGATCAGCGCTTCGATCACCACCCCGCGGATCGCCGCGACCACGAACACCGACTGGTCGAACAGCGGCGTCACCTTGATGTCGGCAGGCATGATCTGCGTCGCCCTGGGCAGGATGGCGCGCAGGTTGTTGACGATGTCGACGGTGGAGGCGCCGCCGTTTTTCAGGATCGACAGCAGCACGCCGCGGGCGCCGTCCTGGCGCACGATGTTGGTCTGCGGCGAAAAGCCGTCACGCACCTGGGCGACATCGCGCAGATAGGTGGTGGCGCCGCCGGAGGTTCGCACCGGCAGGTCGTTCAGGCCGGTCAGCACGTCGGGCGAGCCGTTCATCTTGACGCTGTATTCGGTCCGGCCGAACTTCGCCGTGCCGGAGGGCAGGATCAGGTTCTGCGTATTGACCGCGTTGACCACGTCGGCCGGCGACAGGCCGCGCGCCTGCAGCGCCGGCGGATCGAGGTCGACCGAGATCAGGCGGATCTTGCCGCCATAGGGAAACGGGATGGCGACGCCGGGAATGGTGATCAGTTGCGGGCGCAGCTGGTTGACCGCCGCGTCAAAGACCGCGTTTTCCGGCAGCGTCGGGCTCGACATCGCCAGCTGGATCACCGGAATCGAGGAAGCCGAGTACTTGATCACCAGCGGCGGCGTGATGCCCGGCGGCAGCTGGCGCACCTGGGTTTGCATCGAGGCCACGGTCTGGGCGATCGCGGTCTGGATGTTGGCCGTCGGCTGGAAGAATACCTTGATCACGGTGGTGCCCAACAGGGAAGTCGACTCGATATGCTCGATGTCGGACACCGTGGTGGTCAGGCCGCGCTCGCTCGAACCGGCGATGCGCTGGCCCATTTCCTGGGCCGGCAGGCCGTTGTAATTCCAGATGATGGAAATCACCGGGATGTTGATCTCGGGAAAGATGTCGGTCGCCATGTTGAGCAAGGCGAACGGCGTTGCCAGAACAATCAACATCGCCATCACAATGAATGTGTATGGGCGACGCAGGGCCAGCTGGACCATGTTCATGGCTTACTTCCGCTCCGGAACGACAGATTCAATCAATAGCAAGGACATCGGCAAATTCCACCAAAACCAGCGACGGTACACGATCACCCCACCCGGCTGTGATCAAACACCGCAAAAACAACACGCGCCCGCAGCAGGCAGCGCATAAGCAAAACCCGGGTGTTCGCCGCTCCTTTGGCCTGTGCTTCGCATGGATTGCAGCAAAACTACCGGGCAAACGTGGCGAATCGCAATTTGTGGCGCGTTTTACGACAATACCCGTGGCAAGCATTCCCAACGCGCGAGTTACAGGCGAAGTAAGGCAGACATAGCCGCGCTAACTATATCAAACTCGCGGGCCGGGAAAAATTACCAAATATTCACCCACTTGCCGGTATTTTCCGGGAATACGGAAAATCGGCCCGGCACGCTCCGGAATCCGGAAATCATGACAAGACCATGGCTCAGGCAAGAAAAACGGACTGCGGATATCCGTAAGGAATTGCGCAGGGCGGACCTGGCGGCTTCATGGCAAGCCGTTGGGCGATCATGGACGGGCCTGGCGTTCCGCGCGCGCAGGAATTGGCGGGCGGCGCCAATGGCACGCGGACTTCACTGTCGCCGCGGGCGCCAGCCGGCGAAGTGCGCTATAGCTGCGAAGGCAGGCGAACGGTCAGGCTGACCCCTTGAGCTTCGTCCGCCTCCCCGGCGTCCGACTCCCCGGCGTCGATTGAACCCCCAAGAAAGCGTGCCGTGCCCTGTGCGATGGCAAAGGAAAAAGCCGCTCCCGCGCCATTGGGCTTCGCCCCTTCGCCGCCCTGGGTGTATTGCAGGATGGCGGCAATGCCTGCTGCCGGCAGCAGGGAGCGTTCCAGGACCACCTGCACCACGCAGCCCGCCGGCTCCGCGGCCGGCGCCGGCGCGAAAACCACGCTTAGCCGGCTGTTCTTGGCGGCAAATTTGAGCGCCCCCGCAAGACTTTGGCGCAACAGCGCGGCAACCATCGCCGCATCCGAAACAAGAACCACCGCGGGCGCCGGCGACGAGCACTCCAGGTCGACGCCCTTGGCGCGCGCCTCGACCTCCAGCGCCTTCAGGGCGGCGGCCAGTGTCTGCCCGATATCGACGTTGCCGATTTCCAGATTCGTTTCCGCGGTGTGGATGGCGGCGATCTGCGCTAGGCCATCGGCCAGCGCCGCCTGCTGCGCCACCGCAGACTGCAAGCCCTTGAAAGCCCGCTCACGCGTTGCCTCGGGCAGCGCCTGTCCCGCCTGCAGCACCTGCAGCCAGCCGGCCATGGTGTTGAGGGGAGTGCGCAAATCGTGCGCCGCCGTGCCGATGAGCATGACCGCTGCGCGCAGTTGACGACGCGCCAGATCTCCGGGGCGCGCAGGGTCCGGCGCGGCGGCTTCCGCGTCACTCGAATCGGATGTCATCCGCGCCTCGCGCGCGCATCGATGCCGCCGATGGACCGTGGCGCCGCGCGGCAGGCCGGTGCGCAGGTTACTGCCATGAATGCACTCTGCGGCCGCGGCTGCTTATCCATCGCGGCTGGGCCAACAAGGCGGCATCGGGCGGGCATGTCTGCATAACATCTGGGGTCCTGGCCTGCGCCGTTGGCTGTTTGTCGTGATGCTGCGGGCCGGCTTTCGATTCTAGCCTATCGGTTGTGCCGGCTAAGTGGGGGGCGGTGTGCCGGCCGCGCCGGCCCCTCTTACAGTTCGATGTAGCGCTCCAGTGAGTCCGAGAATGCCGCCTGGGCGTATTGCAGGCTGTCGAGCAGGCCCGGCACCTGGGCCGTGACCGCGCCGCCCTGCCCGGCCAGGATGTCCGCGGTCTGCGGCAGGCCGGCCTCTGCGTTCACATGCAGGCGGGTTTCGAAGGAGGTTTCGTGGATCATTTGCATTTGCTGTATTTCCGGGAGCGAGAAGGACGACTGTCGCAAATGCGAGATTTGTGCCAGCGCCGCTGCGGCCTGCAATCCGGCGCGGAACCCCGGTTCAGCCAAGGATTTCGGCCGCTTGCGCAGGCAGGCTTTGCCGATGGGGTCGGTAACAACTGCAAGGACGCCATCGTCACCGCGGGGTTGAGGCGACCGCGAGAAGCTTCTTCCGGGCATGAAACCTGCGCGATATGAAACATACAATCGAACAGGATGCGGACTATTCCGCCCACATGCTCATGGCCCTTCATCGACAATCCGCTGCAGCCAACCCCGACAAGGAAACGCCGGACATCGACCTCCCCGACCGTCGCCGCCCGGGAGAAAGCTTTCCTTCGCAGGAGCATCCTGCGGTGCAGGAGCCGGTGACCCAGCCGGTGCCCCAATATCCGCCCGGCGACCGTCCCGGAGAACCTGGGCACATTCCCACCAGCCCGCCGCCGGTGACCTCGATTCCCTGACCCTCAGCTGGGCCGCAGGCGCGCGCGGTCCAGCACCGCCTGCAAATCTTCCAGTCCCACCGGCTTCACCAGATGATGGTCGAAGCCGGCTTCCTGCGAACGCCGCTTGTCCTCGCCCTGGCCCCAGCCGGTGAGCGCCACCAGGGTGGCGCAGCGCAGCGCGGCGATGCCGCGAATCTGGCGCGCCGCGTCATAGCCGTTGAGCTTGGGCAAGCCGATGTCCATCAGGATCACGTCCGGTTCGAGCGCGGTGGCCATCTCCAGCGCCTGCAGGCCATCGTAGGCGACGTGCACTTCGTTGCCCATCAGGCCCAGCAGAGCGCTCAGGCTGTCGGCCGCGTCCTGGTTGTCGTCGACAATCAGGATGCACTGGCCCGCGGGCGGATGCGCGCCGGTGTCGGCGTCACTCAAAGGATTCATGGTCTGCCCGGCCCGCTTGGTTCCCAGTTCCATCTCTCTCTCCAGTCGCAAAATCCGGCATGAACGCGATGCTGCTCCGTTCGTGTCGTTGCTTCATTTTCGTTCATCTCCGCAATTCCCGCGCCAACTCACGGCTGGACGGCGGCGCGCGCCTTGTTGTGCCGGAAAATTACCTCTCCGATCACGGCACTGGCCAGCATTGCCAGATTGGTGAACAGAAACACCCAGCTGCCGAGCAAATAGCTGTAGACGGAAAAGCCGATCGAAGCCGCCGTCTGCCCGA
The DNA here is from genome assembly GCA_036271855.1 of Burkholderiales bacterium. Lineage (GTDB taxonomy): Bacteria > Pseudomonadota > Gammaproteobacteria > Burkholderiales > JAEUOS01 > JAQGMJ01. The sequence goes on from DATAZV010000492.1 coordinate 17,123, forward strand.
CAAACAGCCATTTCGACACGCCCTCGCTGGAACCCTCCCGCCATTGCTTGTAGACCTGGCGCACGATGGTCGCCAGCAGGACCAGTGAACTGGTCCAGCCGATTGCTTCTGTCATCAATTCCCGCATATCGCGTCTTTGCCCCGGCCGTGGTGCGCCCTCATGCGCCGCCGACATGACGCCACCTGGCGAGCAGCCCGCGCGGCGCATTCATCGCCCACCGCCGTCGTTGCGCCGGCCTTTCGCGGCGACGCCGGCAACCAGGCGAGCCACCCATTGATAGGGCGACCCATAGCGCAGTTGCAGCAGCGCCACCGCCACCCCGGCCACCCGCGCCATCAGGCCGCTGCGCCGCGCCGCCGGTGTCCGGCCGGCCGGGTTGCCGCGGCCGAGAACATAACCCAGCGCCGCGGCGCCGGCGTAGGCCACCGGCGAAGTCAGGGTATCGACCAGTTGCTGCTGCAGCTCGTGCTCGCGCACGCGGATCAGGCTGCGGCGCAACTCGATGCGCCGCTCCAGCGTGGCGATCTCCTGATCAATCGGTCGAAACCAGGGTGAAAACAGGCTCATCGTCCCCGCCCCTCGCCGCGCAATTGCCGCAGGGTGGCGCCAAGAAAAATCTGGCTGAAATGATTGCGCATCTGCACCAGCATCATCAGCGCAATCGCAACATTCACGCCCGCCGCGACGCCCAGCGCAGCCGGCCAGGACGCGTTGCCCGAGTGCACCGCCCAGACGATCAGGCTGGCCACCGCGGCAGTCCACGCGGTGACGATCAGCACCGCCACCACCACGCCCGCCGCCAGGATCAACGCCAGTCCGATACCGGCGCGCTGCATCTCCAGAACCGCCAGCAAGGCGTAGTCGCGACCCATGCCGTGCACGTTGGCCCACCACGCGCGCAGGCAGCCGGCCAGCGTGGCGTCAGGCGCCTGCGCCTGCTCGCCCTGCGCCTCGGCGGAAGTTCGTTTTGTGCCCATGGAATTGCGCCAGTTTTTCCGCCGTGCTTCAGCGGACGAGATTGCAAGGCAGGAAAAGATTACCTGCCGGGGTAAAAGTTACAGTGCGCATTCAGTCCGCATGGACCGGCATGGCCAGCAGGTCGCCGCCGGCCGGGCGATAAACGGCGCAACTGCCCTGCAGCTCTTTTTTGCGCTCCAGGATCTGCTCGCCAAGGGCGCGCATATCGAGCCTGGCCTGGCGCGCCTTGGAGAACATGCGGTTCTGCTCTTCCTGCACATGATGGCGCACATAGCTGGCCAATACCCTGACCTTCGCATCGTAATGGCCGGCACCGGGACGCATGCGCATGATTTCCGCCACCAGGCGGGCGACCGCGGTGTGCTCGACGTCCGCCTCGTCCATCAGGTCGTCGATATCCATCGCATCACGCAGCGCCGGATAGAAAATCTCGTCCTCCACCTGCGCGTGGATCAGCAGCTCGGTACAGATGCGGTGGGTCAATTCACCCTTCAATTCGCCGCCGCGCGCCTTGTCGAACTGGCGAAACATCTCGTCGATGCGCCGGTGGTCCTCGCGCAGGATGCTGATCGCGTCATCGGCAACAAAACCGGCCAGCAAACGCGTGGTCGTCGAGTTCAGTTGTTCACCGCTGGTCATCATGCCCTGCCTTCCCTGGAATTACCGGGTGAAAAGAAGCAAAAAATTTGCCCGTGAGACCATAAATAGCAATAGCTATGCCCAAGCTGCCGCCGGCAGAACCGCGCGCTTCGGCGGAGCCGCGATTGCAGGCGCAATGCCGAGCCAGGTCCCGATGCACCCTCCCGCCCGAGCGTCCTGCATTTGCGGCGCGGGCCGCCTCGCGGTGGCATCCGCCCTTCGCATGGGCTTGCGGGTTGCTCATCTCCACAAGTAAGGTCCTAGTGGAACCAGGCAATGACTTCCGCAAGCGAAAAATTTCTCAGCCGGCCGCGCGATGGCGGCGCACTACGCATCCTGGTGGTGGATGACGACCAGAACACCCTCGACATACTCCTCGAAGCGCTGGGTCTGTTCGGTGCCGAAGTATGCTGCGCCGGCAGCGTGGGGCAAGCGCGCACGCTGCTGGCCGCCTGGCACGCTGACGTGCTGCTCTCCGACCTGGGCATGCCGCACGAGGACGGCTTCGACCTGATCCAGGAAGTCCGCACCCGGCCGCCCGACAGCGCGGCACGCATGCCCGCGATCGCATTGACCGGACACACCCGCGCGCAAGACCGGCAGCGCGCGCTGCAAGCCGGCTATGATGAAGTGCTGGTCAAGCCCGCCGAACTCGACACCCTGCTGCAGGCTATCCGCCGAGTGGCGTCTGCTGATCCTCGGTCGCCCTAGGGCTGCCCGCCGGCTCGCGCTCCGAATACGCGCGCAGGCGGTTGTACAGCGTCTTCAGGCTGATGCCCAGCAGTTGCGCTGCCTTCTCCTTGGTATCGCACTGGCGCAGCGTGGCGATGATCAGTTTTTCTTCCACATCGGCGATCTTGTTGCCGACGCTGACGCGGATCACCGTTTCGTCGTCCGCCTGCAGCATGATCTGCGCCACCGCCGGCTTGCCCAGTTGCAGCGGCAAGGCGCCGGGCTCGATCCAGCCGTCGTCGGTCATGATGAAGGCGTGCTGCACGGCATTCCACAGCTCGCGCACATTGCCCGGCCAGGCATGGCCGCGCATGCGCTCCAGCGTCGCCGGCATGAATTCCTTTTTCAGCGCCGAGGCCTTGTTCAGCTCGCCGAGAAAATGCTTGGCCAGGTAGACCACGTCCTCGCCGCGCTCGCGCAGCGGCGGGATCACCAGCGGAAACACCTGCAGCCGGTACAGCAGGTCCTGGCGCAGCTTGCCGGCGGCCACCGCGTTGCCGGGGTCGCGATTGGTCGCCGCCACCACCCGCACGTCGGTGACGATAGGCTGGTCCGAACCGACGCGCGTCACCGTGCGCGTTTCCAGCACGCGCAATAGCTTGACCTGCAAATCGAGCGGCATCTCGGTGACCTCGTCGAGCAGCAGGGTGCCGCCGTGCGCGCGCTCGAAAAAGCCGCGATGCTGGCGATGCGCGCCGGTGAAACTGCCCTTCTCATGGCCGAACAGCTCGCTCTCCATCAGCTGCGGCGAAATCGCGCCGCAGTTGACGGCGATAAACGGCTTGTCCTTGCGCCGCGACACCTCGTGGATGGTCTCGGCCACCACTTCCTTGCCGGTGCCGGACTCGCCGGTGATCAGCACGGTGGCGCCGGTGGGCGCGACGCGGCCGATTTCGTCGTACAGTTTTTGCATGCCGGCCGAGCTGCCGACCAGGCGGCCGAAGCGGCCCAGCGAACGCAACTCGTTGCGCAGCGAATTGACCTCGGTCTTCAGCGCTTCCGGGCGCGCCACGCGCGACAGCACCCCGCGCAACTGCTCCAGGTCGACCGGCTTGATCAAATAGTCGGTGACGCCACGGCGCAAGGCCTCGATCGAAGTCTGGATGCTCGCATGGCCGGTGATCAGGATCACCTCGGTGCTGGTCCCCGCGACATCGCCCAGCAGGTCCATGCCGTTACCGTCCGGCAACACCAGGTCGAGCAGGATCACGTCGGGCGATTTGGAGAGCGCCTCGCGGGCCTCGGCCAGCGAACCCGCGGTGATCGTCGAAAACCTTTGCTGGGCCACAAGTTCGGCCAGGGCCTCACAGGCGATCGGATCATCGTCGACTATCAGTGCAAGCGGCATGCACACGTCCTTAATTTTTAACTACGGGATACAACAGTCCGCCCCAGGAACCCGGCGAAGGCTCATTGGCGCCCGATTATAGAGACATTCCGGCAGCGCCTT
>DATAZV010000493.1:0-7283 GCA_036271855.1 Burkholderiales bacterium
GACGACATCGCCTCCGCCGTACTCTGGCTGGTCAGCCCCGGCGGCCAATACACCACCGGGCAGACCATCCACGTCAACGGCGGCGCCTACCTGGGCGCTTGACTCCGGGTTTCCGGCCCGCCAGCCGCTCCCGGCGAAGAGCGGCGCACAGGAGTACAATTTAGGGTTTGATGATACGTCTTACCTACCGCGCCCCGGCGATCGCCATTGCGGCCCGCCCCCAGCCCATCCGGGCAAGCGCCTTCGATTCGAGAGTTCCCCATGTCTTTTGATTCCTTCGGCCTGGCGCCGGAGTTGCTGCGCGCCATTGCCGAAGAAGGCTATACCGAACCCACGCCGATCCAGGCACAGGCGATTCCCGTGGTTCTGCAAGGCGGCGACGTGATGGGAGCGGCGCAGACCGGCACCGGCAAGACCGCCGGCTTCACCCTGCCGATCCTGCAACTGCTCAAGCCGAACCAGAACGTTTCGCCCTCGCCAGCGCGGCATCCGGTGCGCGCGCTGATCCTCCTGCCGACCCGCGAACTGGCGCTGCAGGTGGCCGAGTCGGTGGCCACTTACGGCAAGTATCTGCAGATCCGCTCCACCTGCGTCTATGGCGGCGTGGACATTGCCCCCCAATTGAAGATCGTGCGTGCCGGGGTCGAGGTGCTGATCGCCACGCCGGGACGCCTGCTCGACCACATCGAACACAAGAGCGTCAACCTGGGCCAGGTGCAGATGCTGGTGCTGGACGAAGCCGACCGCATGCTCGACATGGGCTTCATGCCGGACATCAAGCGCATCGTCGCCCTGCTGCCGCAAAAACGCCAGAACCTGCTGTTCTCCGCCACCTTCTCCGAAGAAATCAAACGTCTCGCGGGCGGGATTTTACGTAACCCGCAGACCATCGAGGTGGCGCGGCGCAACCAGACCGCCGACACCGTGCGCCAGGTGGCCTACGCAGTGGCCGAGGACGAGAAGCGCAATCTGCTGGTGCACCTGGTGGAAGAAAAAAAGATTTCCCAGGCGATCATTTTTTCCAACACCAAGCTGGGTACCGCGCGCCTGGCCCGCTATCTGGAACAAAAAGGCCTGAAGGCCGACGCGATCCACGGCGACAAGTCGCAAGGCGAACGCATCCTGGCACTGGACCGTTTCAAGAAGGGCGAAATTACCCTGCTGGTGGCCACCGATGTCGCCGCCCGCGGCCTGGACATCCAGGAGATGCCCTGCGTGATCAACTACGACCTGCCGCACGCGCCGGAAGACTATGTGCACCGCATCGGCCGCACCGGCCGCGCCGGCGCCGAGGGCGACGCGATTTCGCTGTTCGCGCCCGATGAAGAAAAATACCTGATCGACATCGAAAAGCTGATCAAGAAAAGCATCGAGCGCGTCGCCGCCAAGGGCTACGAGCCCGGCGCTTCCGAGCCGAGCTTTCGTGCCGCCGGCCACGAGCGCCGCCATGGCCGCTTCGACCGCGACCATTCCTCGCGGCAGCAAAAAAACAAGGTGCAGGTCGACCCGTGGTTCCTCAAGCCTTATGAGCCGACCGCGGCGCCTGCCGAGAGCACACCCGCAGCCGAGGCGCCCAAGCCGTCTTCCGGCGGTGCCAAAAAGCCCGCTGTCGCCGCCCTGCTGGGCGGCCTGACGCGCAAGCCCAGCGCCTGAGCGCACCCGCCGCCAAGGCGGGAGCGCGCGGCGCTTTCTAGGGCAGGCGCCTGCCGACCTCTTCGACGAAGTCCAGCATGTCGCCGCGCCGGCCGTCGCGCAGGCGGCGGAATTCGCCCGCCGCCGTGCCCACCACCAGTTCGGTTTCGCCGACCACGCCGCGGTAGACCTTGTAGCCGCCCCAGCCCAGCAGGGGCAGCATCAATACCCAGATCAGCCCGGCGGGCACGTTGATGTAGCGGCCGTAGGCCACGTCGCTGTCAGCCTGGTCCGCCGCCGGCGGTGTCTTGTCGGAAAAGCGGCGCTGGGCGGAATAGGCCAGGCTGTTGACCGCGGTCTCCAGGGACTTGTAGGCCGAGCCGAAACTCAAGCCCACGATCAGCAGGATGGCGCCGACGATGATGGCGCTGAAGTCGCGCAAATAGGCGCTGCGTACCGATGCGACCGCCTTCAGGGGGATGCTCTCCTCGAAACCCGGCGCGCTGGCCAGCAGGCGCCGGTCGGTCAGTGCCAGGGTGCCGCTAAATGAGGCCGGGCCCAGGGGCACTTCGGTGATCAACTGCTCGCCGTCTGCGAGTTGCATATAGCTCTCCTTGCTGCCGGCCGGTAAGGCCGGTTACTTCTTTTGCGAAGCCGCCAGGGCCTGGTCCAGGTCCCAGAGGATGTCGTCCACGTTTTCGATGCCGACCGACAAGCGAATCATGTCCGGTGATACGCCGGCCTTGCGCTGCTCTTCTTCCGACAACTGGCGATGGGTGGTCGAGCCGGGGTGGATGATCAGGGTTTTGGCGTCGCCGATGTTGGCCAGGTGGCTCATGAACTGCGCCGCCTCGATGAACTTCTCGCCCGCCGCCAGGCCGCCCTTGACGCCGAAAGCCATCACGCCCGAGGCGCCGCGCGGCAAATACTTTTTCGCCAGGTCGTGATATTTGTTCGATTTCAGTCCCGGATAACTGACCCAGGAGACCAGCGGATGCGCCTGGAGAAACTCCGCCACCTTTTGCGCGTTCGCCACATGGCGGTCCATCCGCACATGCAGCGTCTCCAGCCCCTGCAGCAGCATCCAGGCATTGAACGGTGCGATCGCCGGGCCGAAGGTGCGCAGCACTTCCATGCGCGCCTTCATGGTGTAGCCGAAGTCGCCGAAGGTCTCGTAAAAGCGTACGCCGTGATAGCCGCGCGAAGGCTCGGTCATCTCGGGAAAATTGCCGTTGGCCCAGTTGAACTTGCCCGACTCGACGATCACCCCGCCCATCGAGGTGCCGTGGCCGCCCATGTATTTGGTGGCCGAGTGCACCACGATGTCGGCGCCGAAATCGAAGGGCCGGCATAGGTAGGGGGAAGGGATGGTGTTGTCGATCATCAAGGGCAGGCCTGCGTCGTGGGCGATTTTCGCCACTGCCTCGATGTCGAGCACGTTGATCAAGGGATTGCCCAGGGTTTCGGCGTACAGCAGCTTGGTCTTGGACGTGAGCGCGCGGCGGAAGTTCTCGGGATCTTCGGGGTCGACGAAATGCGTGCGGATTCCCATGCGCTCGAAGCCGGCGCCGAACTGGCCGATGCTGCCGCCGTACAACGTGCTGGCAGAGACGATCTCGTCGCCTTCCTTGAGGATCGCCAGGATCGCCGTCATCTGCGCCGCCAGGCCGCTGGCGGTGGCCAGCGCGGCGCGGCCATTCTCCAGGGCGGCGACACGTTCCTCGAACACCGCCGTGGTCGGGTTCGACAGCCGGGTATAGACGTTGCCGAAAGTCTGCAGGTTGAACAGGCTGGCGGCATGTTCGGCGGAGTCGAAGACGAAGGAAGTGGTCTGGTACAGCGGCACCGCGCGCGCGCCGGTGGCGGGGTCGGGAATCTGCCCGGCGTGGAGGGCTAGGGTCTCGAAGCCGAATCGACGGTCAGCCATGGCTATTTGCGGTGAGAGGTGTTGCCTGGGCCAATTTGCGCTTGCGCTCTCTAGTTGGCGATATAGCGCGGGCGCTTGGCCGAGATCACGTGGGTATTGACGCCTACCCAGTTGAGCCCGCCGAACAGGCGCGCGTGCTCGATTTTCACGCAGCGGTCGAGCACCGCCTCCAGGCCGGCTTCTTCGGCGATGCGCGCGGCTTCGAGGTTTTTCACACCGAGCTGCTGCCACAGCACCTTGGCGCCGATGGCAATCGCGTCGCGCGCGATCGGCACGATGTCTTCGGTCTTGCGAAAGCAGTCGACGATATCGACCTTCTCCGGGATGTCGCGCAGCGACTTGTAGCATTTCTCGCCGAGGATTTCCTCGTAGCGCGGATTCACGGGGATGATGCGGTAGTGATGCGCCTGCATGTACTTGGCGGCGAAATAGCTGGGGCGAAACCAGTCGGCGGACAGGCCGACCACGGCAATCACGTGATTCTCGGCGAGGATGCGGCGCAGGGACGGAATGTCGTCGGCCATCAAGCTGCTTTCGGATTGAAACCTGCGCGAGTGTAACACTGCCTCCGGCGCCCTTTTTGCCGCGCCGTCACCGGCGTCGCGGCACTTCAGCCATGTGGCGAGCGAGCAGGAATTGCGCGGCCTGCGCCAAGGCCGCCGGGGCAGCGGCGGCGTCCACCGCCGGGGCCCCGGTCTGCTTGGAGAGTTTCTCGCCTTGCGCATTGGTCAGCACGTCGACGTGCGCATAAACCGGTGTCGGCAGGCCAAGCAGGCGCTGCAGCAGGATCTGCCGCGGCGTCGAATCCAGCAAATCGGCGCCGCGCACCACGTGGCTGATGGCGGCGGCGCCGTCGTCCACCACCACCGCCAACTGGTAGGCCCAGGGGCCATCGGCGCGCCGGACCACGAAGTCGCCGACTTCGCGCGCCAGGTCCTGGCGTTGCGGCCCCTGCAGCACGTCATCGAATACGATGACCTCATCAGGCACCCGCAGGCGCCAGGCGCGTGCCGCCCGGCCCGGCGCCAGGCCGGCCCGGCAGGTGCCGGGATAGACCAGTTCGCGCCCGAAGGCGCGCTCGCGCTGATTCAGCAGGGAATCGGCCACCTCCTTGCGGGTACAGGCGCAGGGGTAGATCAGGCCACGGTCGGTGAGATGGTCGAACGCCGCCTGGTAGGCGGCCTGGCGCCCGCTTTGCCAGACGGTTTCGCCATCCGAACAGAAGCCGCAGGCCGCCAGCGTCTCCAGAATGCCTTGAGCCGCACCCGGCATTTCGCGCGGCGGGTCGAGGTCTTCCATGCGGATCAGCCAGCGGCCGCCATGGGCGCGGGCGTCGAGGTAGCTGGCCAGCGCCGCCACCAGCGAGCCGAGATGCAAGGGCCCGGTAGGGGAAGGGGCGAAGCGTCCGACATAAGGCCGGCCACCCGACTGCCAGGCGGCTATGCGGGCGGCATGGCACTGTGCCCAGGCGGCAATCCAGTCTTCCAGCATGGACGTATTATGGTGCACATGAGGCCCAAAGGGCTCTGCTGCAGGGCCACGAGAGCAGCGTGATGGGGAGAAGCGCAATGCGGCAAGCTGATAAACTTGCGGAAAACAAAGATGCGGTGGAAACACCACCTGTCTTGCCGGCGGCGGATTTTCCGCCTGCCGTCAGCCGGCCTGCATAAAAGAAGAAAAGAAAACATGTCCCGGGAACCCTCCAGCTCGGCCAAACTCGCGATCGCGGTGGAAACCGCGCGCATGCGCGAGTGCTACCGGATTGCGCCGCAGTCGGTGCTGGCGATGCTCGGCGTGTCGGTCCTGATGGCATATCTGTTGCGCGAGGAAGCGCCCGCGGCGCTGCTCTGGGGCTGGCTGGCCGCCACGGCCTGCCTGAATCTGGTTCGCCTGGCGCTGATATCGCTGTTTCGCCGTCAGCTCGCCAACCCCGCGCTGACCATGCGCAACGAGAATCTCTATGCCCTTTCCGCGCTCGCCGTCGGGCTGGCATGGGCCGCCCTGGTGCTGCACGTGGTGCCGAAAAGCGAAGCGCTGCAAATGGCGCTGGTGGTGACGGTGCTGGCAGTGATCTACACCTGCATCATCACCATCGGCACCAGCCTGAAAAATTATTTTTCGCTGGTGGTGCCGATCGGCGGCGCCGAGGGCATTTCGTTCGCCGGGCACACCACCATCGGCCAGGGCATGCCGGCTGTCGTGCTGCTGTTGCTGCCGGTGGGCATACTGGTGGCGCTGATTTCCTACCGGCGCTCGGTGATGCCGGGCATTCTGCAGCAGGAAGAAATGCAGGTGCTGACACGCGAATTGCGCGCCATGTTCGACAATACCCTGGTCGGCATCGCGCACGTGCGCAACCGCCTCTTTGTCACCGTCAATGCCGAATGCGCGCGCATCTACGGCATCCCGGCCGAGCAGCTTCCCGGCACCTCGCTGATCGCGCTCTACGCCTCGATGGACGACGGGGACCAGATCGTCCAGCACGTGCAGAAATCGCTGCGTGAGCAAGGCGAGGCCGTCTACGAAACCCGCTACAGGCGGCCCGACGGGCAGGCGCGCCACCTGCTGGCCCAGGGACACCGGTTTGACATCAATGACCCCTCGAAAGGCACGATCTGGGTGCTGATGGACATCACCGCGCGCAAGGAGGCGGAACTGGCGCTGGCGGCCAGCGAAGACGCCTACCGGCGCCTGGTCGAAACCGTGCCCAGCGTGATTTTCTCGCTCGACGCCAATGCCCGCTTTTCCTTCGCCAACGATGCCGGAGTCAGCCAGATCGCCGGCGTGTCCGCCAGCCGCGTGTTCGGCCGCCCCTTTGCCGATTTCGTCCCGCCCGAGGACCGCGAGCGCAGCCTCGCGCTGTTTCGCCGCGTGCTCAGCGGCGAGACCCTGGTCGGCGTGGAGAGCCGGCTGTGGCACCGCGACGGCCGGCTGATCACCGTCACCGTGACGGTCCAACCCCTGCGCGATGCCGGCGGGCGCATCATCGGCATCACCGGCACCGCGGTGGACGTTACCGAGCGCAAGCAGCGCGAGTCCGAACTGCAGCGCACCCGCGACCTGCTGCACAGCGCGATCGAGGCGATGTCCGACGGCTTCATCCTGTTCGACCACGACGACCACGTCGCCATGTGCAATAGCCGCTATGCCGAGCTTTACGGCATCGGCCAGAGCGCCGAGCAGATCGTCGGCCGCCACGTCTCCGAACTGCGGCTGTTCGCCAGCCAGCGGGTGGAGCAGATTCCTCCGGAATTCCTGGGCGACTTCGAGGCATGGACGCGCGAACGCATGCGCCGTCACCGCGAAGCCAACGGCCACCCTTACGTCTACGAGACCGGCGATGACCGCTGGCTGCAGATCACCAAGCGCCGCACCTCCGACGGCAGCGTGGTCGGCATTTATACCGACATCACGCAGATGAAGCGCTCGGAAGAGGCGGTGCGCGTGCTGGCGCAGCACGACGCGCTGACCGGCCTGCCGAACCGCCGCCTGATGAACGACCGCCTGGCGCAGGCAATCGCGCAAGCCAGGCGCAACCAGGAACTGGTCGGCCTGCTGTTGATCGACCTGGATAATTTCAAACCCGTCAACGACGAGCACGGCCACCGCGCCGGCGACGAGGTGCTGCGGGTGGTCGCCCTGCGTTTGAAGGAGTGTGTGCGCGAGGTCGACACGGTGGCGCGCTATGGCGGCGACGAGTTCGTGGTGGTGCTTTCATCCGTGA
>DATAZV010000494.1:0-6362 GCA_036271855.1 Burkholderiales bacterium
GTTCATGCCCAAGGCGTGGCAGGAGAGCGGCAGCCGGCACTGAGGGCTGCGCGCCGGCGCCGAGCGCCGCACCGGGGTTACTCCGACGTAGCGCTACGGAAACAAGGCCTTGCCGCAGGCGTCGGCCGCCTTCAGCAAAATCTCCACTAGTTCCTTTTGGCGCGTGCGCTGCATGCGCCGGTCGATCGCCGCCAGGGCCAGGGCCGCCACCGGCTCGCGCCGTGAATCGAGGATAGCCACGCCCAGGGCACTGGCGCCTTCCACGCCTACCGCTGGTGTCGCCGCATAGCCCAGCCGGCGCGCGCTGGCCGCCGCTTTCAGCACCGCATCCGGCGCCGTGCCGAAGGCGGGGAAGCGGCGGCTGTTGCGCAGGGTCACCTGCCGGCATTGTTCGTCAGTCATCGCGCCCAGCATGGCCGTGGTGCCGGAGCCCACGCCCAGCGGGCGCCGCGTGCCCACTTCGACTATCAAGGTCTTGATCGGGAAGGAGCCCGACTGGCGGTCGATGCACACCGAGTCGTCTTCGCTGCGCAATAGCAGGAACACGGTGTCGCCGGTTTGCGCCGCGACCCGGCCGAGGATGGCCGAGGCACGCTCCTTCAGGCTCAACTGGTCGCCAGCGGCGATCGCCAGGTCCAGCGCCAGCGGCCCCAGCACATAGCCCGCCAGGTTGTCGTCGAAACGCACCGCCCCTTGTTCCACCAGGCATTTGAGAATGCGATAGGTGGTGGAGCGGTTCAGGCGCAGCGCCTCGGTGAGCGTGGCCAGGCTGGCGCCGGCGTGCTGGCGCGCCGCCACTGCTTTGAGCACCGCAAAGGCGCGCTCCACGCTCTGGGTGCCGGCGCGCGGGGAGTCCGGATTTGCGGCGGCGACTTTCATTTTTATTCCACAATGTGAACACTTTGACAGAATACTCCAGGAGATTTTAACTGGTAAACATTCGAAAAGCGCGATATGTGTTCACATTGTGAACGTCCGCGCAAGCAGCAATGCAGAATGCGGAGGAGGGACCATGCAAGCCAGCGGTGAACTGGGCTTTATCGGCTTGGGCAAGATCGGCCTGCCGATGGCGCGGCGCCTGATCGAGGCCGGTTATCGGCTGCGGGTTTGCGACCTCAACCCGCAGGCGGTGCAGCAGGCGGTCGCGTTGGGGGCCATCGCCCACGATACCCCGGCCGAAATCGCCTCGATGACGGATATCGTGCTGGTCTCGCTGCCCACGCCCGAGGTGGTGGCCGAGGTGGCGGGTGGTGCGCTCGGCGTCATCAAGGGCAAGTCGATCAAGTATTTCATCGACCTTTCCACTACCGGGCCGCGCGTTGCCAAGTCGGCCGCCAAAACGCTGGAGCCGATCGGTGTGACCTGGATCGACGCGCCGGTGAGTGGCGGCGTCGCCGGCGCGGTGGCAGGGACCCTCGCCGTGATGGTGGCCTGCCCGCGCGTGCTGTTCGAGCCGGTGTCCCTGATCCTGCGCCACCTGGGCCGGCCGTTTCATGTCGGCGAGGAACCGGGCATGGGCCAGGTGATGAAGCTGGCCAACAACATGCTCTCGGCCACGGCTCTCGCCGCCACCTCCGAGGTGATGGTGATGGGGGTGAAGGCCGGCCTCGACCCGATAGTGATGACCGAAGTGCTGAATGCCGGCAGCGGCCGCAACAACGCGACTGAAATCAAATTTCCAAAAGGCATCATCCCGCGCAGTTTCAATCTCGGATTTTCCTCCGGCCTGATGCTCAAGGATGTCAACCTGGGTGTCAGCGAGGGCACGGCCATGGGGGTGCCGATGGCGGTGACCGGCGCCGTGCTCGAGGCCTGGCGCCAGGTGGTGGAAAAAATCGGCGCGGAGCAGGACTCCACCACCTTCATCAAGCTGCTCGAGCAGGTGACCGGGGTCACCGTGCAAGCGCGCAAGTAACTGCAACCCGAATAGCGGCAAAACCATCACACGAACGGAAAGTGGAATCACATGACGACGGCAGGCCATAGCGCACAGTTGGGGAAGTGGTATCTGGGATTGAAGTTCGAGGACCTGCCGCCGGACGTCGTCACCCGCGTCAAGGCGCACGTGCTGGACATTCTCGGCCTGGCGCTGGCCGGCGCCGCGCGCGACCCCGGGCGCAGCGTGCGCCAGGCGGTACAGGCGCTGGGCAGCGGCAATGAATGCCATGTGCTGGGCTATGGCGACAAGAACAGCGCGCTGCTCGCCGCCATCGCCAACGGCACCCTGGCGCACACGATGGAATTCGACGATACGCATAACGAGTCGATCACCCACGTCGCCAATTCCGTGATCACCACGGCACTCACACTGGGGGAGCAGCGCGGCTTGTCCGGGCGCGCGGCGATCACTGCGATTGCCGGCGGCAACGAGCTTTCGTGCCGGATGGGCGTGGTGGTGCCGGGCGCCTTGCACAAGGTGGGCTACCACGCCACCGGCGTGATCGGCACCATGAGCGCAAGCTTCGTCGCTTCGCGCCTGCTCGGGCTGGATCTGCCGCAGTTGGGCAACGCGGTGGGTATCGCCGGCAGCCAGGCGGCCGGCATCATGGAATGCTGGGCCGACGGCACCTGGTCGAAATTCCTGCATCCGGGGCTGGCGGCGCACAACGGCATCATCGCCGCCAATCTCGCCAAGGCCGGCTTCACCGGGCCTGCGACAGTGCTCGAAGGGCGCTTCGGCCTGTACAAATCGCACATCCAGGACAGTACGCGGCAGCCTGATTTCGAGCGCATGCTCAGCAATCTGGGCGAGAAGTGGGAAAGCCGCGACATCTCCTTCAAGCCTTACCCGACCGCGCACTTCATCCACTCCTTCCTCGATGCGCTGCTCTACCTGGTACACAACGAGGGTTTGAAACCTGGCGACGTCAAATCCGTCATGTGCCCGATCGCGCACTACATGGTGCCGATTGTCTGCGAGCCGGTGGAGGAAAAGATCAAGCCGGCGAGCGACTGGCACGGGCGCGTCAGTCTGCAATATTCGATGGCCGAGGCGCTGTACCACGGCCAGCTCAGCGGGCGCGGCTATGCGCCGGAGAGCCTGAACAATCCGGAGATTCTCAAGCTGGCGCAAAAGTTCGGCTATCGCGTCGATCCGGAAGCGCCAGGGCACGAGCAGTTCAAGGGCTGGGTGATCGTCGAAACCAACGACGGCCGGCGCCTGGAGCGCGTCGAAATGTACAACCGCGGCAGCTCCAAACTGCCGATGAGCGACGCCGACATCCGCGCCAAATTCCGCGACAACGCCAGCCTGATGCTGGACGCGCCACGCATCGCGAAAATCGAGAAATGCGTCGATGGCCTGGAGCATCTGGGCAATGTCGGCGAGCTGGTGGCGCTGTGCTGTCAGTAGATTGATCGGAAGGAGTTTCCTATGTGTGATACCCATGGTTTTCCCGGCCGCGGCTGGAAGGGCTGGCTGGAGTTGCCGGCCCCCGCCGCGCATACGGCCGGCGGCGCGGCGCAGTGGACCGACCTTTCGCATGTGCTGAACGAGCAACTGCCCAATGTCCCTTTCTTCCCCAGCCCGCGCTTTCGCCGCGTCATGTCGCAGCCCGAGCATCCGCTCAACGTCACCGAGATCCAGATGGTGGTGCACCTCGGTACGCACGTCGATGCGCCGCGGCATTTTTTCAGCGATGGTCCGGCGTTTCATGAAATTCCTGTTGATCGTCTGCATGGTCCTGGTGTGGTGTGGCGGATTGAAAAAGGCGACTACGGCATCATCGACGTGGCCGACCTCGAAGCCGCGCGCCCGCTTCTTTCGCCCGGCGACATCCTGGTCCTCGACACCGGCTACGCCCGTCACTTCGGCACCCCGGTCTATGACCGCCACCCCAGCCTCTCGGTACCGGCGGCGCACTGGCTGGTGCAGCAGCGCATCAAGCTGCTGGCGGTGGACAACGTCACCCCCGACCTGGCGGTGAACCGGCGCGAAAAAGGCTTCGCCTGGCCGGTGCACCACGTGCTGCTCAGCCAGGGTGTGCTGGTGAGCGAGCACCTGACCAATGTGTCGCCGCTGGCCGGCGGCCGCGCCGAATTCATGTTCCTCGCCCTCAACGTGCAGGACTCCGATGGCGCCCCGGCGCGCGTAATGGGGCGTAGACTGGACTGAGGGCAAAGGCAACACCCTTATCAAGAGAGGTGGACCGTATGAGACAAGCTCGCATGTTGAAGGTCGCTGTCGCGTTGCTCATGGCGCTCTTCACCGCGCTGTTTTGCACATCGCAGGCGCAGGCCGCGCCTGGCGACTATCCGAACAAGCCGGTGCGCTTCATCGTGCCCTTTTCCGCCGGCGGCGGCGCCGACATCGTGGCGCGCGCGATTGCCCAGCGCCTCGGCGAAAGCCTGGGCCAGCCGGTGGTGGTGGACAACCGCACCGGCGCCGCCGCCATCATCGGCATGGAGGCCGCCGCCAAGGCCGCGCCCGACGGTTACACCATCGTGCTGGGCCAGACCGGCCCCAACTCGATCAACCCCGGCCTCTACGAACACCTGCCCTACGACGCGGTGAAGGACTTCGCCCCGGTGACACTCGCCACCACCTACCCCTACGTGATGGTGGTCAACCCCGCCGTGCCGGCGAAGACGGTGAAGGAGTTCATCGACTACGCCAAATCCAAGCCCGGCGAATTGACCTTCGCCTCCGCCGGCACCGGCGCCGCCAATCACCTCGCCGCCGAGTTGTTCGCCAGCATGTCCGGCGTCAAGCTGGTGCACGTGCCTTACAAGGCCAGCGCCCCGGCGCTGGTCGACGTGATCGCCGGCCACGTCTCGATGATGCTCGACCCCGTCATCACCTGCCTGCCGCACGTCAAGCAGGGCAAGCTGCGCGCTTTGGGCGTCACCAGCCTGAAGCGCTCGCCGGTGGCGGCCGACTTGCCAACCCTGGCCGAGACCGGCCTGCCGGGTTACGAGGCCATCGGCTGGCACGGCGTGTTCGCCCCGGCCGGCACCCCGCGCGAGATCGTCGACCGCCTCAACACCGAAATCGTCAAGGTCCTGCGCACCGCCGACATCCGCGCCCGCTTTGCCGAGCAGGGCGCCGAACCGGTGGGCAACACGCCCTTGGAGTTTCAGGAATTCCTGAAAACCGACCTGGCCAAATGGACCCAGGTGATCAAGGCCGCAGGCGTGCGCGTCAACATGTAATTGCCCCTGGGCGGGTCGCAATCGGCCGCGTGGCCGATTGCCGAAACACCCTTCTCAGAACTGCCACACCAGCTGCTGGCCCGTGTAAACACAAGGCACTTTCAGCGCGTGGAACCATTGCAGCGCCAGGTGGCCGCGGCCGATCGGCCGTTTTGCGCCGGCCCCGGTTTCATTGAAGTGATCGTTGATCGCCACGATCGAGCCCTCGCGCAGGCAGGCCTGTGCCGAGATCAGCTCGCGCGCATGGCGCCTGGCCGTGGGAAAGGGATAGGCCGGATCAAACTCCAGCGAGTCCAGGTAGAGCAGGTCGATCTGCGGCGGGTTCTCCGCGTCCGCCATCTGCTCCAGCCAGGCCGCCGGCTCCGCGCTGTGCGCCTGCACCGTGTCGCCACAGGCGGTGTGGATCACCCCGGCAACGGCGGGGTCGGCATCGACGCTGTGGATCTGGCAGGGATGAAAGGCGCTGAACGCCCGCCACAGCAGGGTGCTCTGGCCGATGCCCGGCCAGTCGCCGATGCGGGTCGCGCAGCCGGCCTCGACGATCAGCACTGGCCGGCCCAGCGCGCGGCAGCGCGCCTCCAGCAACTCGAGCACCACGCCCATGCCGCCGGCACGATGCGCCAGCAGCGGCTCGAACTGCTCGCGGTACAGCGGCAGGAAGGAAGCGCCCGGTGCCGGCGCCGTCGGCGCCGCGGCGCTGCGTTTGAAAACAAATTCAGGCATGGTTTGCATGGGATGCGGCGGGCCTGTAAGGGCTGCTCTTGTGTCGGCAAAAAATAATGTCGGCAAAAAACGCCTCCTGCATTGTTCTATTGCGATGGCCCGCAAGACAAGGGCCGGTTGACCGATTTGTAGGTCTTCGGTGGGTGTGCGCACCGGCAAAGTGCGGAAAATGCACTTTCTTCCGGAGAATAAAAGCAAAAACATGGAATGTTTTTTCATCAACCTCGAGGCCGAGGAAAAGCGCCGGCGCCTGCTGCAGAACAATTTCGACCAGCACAAGCAGCGCGGCTGGTTTCTCACCCGCGTCGCCGCCGTCGACGGCCAGCGCCTGGCGGCCCGGCCGGTGCAGGGGCGCATCCGCGATGCCGAAAAAACCTGCTTCCTCAGCCACCGCCGCGCCATCGAAGCCTCGCTGGAGGCGCCGGGCCACGCCCTGATCGTCGAAGACGACGTCATGTTCGGCCCCAGCAGCTGCACCCGCATCGACG
>DATAZV010000495.1:0-12861 GCA_036271855.1 Burkholderiales bacterium
AAGGCCGGTACATAGCTGCAGGCGATCCAGTGGCCGTCCGCCACATGCAGGTTGCGGTCATCGCTCAAGCCCAGCAGCGCCAGCGGCATATAGGCGCCATCCTCGGCGCTGGTGAAGATGATGGGGTGGTCGCGCCCGGCAGCGGCGAATTCGGCGAAGGAGATCGGCATTGCGTTCATCCGCCCCGCAAAGGCGGCCACGACACCGCCGCCGGCCGCCGGCAGATTCGGCAGCAGGACCCTATGGTGCTTTTCCAGCGGAACAATCCGGCCGTACCCGAAGGGCGGAGTGATCTCCATCGCGGCGCTCCCAGCGTTAGCGATCATTGTAGGCGAGCCGGCGCCCTATGCTCCTCGCATGTGTTATCTTCGCTGCGGTCCGCAGTTGAACATGCCCGATCAAGCGCAGCCGGACCCTAACAATGACCGTCCTCGCCCTGATCGCCGCCCTGATTCTCGAACAGATACGCCCGCTGAACGATCGCGCCGCGTTGAGTCGTCCATTGGCGGGCAGCCTGGACTTCATCGAGCACAACCTGAATGCCGGCGCGCATCACCACGGCGCTGCCGCCTGGCTGCTGACGGTATTGCCGCTGCTGCTGATCTCGCTGGTGGTCTATTACCTGCTGTACCAGGTGAGCGGTGTGCTGGCCTGGGCGTGGAATGTCGCGGTGCTTTACCTCACCATGGGCTTTCGCCAGTTCAGCCACCATTTCACCGACATCCACCGGGCGCTCAACGAAGGCGACCTGCCGCGCGCGCGCCTGCTGACGCGTGCCTGGCGCGGCCGTCCCGCCGATGATCTCAACACCACCGAAGTGGCGCGCGTGGCCATCGAAGAGGCGTTCGTCGCCGCCCACCACTATGTGTTCGGCGTGCTGTTCTGGTTCGCCTTCCTGCCGGGGCCAGCGGGCGCGGTGCTCTATCGCATGGCGCTGATGCTGCGCAACCGCTGGGGCGGCAAGACCGGCACCGAGCACGGCGGCTTCGGCAAGTTCGCCAACGCAGCGTTTTACTGGATCGACTGGCTGCCGGTGCGCCTGACCGCCGTCGGCTTTGCCATCGTCGGCAACTTCGAGGACGCGGTGTATTGCTGGCGCAACCAGGCGGCGAAGTGGCGTGACCCGGAAATCGGCATCGTGCTGGCTGCCGGCGCCGGCGCCATCGGCGTCACGCTCGGCAAGCCCTTGCGCGAAGGGGTGACGGCGATCGGTCCGGAGATTGACGAACGAATCGAAATCGGCGTCGGTGACGAGGCCGATGCCGCCTCGCTCAATAGCACCGTCGGCCTGGCCTGGCGCGCCCTGGTGCTGTGGCTGCTACTGCTGTTGCTGCTGGCAGTGGCGACGATGGTCTAGCGGAACTGCAACGGCTTTTCGGTACCGCAGCTCCAGCACGCGCTGAATTGGCCTTCCAGCCACTCGTTGCACTTCGGGCAGCTCCAGGCCGGGCCGCGGTCGCGCAGCGGATGCTTGAATACGTCGAGCACCTTCAGCGCCAGAGGCGTATCGCGTTCTTCCTGGATCCATACTTCCGGCCAGCACTGGTCGAACGGCACTTCGCCGCCCACCCGGATCATGAATTCGTTGCGCAGGAAGCATTCGATGTTCATCGCCTCCAGCATGCTCTTCAACTGCGTGGCTTCGATCAGGTTGCCGGCACGGTAAAGGCGCTTCATGGGGCGAGGTAGACGGCTTGCGCTCAGGAACCGATTTCGCCGCGCAGGGTGCAAAACAGGTCGAAGCGCCGCTTGTCGATGCGCCCGCTGTCGCGCGCCGCGCGCAGCGCGCACTCGGGCTCACGGTCGTGGCGACAATTGGAAAAGCGGCAATGGCCCAGGTAGGGCGCGAACTCATTGAAGCCCTGCTGCAACTGCTTGAAGGTCAGGTTATGGATGCCGACTTCCTGCATCCCCGGGCAATCGATCAGGGTGGTGTCGGCATCGATGCGGTACAGGCGGGAAAACGTGGTGGTGTGCTTGCCGGTACCCAGAGCAGTGGAGAGCTCGCCCATGCGCGCCTTCGCGTCCGGCGCCAGGGCGTTGACCAGGCTCGACTTGCCCATGCCCGACTGGCCCACCAGCACGGTGCAGCGCCCCGCGAGCTTGGGCACCAGGGCGCTGCAGCCGGCCGCATGGTTCCCCTTGGCGCTGATCTCCACGATCTCGTGTCCCGCGCTCTCGAACACCTTCAGGCGCGCGCGTGCTTCGTCCGCGCCCGGCAGGTCGATCTTATTCAGCGCGATCAGCGCCGGGATGTCGGCCGCCTGGGTCAGCAGCAGGATGCGGATCACGAACTCGTCGCTGAACCAGGGATCGGCCGCCACCAGCACCAGCACCTGGTCGGCATTGGCGGCGATCGCCTTGCGCTTGAAGGCATCGGCGCGTTCCAGGTAGGTGGTGCGCGGCAGCACCTTTTCGATCACCGCCTGGCGCGGCCCGGTGGACTTGACCTCGACGCGGTCGCCGCAGGCGGCGTCGTGCTTCTTGCCGCGTGCCACGCAGTCCAGGTTTTCGCCCTCGTCGGTGCGCACATCGTAGCGGCGGCCGAATACCGCGACCACCTGACCAAGATGCGTGCCCAGCATCAAAATTTGAGCAATGCGTCGGCCTTGGCCGCGCAGATGAAGTCATTTTCGGTGATGCCGTTCGCATCGTGGGTCGAGTAGTCGACCCGGCATTTATTGTAGGAAACCATCAGGTCGGGGTGGTGATCTTCCTTGTGCGAAACCCAGGCCAGGGCATTCACGAAGGCCATCGTCTCGTAATAGTTTTTGAAGGCGAAGGTCTTCACCAGTTTGCCGTCGATCAGCTCCCAGGCCTTGAGCTCGGTGAGCATGTTCTTCACCGTCGTTTCGGGCAGGGCCGTGCCGCCGTGGCAGGCGGCGCAGTGGCGGGTCGCGAGATCGCTCATTATTTCCTTCAGGCGGCGCCGGCCGGCAGCGCGTGGTTGGCGCCCGCGGCCTTGAGGCGGCCGATGCGAATAAAGGCGGGCGGGTGCGAATCGTGAAACGCCGAGTGCAGCGGGTCCGGCGTCACCGTGGCCGCATTGTCGTCGTAAATGCGGGTCAGTGCGCGGATCAGCGCGGCGGCCGAGGTCTGCTCGGCGGCATAGGCATCGGCCTCGAACTCGCGCTTGCGCGAGGAATAAGAGAGGATGGGGTGCAGCACGAAGGTGAACACCGGCAGCGCCAGCATCAGCAGCACCAGCGCCATCGCCGGGCTGGCATGCGCCACGCCCAGGCCCTGGTAGAACCAGGCCTGGTCCATCAGGTAGCCCAGCAGGGCGAAGAACAGCAAGCTCATGCCGAACATCATCAGCATGCCCTTGAAGATGTGCTTGCGCTTGAAGTGCCCCAGTTCGTGCGCCAGCACCGCCTCGATTTCCTCCTGGCCGAGTTTTTCGATCAGGGTGTCGAACAGCACGATGCGCTTGGCGGCGCCAAAGCCGGAGAAGAAGGCGTTGCTGTGGCGCGAACGCTTGGAGCCGTCCATCACGAACAGGCCGCCGGCGGTAAAGCCGCAGCGTTCCAGCAGCTTCTGGATCGTCTGCTTCAGCGGCCCGTCTTCCAGCGGCAGGAATTTATTGAATAGCGGCATGATGACGGTGGGTGCGATCAACTGCACGAACAGCATGAAGGCGCAAACGCTGGCCCAGGCGATCACCCACCACCAAGTACCGGCGGAGCGGATGAACCAGAGGATCGCCAGCAGCAAAGGTGCACCCAGCACCACGCCGACCAGGGTCGATTTGAACAGGTCGGCAATGAACAGCTTACGGGTCATCTGGTTGAAGCCGAAATCGGTCTCGATGCCGAAGGTGCGGTACCAGGCGAAGGGTAGGCCGATCAGCGAAGTGACCAGGGTGAAGCCGCCGACCAGCAGCAACTCGCGCAGGTAATAGCCATCGGGCACGAGGATTGCGAGTTCACGCGCGAGCAGGTCCAGGCCGCCGCCCAGGGTAAAGGCCAGCAGCAGCACCGCATCGAACGCCGTGCTGACCATGCCGAAGCGGGTGCGCGCAACCGTGTAGTCGGCGGCACGCTGATGCGCGGGCAGCGAGAGCGAAGCGGCGAACTCGGCCGGCACCGCGCCGCGGTTGGCGGCCACATGGGCGACATGGCGCCGCGCCAGCCACAACTCCAGGCCGACGCTGGCGGCAAGGCCTATCAGGAAGATCAGGGTAAAAAGCTGCATCTCGTTCAGGTGGGGCCGATGTGCGACAATCCAATCACGCAATTATCCTCCAACTGAAGATTTTTCAATGCCGCAAGATCAAAACAACCTGATCTGGCTCGACATGGAAATGACCGGTCTCTCGCCCGAGAACGACCGCATCATCGAAGTGGCGCTGGTCATCACCGACTCTCAGCTCAATACCGTGGCCGAGGCGGAAACCCTGGTGGTGCACCAATCCGATGCCGTGCTCGATGGCATGGACAACTGGAACAAGTCCACCCACGGCAAGTCCGGCCTGATCGACAAGGTCAAGGCCTCGACCCTGGAAGAGCGCGCGGTGGAAATGCGCATGCTCGACTTTCTCAAGCTGCACGTGCCCAAGGGCGGCTCGCCGATGTGCGGCAACTCGATCTGCCAGGACCGGCGCTTCATGGCGCATTACATGCCCGAGCTGGAAGCCTACTTCCATTACCGCAACCTCGATGTCAGCACCCTCAAGGAGCTGGTCAAGCGCTGGAAGCCAGAAATCGCCAAGGGCATGATCAAGCACGGCAAGCACGAGGCCCTGGCCGACATTTACGAGTCGATCGAAGAGCTCAAGTACTACCGCGAGCACTTCCTGAAGCTGTAACCGCGGCTGTAACCGCTTCCTCGCGGATGGCGCTATTGGCCACGTGGCGGAAATACAGCAGGCCGATGGCCGCCGCCAGCGCCATGCCGACCACCGCGCCCATCCAGAATCCCATCGCCCCCTTGGGTGCGCCGATCACCGGTGAGAACGCCAGCCAGTACCCGCCGCCCAGGCCCACCACCCACAGCGCCAGGCCGAAGCCGAGCATCGGCACCAGCACCTTCTTGTAGCCGCGCGCGGCCTGCGCCGCCACCGAATTGATGGCGTCGAAAATGTGGAACAGGCCGACGAACACCAGCAAGGGCCCGGCTACCGCAATCACCTTGGGGTCCTGGGTATACAGCATGGCGATGCCGCCGTGGGCGATGGCAATGAGCACGGCCAGCGTCACCGCAGCGCCGGCGCCGATGGCAATCCCGGTCCAGCCGGAAATCCGCGCCTGGCGCAGGTCGCCGGCGCCGATCGCCTGGCCCACCAGCACGCTGGTGGCATTGGAAATCGCCAGCGGCACCATGTAGCAAAGGGCGCCCAGGTTGGCTGCGATCTGGTGCCCCGCCGAATAATCCGCCCCCAGGCGCGCGATGAACAGCGCCATGAAGGTATAGGAAGTGACGTCGATCAGGAAGGACACGCCGATCGGCCCCCCTAGCTTGAACATGCGCCCCAAGGTGCGCCAGTCGATCCCCTCGAATTTTTCAAATACCCGGTAGCGCGCGAAGCCGGGCTTGACGCAAACCCACCAGATTGCCGCGGCCAGCATCAGCCAGCCTTCGCACACCAGCGCCCAGGCGCAGCCCAGCCCGCCCAGCGCCGGCAGGCCGAGCTTGCCGTACATGAACACGATGTTCAGCGGTACCTTGATCACCAGCCCAAGCACCTGGATCGCCATCACCGCGCGCGGCTGCGAGATCGACGAGGCCCAGGCGTAGAAAACGCGAAACGCCATCATCGCCGGCGCCACCCACATCAGGGTGCGCAAATAGCTGCGCACGTCGACCTCGATGGCCGGGTCCATTTTCGCGATGCTGAAAAAGAAGTCGGGGAACAGCAGCAGCAATTCGGCCAGCAGCGTCAGCAGCAGCGCCAGCCAGATGCCCTGGCGCACGTCGTGGGTGATGGCCGCATCGTTGCGCGCGCCGTAGTGCTGCGCCAGGATCGGCGTCAGCGCCAGCATCACCCCCATGGCGGTGACGAAAATCGAAAAATAGATCGACGTGCCCAGGCCCACCGTGGCCAGCGCGTGCGCCGAGAAATGGCCGGCCATCACGGTGTCGATCACGCCGTTGGCCATGGTGGCGATCTGCGCGATCAGCACCGGCCAGCCGAGGCGGAAAATGTCTTTGGCGGTACGTTTGAACATGCGGTGTTGCGAATGGTGGGAAGCCGCCGTCGCCAGGACGGGGATGAAGGGCGGAACTGCAACAGGGTCTTACGCGCCGCCGGCCGTTTCGGTTGCCGGGGCCGGCCTTTCGATCGCCAGATTGGCATTGGGATCGACCGGGCGGGCGTGCTTGTACAGGCGGAAGCGCTCATCGCGGTCGCCCGGCCGGTTGCCCTCCCACACCAGGTTCCAGCCGCGCGGCACCGCCGGCGCGTTGTTGTGCGTGCCCTGCACGATCAGCCAGTTGCAACGGCGCTCGTTGCCGAATTGCAGGTTGCCGAAATAGCTGAATGACGCGCGCTGCGCCGGGCCCAGTTCACGCGTTGCCACGCACATGTCCATGCCTGCCAGCGAGCCGGCATCGGTCACCATCGCCACGCGCAGGTTGAGTGCTACCAGGCGATAGCTCTTGGTGTAGTCGATCCACGGCAACAGCAGGGTCATCACCAGCAGCCAGCTCAAGGTCACGCCGTAGCACCAATGGGCAATGCCGCGCAGCACGGTGCGCTCGCTGCGCGCCATCGCCACCAGCCACAGCAGCGTCGCCGCCAGCGCCACCGCGAAGGGCAGCGGCTCGAAACTTGCGCGAAAGCCCGGCGCCAGCTTGGTGAAATTGTTGGCTATTTTCGGCGGCCAGCCGGTCTGCATGGCGGCGTAACCGACCCAGATCCCGGCTGCCGCCAGGGTGAAGGTCATGCGGCCGAAGTAGTCGAGCATGGAAGCGGCGCCGCGGCGCAATTGCGACACCGCCGGCGCGGCGATCAGCGCCAGCGGCGGCAACAGCGGCAGCAGTACGCTCTCGGAAGCCTCGCGCGACCAGGCCAGAGACACCAGCGCGGCGCCGGCGAACAGCAGCGGCGCCGGATGTAGATGTTTGGAGGGTTTTTCCCCGAGAAAGGACGGCGGGCGGCGCAGCAGCCACCACAATGCCACCGGCCAGGCCGGAAAGGCGAACCAGGCCACCGTCTTGGCGTAATAACGCCAGTCGTTCCAGCTCGGCCAGCCGAACTGGCGCTGCGCCCAAGCGAAATAAGCAGCGCGGAATTCCGGCGCGGAAGCGCCTGCAAGCTTGGGCCACCAGGCCCAGATGATGGAGGCCGCGGCCAGCGCGATGATCGTGGCCAGCACCCCGCGCGGATTGCGCCATTGCGGCAGCACCAGCGGCGCGGCGATCACCGCCAGCGCCAGCGGCAGCGCCGCATGCGGCCCGCGCGCCAGCCAGGCCAGCGCCAGGCCGATGCCCAGCGCAAGGCCGGTAGCCAGCGCCAGCGGCGCCTCGCGCCAACGCACCATTGCCCACAGGGTGTAGGCATAGGCGAACAGCAGCGCCGGTTCGGCGGAAATTTCGTGTGTGCGTATCAGCAGGCCCAGGCAGGCGACCAGGCACAGCGCTGCCGGGCGTGCGGTCTGGCCCCACAACTGGCGCCCGGCGAGGTGCACGCAGAACACCGCCCCCAGGCTCCACAGCGCCGCCGTCAGGCGCGCCGCGTCGAAGGGCGTGATGATCTGCCCGAACAGCTTGATGGCCAGCGCCGCCACCCAGAAGGCCAATGGGCCTTCCTCGGCCACGTACTGGCCGGCGATATTGGGCAGCAGCCAGTCGCGCACGCCGCCGTTGGCCATGGTCCAGGCAACGCCGAAGCCGGTGGCGTCGTCGTTTTTCCACGGGTCGTGGCCGACCAGTCCGATCAGCGCGTAGAGGATGATGAAGCCCCAGAACCAGGGGCTGGGCAAGGGTACCGGCAGCCGCCGGCGCGTGATGCGCAGCGGTTCCGCCGGGCTTGGCGGCATCATGCCCAAATCCCCGGGGCGCGCACTGTCGCTGCCGCGCAGTCATGGCCCGCGCACATGCGCACGGACAACTGGAAGCAGGAGGAGGGAACGGGCAAATGCATGGGGCCGGATTCTACCGGGGGTAAAGGCGATTCAGGGGCCTGGCAATACACGGCAACAAAAAAGGCAGCCTGGGCTGCCTTTTTTGCTGACGCGGCACGGAAAGCTCAGGCGGCCTTCTTGGTCGCGTATTTCTGGCGGAACTTCTCGACCCGGCCGGCGGTGTCGACGATGCGCTGCTTGCCGGTATAGAACGGGTGGCAGTTCGAGCACACTTCGATCGACAGCGGCTTGCCGATGGTCGAACGGGTGGTGAACTGGGTGCTGCAGGACGAGCAGGTGACCTGGACATCCTTGTAGTCGGGGTGAATTTCGGCTTTCATGGCGGGGCCTTTTGGTTGCCGCGGTCTCTAGGGGCACGGCCTCGTCGGGGACGATGCGCGTGGGGGTCCGAAGTTTCGCGGGCGGGTTGAAGAAAAGTCTTCGATTATAGCCTGAAATTGGGCTTTTCCGCAAGAAATCAAGCCCAGGCCCGCAAGCGGCGGCGGCCGGCTCAGGCCGCCACGGCGGCGCTGCCGGGGCGCAGGCGCCGGCCGCGCAGCCACATCAGCGTACCGGTGACGGCGAGAAAAGCCGGCAGCAGGCCGCCCAGAAAGTACAGCACCTTCCACACGCCGCCGAGGCCGGCGGCCGAATGCAGCGGACGCATCATCGCCAGATACTTGTCGCCGCCGGTGCCGCCGGCCGGGTCGACACGCCGCAGGACGTTGCCGTTGGCAGGGTCGAGAAACACCGCCATGCTGCCGCCGGGCGGATTGAGCGCCGTTTCCGGCATGTTGAAGCCGACCCGGTAGACCCCACGCGGGCCGGTCGGCAGGCTGACGTTGAGCAGGCGCGCATCGGGGTAAATCGCCTGTGCGATTTTCACCGCGTCGTCGACCGGGATGCGCGGCGAGTCGCCGCCACGCGCTTCGCGGCTGCGCCGGCCGCCGCCGCGCCGCCCTTCGCTCTTGGGCTCGTCACCCTTGGCGTCACCGCCCTTGTCCGTGGTCACTGCGCCGGTTCGGCCGTCGGATCCACCGCCCTTGTCCATGCGCATCGCGTCGGCGCTGCCGTCCGACTGGGCTCCGGCTTTGCCGCCGGCCTTGGCCGCGTCAGGCGCACCCTCCGCCGGCTTGGCATCGGCACGCGGCGCCGGTTCCGGCGCCTTGATGTCGCGTGCCGGCGGCGACAAGGTGGCCAGCCTGGCGGTCGAATCGCGTCCGAAGTCGGGGTAGGCGAGGTAGATGCCGGTGAATGAAAGCATGCCCAGCATCAGCGAGCCGTAGAAGCCGACCAGGTAATGGATGTTGCGCGAAGTGGGAAAGCCGCGCCGCGTGGTCAGGCCGGAACGCAGGCGCCCGCGCCCGGGCCACCAGAGATAGATGCCGGAGAGCGAAGAGATCAGCATGGCGATGCCGACCGCGCCGACGATGTTGCGGCCGTTGTACTGGCGCAGCAGCAGGTTCTCGTGCAGGTCGTGCGCCCAGGCGACGAAGCCGCTGTCGCCGGCGTCCAGCACCTTGCCCGTCGCCGGGTCGAGGTAGACGCGCACGATGGTCGGGCGCTCGCCCGCGGCGCCGCCGCCCGAGCGGCCGATCACCGTCACCGGCATGCCGGGTTCGTCCGGCAGGCGCAGGTTGGCCGGGCGCGCGCGGCCGGTCATCGCTTCGGCCGCCTTGGCGAGGTATTCAGCCGGCGCCAGCGTGACCTGGTTGCCGCTGACGGCATAGCGCTGCGAATTGAGCAGGGCGTCGATCTCGCTGTCGTAAATCAGCACGCTGCCTGTCAGGCCGATGAAAATCCCCAGCACGCCCAAGGTCAGGCCGAGCCAGAGGTGTATCTGCACCCAGGCGTTGCGCAAATCGATGTTCATACGGAGCTTGTCGTTTTCAATTGAAGGTTGCGCGGGCCGGCTCAGACGTCGGCCCACATGCGCAGCAGGTTGTGATAATTGCCCGTCAGGGTGACCAGCGCCTCGTGCGCGGGGACGTCCTGCGTCAGGCGCACCACGGCCATGTCAAGTTCGAACAGCAGGGCGCGCTGCGCGTCGTCGCGCACCATGCTCTGCACCCAGAAAAAGGAGGCCACCCGCGCGCCGCGCGTCACCGGCGTGACGCGATGCTGGCTGGTGGCGGGATAGAGGATCAGGTCGCCGGCCGGCAGCTTGACGCGCTGCTCGCCGTAGGTGTCCTGGACGATCAGCTCGCCGCCGTCGTAGTCTTCCGGCGCCGAGATGAACAGCGTCGCCGAAATGTCGGTGCGGATCTGCCCGCCGGAACCCGGAATCAGGCGCACCGAGCCGTCGACGTGGTTGCCGAAATGCATCCCGCTTTTGCCTTCACCCTGGGCTTCGTAGCGGTTGAACAGCGGCGGGTAGATGCGGTGCGGCAGCGCCGCGCTGATGAACAGCGGCTGGCGTTCCAGCGCCGCCAGCACGCCTTGCCCCAGTTCTTGCCCCACCTCCGAACCCTCGGCGATCTGCAGGTTGTGCTTCACCTGCGCGCCCTGGTGCCCCGCAGTGGCGCGGCCATCCACCCAGGCTTCCCCGGCACCCGCCAGCCGCTCGCGCATGTACTGCAGTTGTTCTGCGTTCAGGACTTTCGGGATACGGGTCAGCATGGGTAGCCTTTCTGGGCAGCCTGGCGTTGGACGGCCTGGGAACTAGAAACGATACGCGACCGTGCCCAGCAGTGTGCGGCTGATGGTCGGCACCGCCCGGCCACCGTCCGACGGGATCACCATGTCGTAGTTGTCCTTGCGATCGGCGAGGTTCAGCAGGTTCAGGCGGAAGTCCCACTGCTTGTTCAGGTGGTAGGCCGCCATTGCATCGAAGCGCACGAAATTGCCGACAGAGACCGAATCGGCGTTGCTGGCGAAGCGGTTTGACATATAGGTGCCGCCGCCGCCGATTTCGTATTGCGGCGTGATTTTATAGGTGGTCCACACGGAAGCGCTGCTTTTGGGTACGTTGGCCGGAATCTTGCCCTGCGTACCGTCGGCGATCGATGCACTGACGATCTTGGCGTTGAGCACGGTATAACCCGCGAATATCTGCCAGTTCTTGGTGATGCGGCCGGCGATGCCGAACTCGGCGCCTTTCACCTGGATATCGCCGGTCAACGCGTACACGCCGGTCGAGACCAGGCTGCGGGCATTGGTCTTTTCCACCTGAAAAACCGCGGCAGACAGCGAGAGGTTGCCGTTGAACGGATCCCATTTGCCGCCGATTTCATAGGACTTGTTCGATTCCGGCGGCAGGCCTTGCTGGCCGGTCGTCACCGTCAGGGTCTCCAGCGACGGATTGAACGAAGTGCCGTAGGAGGCATAGTACGACTGCGCGTCGGTCGGCTGGACGATCACGCCGGCGCGCACGCTGGTGAAGTGATTGGTCTGGCTGGCCGTGGCCGGCACGGTGGCGGCGGAGGCGGCAGTGCTATTGAGGCTGTTGACGCTATTGGCCAGGCCCGCCTTGAATGTGTCGTAACGCACGCCGCCGACCACCTTGACCCATTTGTTCAAGGTGATGGTGTCGTTGATATAGGGCGCGATGGTGATGGCGCTGGCGGTGACCGTGTTGAAAGACGAGGGGGTGGCCACCGTCAGGCCGCCGGCGGCGCCGGCGGAGGCGGGCACCAGGACATTGGTGGGATCGAGCAGCGAGACGGCCGGCAGCAGGCGGAACGAAGCGGCGTTGGTATAGCTGTCGCGGCCGACTTCGAGGCCGACCAGCACGGAGTGCTTGAAACCCTCGGGGCCGAGCTCGCCGGACAATTCCGACGTGTTGAAGACCGACTGGTCCTCGATCTTGCGGTCGTGCGAGTTGAGCGTGACCGCCAGTGAGGTCAGGGGCAGGTTGGTGATGTAGCCGGTGGTGCCGGCGGCGGGTACCCCGACGACGGTGGAAGGAATGGGGACGAACTTGCCGCCGACGATGGTTCCCACGCCGGTGGTACCGAAGGGCGCTCCGGTCGCGACCACGTCGATGTTATAGCGGTTGAAGCTGGTGTTGTTGCGCAAGGTCCAGTTGTCGTTGAGCTTCTGCTTGACCTTGGCGTTGAGTTCGATCACGTCCTGTACGGTGCGGTCGGAATTGACGCCGTAAAAGTTTTTCTCGTTGACGTCGGCGGGCTTGCCGTTGATCGGCGGCAGGCCGTAGTCGGGCATGTCGTGGTTGTGGATCAGCAGGGCAGACAAGGTCACCTCGGTCGGCGTGCCGATCCCGGTGGTCAGCGAGGGGGCGATGCCGAAGTCCTTGTTCTCCATCACATTGCGGGTGGAGGGCACGTCCTGGTACATGATGGCGACGCGGCCGGCGGAGGTGTCGGAAAGTGCTTTGTTGAAGTCGCCGGTGACGCGGTATTCGCGGTTGGTGCCGATGGTGCTGGTGATCTCGTTGGACGATTTCAGCGAGGGTACCTTGGCGACCTGGTTGATCACCCCGCCGGTGGAGCCGCGGCCGAACAGCATCGACGAGGGTCCCTTGAGCACTTCGACCGCGTCGAGCGAGAAGATGTCGCGGAAGTACTGGCCGCGGTCACGCACGCCGTCGACGAAAATGTCGGTGCGGGCGGTGAAGCCGCGCAGATTGATGTTGTTGCCGATGGTGCCTCCCTCGGCGGCGCCGATGGTGATGCCGGGCACATTGCGCAGCGCGTCGGCCAGCGAAGTCGCGCCTTGCGAATCCATCAGCGCGCGGTTGATCACCGTGACCGATTGCGGGATGTCGCGCAGCGCCTGCGGCTGGCCCTTGACGACGGTGGCGGCTTCCGGCTTGAGCGAATCGTCGCGGGTGGCGCCG
>DATAZV010000496.1:0-1866 GCA_036271855.1 Burkholderiales bacterium
CTGGCTGTTTGCGCCGAGTTCAGGGACCAGGTAGTGGTAGTTGGTATCGAACCATTTGGTCATTTCCAGTGCCGGCTGTTTGGCGTCGCCGCGGGCATAGGCGAAGTAGTCGGCCAGCACCGGGTGGGCGGCATCGCGTCCGAAGCGCGCCGGCGGGCAGCCCAGCAGCACCATGTGGTCGAGCATCAGGTCGTAAAAGGCGAAGTCGCCGGCCGTGACGGTTGACAGGTGCTGTGCCTGTAGCACGCGGCTGGTTTCGCGCAATTCATGGGCGGTGCCGCGCAAATAGGCTTCGTCGGCTTCGCCGCGCCAAAACGCTTCGAGGGCGAACTTGAGCTGGCGTTGCGCGCCGATGCGCGGGTAGCCGAGGAGGTGGGTGTGTGCCATGGAGATTCCGGGGGATTCGAGGGGGTGGAGTTTCCGGCCGCGCCGGACTACAATCAAGCGAAAGATTGTCAACAGGATATGAATGAAATTCAACTCCATGTTCAAGGGCCGGGGCCATGCTTGAAATCCGCCACCTCCGTTCCCTGATTGCCATCGCCGACACCGGCAAGCTGGCCGCTGCTGCCGGGCAGGTGCACCTGACCCAATCCGCCCTGTCGCACCAGGTGCGCGCGGTCGAGGAGCATTACGGCATCGCGCTGTTCACCCGCACCAATGCGGGCCTGCGCTTCACCACCGCCGGCCAGCGCCTGCTGCAACTGGCGCGCGTGACCCTGGCCGACCTCGGCGAGGCCGAGCGCGACCTCGAGCGCCTGAAGGGCGAGACGCGCGGCGAACTGCGCATCGCGCTCGAATGCCATACCTGCTTCGACTGGCTGATGCCGGTGATGGACGAATTCCGCAAGCGCTGGCCGGAGATCGAAATCGACCTGGTGGCGGGCTTTCACAGCGACCCGGTGGAGTTGCTGAAAAAGGGCAAGGCGGATCTGGTGATCGGCTCAGAACGGCCGAAGGGCCGCCATTACGCGGCGCTCCCCTTGTTCCGCTTCGAGATACTGGCGGTGCTGCCGGTGGAGCATCGCCTGCGCGCGCGGCGCCGGGTCGAGGCGGCCGACCTCGAAGGCGAGACGCTGATCACCTACCCGGTGCCGGAAGAGCGCATCGACCTGATCCGCCAGGTGCTCACCCCCGCCGGCATCAAGCTCAAGCGCCGCACGGCCGAGCTGACGATTGCCATCCTGCAACTGGTGGCGAGCCGGCGCGGCATCGCGGCGCTGCCCAACTGGGGCGTGAAGAACTACGTCGAGTACGACTACATCGTCGCCAAGCGCATCGGCGCCAAGGGATTGTGGAGCGACCTCTACGCGGTGACGGCCAGCGCCCACGCGCAGCGCGCCTATGTGACGGAGTTCGTTTCCATCATCCGCGCCAAATGCCAGGCGGAACTGGACGGCATCGTGCTGCTGTAGGCGCCCTCAGGGCGGCGGCGCCTTGCTGCGGCTGCGCACGAAGGCGGCGATCTCGCCGACGATGCCGCGGCGGAACGCCAGCACGCAAATGACGAAAATCGCCCCGGTGATGACCGTGACCATGGAGGCGATGCTCTCGGGCAGTTCGTCCTGCAGGACGACGATGATGCCCGCGCCCACCACCGGGCCGAAGGGCGTGCCCATGCCGCCCAGCAGCGTCATCAGCACCACTTCTCCCGAGGTCTGCCAGTAGGCATCGCTCAGGGTGGCGTTGTTGAACACCAGCATTTTCAGCGCGCCGGCCAGGCCCGCCAGGGTGGCGGAGAGCACGAAGGCGACCAGCTTGTATTTGTTGACGTCGTAACCCAGCGAGATTGCGCGCGGCTCGTTTTCGCGGATCGCCTTGAGGATCTGGCCGAAGGGCGAGTGGATGGTGCGGTAGATCAGCCAG
>DATAZV010000497.1:0-6845 GCA_036271855.1 Burkholderiales bacterium
GCTGGCCGGTTTCGGCGTCCTTGAGCATCGACAGCAGCACCTCGAACTGCGCGATCACCTCGCCGGTGTGGGTGACTTTTTGCGCCGATTCGGTGTTGCTTTGCAGGGCGCGGTAGGAAAACAGCGCGATCAGCAGCACCGAGAAAACCGCGAGGATGAAGCCGGCGAGTATCCGTGGCGGCAAAAACGCGCGCGTGCGCCCCTCCCCGCCGGCAGCTGCGGCTATTTGCGTTGCAGTCAAGATGCGTCTCCCATTTGTTTTTGTTTGCCGCGGCAGGCAACAGTTTCAGCGGCGCGCTGCATGGATGGCGCCGGCCCGGCGCAAGCTGCAAAGGCGCGTTTTACGCACGTGTCTGTCCCAGTTTTACCGATTTTGGCAAAATTTACACGCCCGGGCGAATGTCGCCGGCCGTGATTTCCCTCGTTGAGCGGCACTAATGGCCGGCGCGCAGTCAAGCGCGCAGCGAAGTACTGCAAGGCGCGCGCCAGTTCGGGGTGGCAGGGGAAGGCGCGCGCCGGCACCGGAAACCCGCGTGCGAACGCAGCCGCGTAACGCGGTGGTGGCTAGTCCACGGTGATGTGCATCTCGTCGGCCAGCTTGCGGGTCTTGGCGATGTAGGCCTTGAGCATGGCGTCGAACTCCGCCGGGGTGGACGAGACCGGCTCGGCGCCGATGGCCATCAGGCTGGCGCGGGTTTCCGGCAGGGCGATGATGCGGGCGAATTCGCTGCTGAGTTTTTCGCGGATCGCATCCGGCGTCTTGGCGGGCACCAGGGCGCCGAACCAGTCTTCGCTTTCATAGCCGGGCAGGCCGGACTGCGCCACCGTCGGCACGCCGGGGAGGAATTTCGCCCCCGCCGCCGAGCTGGAGGCGAGGATCAGGATGCGCCCCTCCTTGGCCAGCGGCAACGCGTTGGGCCCGGGCGAAAAGGCGTACTTCAGGCGCCCGCTCATCACTTCGGCCACCGCCTCCGGCGTGCCCTTGAAGGGAATGTGCACGGCATTGAAGCCGCTCATCCTGGCGAACAAGGCGCCGTGCAGGTGCGCGGTGCTGCCCACGCCCGCCGAGCCGTAGTCCATGCCCTGCGGCAGCGAGCGGCCCAAGGTGATCAGCTCCTGCACGTTCTTCACCCCCAGCGCAGGCGAGACGATCAGGAAGCTGGGCGAGCGCGCCTGCAGGCCGATGCCGGCCAGGTCGCGGATCGGGTCGTAGCGCAGGTTGCGGTCGATCGCCGAGCGCACGCCGAAGGCGCTGGGCACGAACAGCACGGTCTGGCCGTCGGGCGGCGAAGCCACCAGCACGGTGGCGCCGATCACCCCGCCGGCGCCGGCGCGGTTGTCCACCAGCACCGGCACATGCCAGGCGTCGGCGAGATTTTTGCCGACCAGGCGCGCCACGATGTCGGTGGTGCCGCCGGCGGTGGCGGGGACGATGAAGCGGATCGGGCCGCTGGGGTAGGTGGCGCTGGTTTGTGCCTGCACGGCGGATGCGAGCAAGCCGCAGCAGGAGAGGCTCAGTGCAAACCGGGACAGACGTCTGACGATGGACATGGCAATTCGCTTTCCTGTAAGAATCGATTCGATGCGGGGACCGGCATCGTGCCCGGCGCTTCGTTGCGCCTGTCCCATCCTGGTCTCCGCCGCGACCCCCTGCCGCTTGGCCGGGTGCCTGCCTGCGCACCCGCTGCTATTTATTTTGTTCCGGCGTTGGCCGGTCTTGCTTGTTGCTTGGTGTTTCAGGCCGCCGCGCTTGCCGCCTGCTGGCGCTGCCAGTGTGCCAGCCAGCCGGCGTTGCCGCCCTGGGCGATCAACTCGCGCAAGGCTTCGGGCACCGGCTCGAAATTCGCCTCGCGCCCCTGGGTATGGTTCAGCAGGCGGCCGGCGAGAAAATCGGCTTCGAGATCATCGCCTGATTCGCACATCTCCAGCACGCACGGGCAGCGCGGCAATACGCGCAAGCCCTCGGCCACCGCCGCGCGATAGGCCTGCATCGACATCGATTCGCACAACAGGCCCAGGCCCAGCGCCTGCATCGCGATATAGCCGGCGCCCTTTTGTCCCATGCCGAAGTTGCGCCCGGTGACGATGATGTCGCCGGGGCGGCTGCGGGTGTGAAAGCCGGGGTCGGTCTCTTCGAACAAATGCGGCACCAGCACGGCGGGGTCGGTCTCGCGCGCGGTGATGTAGAAGGCGGGGATCACGCCGCCCGGGTGCGGCACATCGTGGCCGAGCTTGTAGCAGCGCCCGCGCAAGGTCCAGTTGAATTCAGGCATAGGCCGTCTCCATCGCCGCCTTCAGCGCTGCGTCCTGCGCCAGACTGCGCGGATCGGTGATGCTGCCGCTTAGCGCGGAAGCGGCCACCGTGGCCGGGCTGCCGAGGAACAGGCGCGCGTCCTTCGGGCCGAAGCGGCCGGTGTTGTTGTTGGTGGAAGTCGAAATCGAGGTTTCGCCGCTCGCCAGCGGGCCGACGACGGCGTCGTTGCACGGGCCGCAGCCGGCCGGCAGCACCATCGCGCCGGCGTCCACAAATATCTGCATCAGCCCGTCGGCCAGCATGCGCTTGGTCGAACGCTCCGAGCCGGGCACGACGAACAGGCGCACGCCCTCGGCCACCCTGCGGCCCTTGAGGAAGCTGGCGGCGCTGAGCATGTCTTCATACATGCCGGAGCCGCAGGAGCCGATGAAGGCGTGGTCCACCGCGGTGCCGAGCGACTCGCCGATGTCGGCGGAATTGCCCACATTGCCGGGCAGCACCACCTGCGGCTCTATTTTGTTCAACTCAATGGTGGCAACGGCGTCGTAGTCTGCATCCGCATCCGAATACACCGGCTCGAAGGGCCGCTGCGCATGCGCGCGGCAATAGGCGAGGATGGCCTGCGACGGCGGCACGAACACGCCGGCCGCGCGCATTTCGGTAGCGGTGCTGCACAGCGCCACACGCGCACCGAAGCCGAACTGGTCCAGCTCGCCGCCGTATTCGAGTATGCGGTAGTCGAGATCGAAGGGCAGTCTCTTGGCCTTGATTTCGCGCGCCATGTAAAAGCCGATGTCGCGCGCCTGCACGCCTTCCTGCAGGCGGCCCACCAGTTTGAGCTGCACCGTGCGCGGCACGGTCACCCAGGTGGTGCCGGTGCCGAGCACGCGCGAGATTTCGTTGCCCACGCGCATGCCGAAAGCACCGACCGCGCCGGCGTTGGTCGAGTGGGTGTCGTTGTCGAAATAGAACATGCCCGGCAGCACCAGGCCGTTTTCCATCGGGAAAATGTGGCCGTGGCCGCCCTGGCCGGCGTCGTAGAAATTCTTGATCTGCCAGGTCTTGGCGGTCTTGCGGTTGAAGGCGCCGCGCTCGGCGGCGCGCGCGCTGCCGTAGAGCACGTCGTGGTCGCTGACCATCAGCACCCTGTCCGGCGCGTGCACCTTTACGATGCCGGCGGCGTCCATCTCGCGCTTGGCTTCGCGCACCAGGGCGTCGTGGATCATCACCATGTCCGGCTCGGGGTAGAGCAAGGCGCCGGCCTTGACGCCGCCGCGATGCGCCGGGTCGCGGCTGATGCGGCCGAAGACTTTTTCGATTGCGGTATAGCCCATCACAACTTTCGGAAAATTGAAGCGGCGCACCCGGCCGGCGGGCGCCGGGCATAGCCTGCGCCGTCATGAGCCAAGGCCAATGACGCCAAAGTGAAGCTATGGTAGCAGGAGAATTCGGCAGCACGGCGCTCCCGCGCCGTGCGACCCATACAACCAGCGCGCTTACGCCTTGCGCAAGTCCTGGTCCTTGATCGGCAACTGGCGGATGCGTTTGCCGGTGGCCGCCGCGATGGCGTTGAGCACGGCCGGCGCGGCGACGAAAATCGTCGGCTCGCCCACCCCGCCCCAGAAGCCGCCCGAGGGCATGACGATGGCTTCGACCTTGGGCATTTCGTTGATGCGCATCACCCGGTAGGTGTCGAAGTTCTTTTGCTCGATGGCGCCGTCCTTCACCGTGCATTCGCCGAACAGCATGGCGGAGAGGCCGTAGGCGAAGGAGCCGGCGATCTGGCGCTCGATCTGCGCCGGATTCACCGCGTAACCGCAATCCGTCGCGGCGACGATGCGGTGGATTTTCAGCGCGCCTTCCTTGCTCACCGACACTTCGGCGCAGGCGGCGACGTAGCTGCCGTAGCCCATGTGCTGCGACAGGCCGCGGAACACGCCTTCGGGCGCCGGCTTGCCCCAGCCGGCGCGCTCGGCGACGGCATTGAGCACGGCCAGGTGCTTGGGATGGTCCTTCAGCAGCTTGCGGCGGAACTCCAGCGGGTCCTGCCCCACCGACAGGGCCAGCTCGTCCATGAAGCTTTCCAGGTACAGCGAGTTCTGGTTGTTGTTGACGCCGCGCCAGAAGTGCGGCGGGATGTGCGGGTTGCGCATCGCGTGGTCGACCAGCAGGTTGGGCACGGTGTAGCCGAACACGCCTTCGGTGCCGGCGGCGTTCAGGCCCTGGAAGGTGAAAGGGTCCTTGCCGTTGACCAGGTTGTGCGGGGCGACGAAGGCGATGATCGACTGGCCGGAGATGCGCATGTGCAGGCCGGTGAGGTTGTTGTTCTCGTCGAAGGCGCCGGTCATCTTGCACTGGGTGGTGGGGTGGTAGCGGCCGTGGGTCATGTCCTCTTCGCGCGACCAGATCAGCTTGACCGGCACGCCGGGCATCTGCTTGGCGATGTTCACCGCCTGGATCACGAAGTCGTGCGTGGTGCGCCGGCCGAAGCCGCCGCCCAGGGGCAGCTTGTGGACGTCGCACTTGGCCAGCGGATGGCCGGAGGATTCGGAGGTGGCGGCCATCGCCACTTCGCCGTCCTGGGTCGCCGTCCACACCTCGCAGCGGTCGGCGGTCCACAGCGCAGTGGCGTTCATCGGCTCCATGGTGGCGTGGTGCTGGTAAGGGAAGGCGTAGACCGCTTCCACTTTTTTCACCGCCTTGGCGATTGCCTCGCGGGCATTACCGTTCTCGTTGCCGACATAGGTATTGGTGCTGGCGTCCAGGCCTTCCTTGAGGATGGCGGCGATGCTGGCACTGCTCACATTGGCGTTCGGCCCGAGGTCCCAGTCGATGGTGACCGCGTCGCACGCCACTTTGGCTTCCCACCAATGGGTGGCGACCACCGCAACGGCGGACTTGCCGACCTGCATCACCTTTTTCACGCCGCGCATCTTCTCGGCCTTGGCGGCGTCGAAGCTTTTCACCGTGCCGCCGAACACCGGGCAATCACGGATCGCCGCGCACAGCATGCCGGGCAGCTTGACGTCGATGCTGTAGATCAGGGTGCCGTTGGTCTTCGGCGCGGTATCAAGACGCTTGAGCGGCTTGCCGGCGATCTTCCAGTCCTTCGAATCCTTCAGCTTGACCTCTTTGGGCGGATCGATCTTGGCGGCGGCCGCGGCTACTTTGCCGTAGCTGATCTTGCGCCCCGACGGGCCGTGGGTGATGACGCTGCTGGCGGCGCTGCATTCGGCCACCGGCACCTTCCACTTGTCGGCGGCGGCCTGCACCAGCATCATGCGGGCGGTGGCGCCGCCCTGGCGCACGAATTCGTTGGAGGCGCGGATGCCGCGGCTGCCGGCGGTGAAAAAGTCTTTCCACGGCCGGTTGCGCGCCAGGTTTTGCCCCGGCGTCGGAAACTCGGTGGTCACCTTGGCCCAATCGCAATCGAGCTCTTCGGCGACGAGCTGTGCCAGGCCGGTCATGGTGCCCTGGCCCATTTCGGAACGGGCGATGCGGATCACCACGGTGTCGTCGGGCTTGATGAAGACCCAGGCGGTGACCTCGTTGCCGGCGGTCTTGCCCAGCAGGGTGTTGTCGGCCGAAAAGTTGGCGCGCTCGGCGGCCTGCGCTTCGTTGCCGAAGGGCAGCACCATGCCGAGGGCAAGCCCGCCGGCGGCGGCGGAAGTGGAAACCAGGAAGGAACGACGGTCGGTGGAAACGATATTGGTCATCATCGTCTCCTTTAAGCGTTGCCCGCGGCGGCATGGACTGCCGCGCGGATCTGCTGGTAGGTGCCGCAGCGGCAGATGTTGGTGACGGCCGCGTCGATGTCGGCATCGGTGGGCTTCGGCTTGGTCTTCAGCAGCGCCGCCACCGCCATGATCATGCCGCTCTGGCAGTAGCCGCACTGCGGCACGTCGCCCTCGATCCACGCCTTTTGCACCGGGTGCATCTTGCCCTTGGGGGCCAGGCCCTCGATGGTCACCACCTTCTTGCCCACCGCGGCGACGGCGGGGTACAGGCAGGAGCGCACCGGCTCGCCATCGATGTGCACGGTGCAGGCGCCGCATTGCGCCACACCGCAGCCGTATTTGGTGCCGGTCAGGCCGATCCATTCGCGGATCGCCCAGAGCAGCGGGGTATCGTCGGCCACGTCGATGTCGTGCGAGGTGCCGTTAACGTTGAGTCGGGTCACGAAAAGCCTCCTTATTGGAATTGAATGCTGCAGCACCCGAATGGACAGCGGCGCGTCTCGCGCCCCGCCGCACCGCTACGGGCGAATGCGCCGCACAGACTACTCCATTGCGGCGATTTCGGCGACTACGGCCGGTTGGGCGGTGCAGCACCGTCCCCCACGCGGGATTGACGCCCGCCCGCCTCGCGGGTTAATCTTGGCCGCGTGGGGTCATGCAGATGCCCCGCCTTCTTTCAAGACGTCCGCGTCCAAATTCTGCTTCTACTCTCTCATCAACGGAGTCAGGAGCCATGGACGCAACACCCAACGCCGTACCCACGCCTTTCGCCACCCCGGCGGACGGTCCATATCGACTGGCCCTTCTCTACCCCGGCGACCGCGCAGCGCGGCTCGACCCGGCGCCCCAGACCG
>DATAZV010000498.1:0-4392 GCA_036271855.1 Burkholderiales bacterium
GCGGCGGGCAGGTGCGTAGAATAGCCGCAGCAGCAGGCCGCGGCGGATGACGCGTGCAATTGCGGCCGGCAAGAAATCCCGCGGCGCCGTTACAAGCGTTGTCGCGGGAACAAAAAACCAGACTCACTCATATGGGCGCCCACGCGCCTGAAACTTATTGCCGCCGGGACGGATTTGCCTAAATCCCTGAATTCGATCAGCCTGAAGTGGCGCGCCGCCTGCGTCATGACCCTGCTCGCCGCCGGCGCCCTGGTGCTGGCCAGCCTGGTGCAGCGGGAGTTCGCCCGCGCCGACCTGCGCCGGGTGATCGCCGACCAGCAGACCGCGCTGGTGACGCGGGTCGCCGAAGAGATCGATTCCCGCTTCGAGGCGGCGGTGCAGGTGCTGCAGTATTCCTCGGCGTCGCTGCCGCTGGACCAGCTGGACTCGCCGCAGGCGCTGTATGCCTACTACCGGCGGCGCCCCGAGCTGTTCGTGTTTTTCGACAATATCGCCGTGGTGTCGCCGCAGGGGCGCCCGCTGTCCGATTACGAGTCGGCCACGCCGCCCACCTTTTCGGTGGCCGACCGCGAAAATTTCAAGCAGACCCTGGCCACCGGCCGCGCCGTGATTTCCGCCCCCCTGCTGGGGCGCAAAAGCGGCGAGCCGATCGTGCAGATCACGGTGCCGGTGTTCGACCCGGCGCACCGCATCGTCGCCGTGGTGGTCGGCGTGGTGCGCCTGCGCAGCAAGAATTTCCTTGCCGACCTGTCCGCCGCCAAGGTCGGGCGCACCGGCTATTTCATGATGTTCACCAAGGGCGCGGACCCGGTCTATGTGGTGCATCCGGAGAAGGACAAGATCCTGCAGCCGCGCATCAAGGAGCGCAACCCGGCGATCACCATCGCGCTGGGCGGCGCCGAGGCGCCGGTGGAGGAAGTCAACCGTTTCGGCATCCCCGTGCTCTACGCCTTCAAATCGCTGCAGCAGGTCGACTGGCTGCTGGTGGCGGCGGTGCCGGCTTCCGAGGTATTCGCGCCGCTGCAGGCCGCCGAGCGCCGCCTGCGCACCATCCTGGCGGTGATGGTGGCGCTGATGCTGCCGCTGGGCTGGTGGCTCACCTCGCTCACCCTCAATCCGCTGACGGCGCTGCGCGACAAGATGGAGATGATGCGCCGCGGCGTCAACGACCTCGAGCCGGTGCTGGCGCGGCGCGGCGACGAGATCGGCGCCCTGGCGCGCTCCTTCGACCGCCTGGTGGTCGAGCGCCGCGGCAGCGAGCGCCTGCTGTCGCAGGCGCGCGAGCGCCTCGACACCATCCTCAACAGCCTGCCGGTGGTGGTGGCCTATGCCGACCCCGCCGACCACTACCAGTTCGTCAACGCCCTGTTCGTCGAGTGGTACGGCAAGCCGCTGGAGGCGGTGATCGGCCACAGCGTGCGCGAAGTGCTGGGCGACGAGATCTACGCCGCCATCGCGCCGATGCACCAGGCGGTGCTGACCGGCAGGCGGGTGCAGTACCGCCGCGAGACCTACCTGAAAGGCCGCGCCTCGTGGATCGAGGTCACCCTGCTGCCGGATTTCGACGCCGACGACCGCGTGGTCGGCTTCTACATCGTCATCATCGACATCACCGACCAGAAGCAGGCCGAGGACCGCCAGCAGGCCTTCAGCGACGAGCTGGCCGCGCGGGTCGAGGAGCGCACCAGCGAGCTGCGCGAGGCCAACCGCGAGCTGCAGACCTTCGTCTATTCGGTGGCGCACAATTTCCGCGGCCCCTTGCGCGCGATCAACGGCTACAGCGCGCTGATCAGCGAAGACACCCCCGGCCTGCCGCGCGACCAGCGGGACCTGCTCTCGCGCATCCGCGGCTCCAGCAGCCAGCTGGCGACGCTGATCGACGGCCTGCTGCGCCTGGCCAACCTGCGCACCGCGCCGCTGAACCGCGACAGCGTCGACCTGAGCGCGCTGGCGCGCCACCTGATCGACGATCTGGCCGCGGCGGCGCCCGGGCGCGTCGTCAAATCGCGGGTGCAGCCCGGCATGATGGTGCGCGCCGACCGCGAGATGCTGCGCGAGCTGATGGCCGAGCTGATCGGCAACGCCTGGAAGTTCGGCGCCGCGCGCGAAACCCTGGAGATCGAGGTCGGCACCCTGCAGCAGGAAGACGGCCTCGCCTGGTATGTGCGCGACAACGGCAGCGGCCTCGACCCGGCGCTCGCCGACAAGCTGTTCATCCCCTTTTCGCGCCTGCACGGCGTCGAGGAATATCCGGGCCACGGCATCGGCCTGGCGCTGGCGCAGCGCATCCTGCTGCGCCACGGCGGCAGCATCCGCGCCCAGGGCAGCCCCGACACCGGCGCCTGTTTCATTTTCACCCTCGGCCCGCAGGCGGCGTAAGCGGCGCCTGGCCGCTTCCTGGTCGTTCTTCGCCGCTCTTCGCCCCAAGCCATCGGCGCGCACTGCTTACGGCCCTGCCTCAGTTTTCCGGCGCCGCCGGCAGCGTGAAATAGAAGGTCGCGCCCTGCTCGACCGCGCCGTCGGCCCACACCTCGCCGCCGTGGCTGGCGATGATGCGCTTGACCGAAGCCAGGCCGATGCCGCTGCCGGCGAACTGGCTTTGCGTGTGCAGGCGCTGGAAGTGGCCGAACAGGCGGCCGGCGTATTGCGCATCGAAGCCGGCGCCGTCGTCGCGGACGTAAAAGGTGCGCAGCGGGTTATCGTGGCCCGGGCTGTGGCCCGGTCCGTGGCCTGGGTCCTGGCCGCGCTCGCCGGTTGCGCCCGGCTCCAGCACGCCGAACTCGATCTTCGCGCGCGGGTGGGCGGACGTGAATTTCCACGCATTGCCCAGCAGGTTTTCCAGCACCGCGCGGATCAGGCGCGCGTCGCCCTGCGCCATCAGCCCCGGCATGATGGCGAACTCGACCGTGCGCCCGGGCTCGCGCGCGGCCATGCTCTCGGCGATGGCGGCGGCCTTGGCGGAGAGGTCCAGGCGCTGCGGCCGCGGCTCGGCGCGGCCCAGGCGCGCCACTTCGAGCATGCCGTCGATCAGCCGGTCCATCGAGGCGGCGCAATCGACGATGCGGGCGACGAAGTCGCGCGCATCGTCGCTGGGCGATTCGCCCAGGGTTTCGCGCAGCAGGCTGGCGAAGCCGCTCATGCGGCGCAGCGGCGCGCGCAGGTCGTGCGCCACAGTGTAGGAAAACGATTCGAGGTCGGCATTGGCCTGCTTCAGCTCCGCGGTGCGCCGCGCCACCCGCTCCTCCAGCTCGGCGTTCAGGCGCCGGGTGGCGCGCTCCACCGCCTTGCGCGCGGTGAGGTCGTGGACGATCGACAGCGCCGCGGGCTTGCCGGCGAATTCGAAGGGCAGCGACACCACCTCGACGTCGATGCGGCTGCCGTCGGCGCGGATCAGCGCCTGTTCGGTCAGCGGCACCGCGCGGCGCTCCTCGATCACCGTGCGGATGCGCTCCAGCGCCAGCTCGCGGTATTGCGGGTCGATGGTGTCGTACACCAGCCTGCCGACCATGCCCTCGGGCGATTCCAGGCCGAACAGGCG
The DNA here is from genome assembly GCA_036271855.1 of Burkholderiales bacterium. Lineage (GTDB taxonomy): Bacteria > Pseudomonadota > Gammaproteobacteria > Burkholderiales > JAEUOS01 > JAQGMJ01. The sequence continues at coordinate 3,539 of DATAZV010000498.1, forward strand.
CACCCCGGCCGGGTTGAGCAGCACCACCCGGTCTTCGCAGATCACGCGGATGGCGTCGGGCGAGGCGTCGAACAGGGCGCGGTAGCGCTCCTGGCTGGTGGAAAGCGCGGCGCTGTTCTTCTGCCGCTCGAAAGCGAACGACAGGTTGCGCGCCATCTCGTCGATCAGGCCGGTCAGCGCGGCGTCGAAAAAGCCCGGGTCGGCGGCAAACACCGACAGCACGCCGATCGGCCGGCCTTCGATGGTCAGGGCGAAGGTGGCGCCGGCGCCCACCCCGGTGATCTGCGCCACGTCATGGTCGGGGGCGGAGGCCGCGTCCTGCAGGAGATTGTTGGCGATGTAGTGGCCGCCGTGGCGCCAGGCGCGCACCGCCGGGTGCGCGGCGTTGTCCAGGGACACCGCCGAGACCCCCATCTGGCCCAGCGCGGCGCCGGCATGGCAGAACCCGGTCAGCGCGCTGCCGGCGGCGTCCGGCAGGCGGATCGCCGCCAGCAGCAGGCCGCCGTGGGCCACCGCCAGCTCGCACACCTTGCGGCACAGCGTGGGCAGGTCGCTTTCGCGGAAAATCGTCTCGTTGGTGCGCGACAGGGCGATGTAGAAATTCGACAGGCGCGCCTCGCGCCGCTCCGCCGCCTTTTGTTCGGTCAGGTTGCGCAGGATCGTCATCACCGCCGGGCGCCCCTGGTACTGCATCGGCAGGGACACCGTCTCCACCTCCACCAGGGTGTCGTCGGCGCGCAGCATCACCTGCTGCGCCGGCGGCACCGGCTGGCGCCGCTCGATCACCGCGCGCATGCGCGCGCGCACGCTTTCGCGGTAGGCCGGGTGGATTTTTTCCATGAAGGGCTGCGCCA
>DATAZV010000499.1:0-10804 GCA_036271855.1 Burkholderiales bacterium
CATGGCGGGCGGGTTGATCCTGATCGGACTTGCGTTCTACGTGCTGCGCAAGCTGCTGCTGCCGGACGGCAATCCGCAATACCGCCTGCATACCTACGAGAAGGCCTACGACAAATTCCTCGCTTCGCCGCTGTTCGGCAACGGATTCTCTGGGCCGGCGACCGAGCGCTTCGAGCTGTTCGAGGTTGGCGGTTCCTCCTCCAACGTGCTGCCGACCCATAGCGACCCGCTCGACATCCTGGCCAACGGCGGTGTGCTGTACGCGGCGGTGTTTGTCTACGGCATCTGGCGCGTGTTGCGCCTGATGCTGGGCGCATTGCTTCACGCCGACAGCAGCGCCGCGCCGGAATGCGCGCCGGCCCTGCATGGTTGCCTGGCGATATTCCTCTGCGGCATCGTGGTCTATGCCTTCAACCCGGTGCTGACCCAGCCGAACGCCGCGCTGGTCTACTGGGCGGCCACCGGCATGGGCGTGGGCCTGGCGCTGCGCATGCGCGCGCCCAAGCCGGCACCAGCGCGGGACTCGCGGGCGACGGCCTTCAGAAGCATGGCACGACCTTTGACCGGAGCCCGCTGAGATTGGGTGTTCTGCGTCTGTCGTTGGCACTGCTGGTGGTCTACGCCCACTGCGTCTATCCCTTCGGGCGCATCGGCATCAGCGGCGAGAACGCGGTGGAGATCTTCTACATGATCTCCGGTTTTTATATGACGCTGGTGCTGCGCGGCAAGTACGTCGCGCCCGGCGGAGCCGGCGTGAAGGCGTTTTACGCCAACCGCGCGCTGCGCATTTTCCCCGCCTATCTGCTGATGGCGGCAATCACGCTGATGTTGTGCCTGTTCGGCCGGACCCTGTTCGGCTGGGAGCCGCAAGCTGCCCGTTATGTCGCCGAGTGGCGCAACGCCGGCCTGCTGGACCTGCCCAAGCTAGCCTGGCTGGGATTCTCGCAACTGAGCATGATCGGCCTGGAGACCTTCAATTTTTTCACCCTGTCGAACCAGGGCGCGATCATCCCCACCGCCGGCGTCAGCGCCGACGAGCATGAGCTCTGGCGCCTGTTGCTGGTGCCGCAGGCCTGGTCGCTTTCGGTGGAACTGTATTTCTACGCCCTCGCGCCGTTCATCGTCACGCGCAGGCTGAGGCTGGTCGTCGGCCTGGCGGTAACCAGTTTCGCGGTGCGGGTCGCCTTGTGGCGGCTGGCGGACCTCAGTTCCGACCCCTGGTCGTATCGCTTCTTTCCCTCGGAACTGATGTTTTTCCTGCTTGGGTCGGTGGCCTGCCGCATTTATGCGGATTGCCGGGATGCCGCGGAGCGCAGACGTTGGGTGAGATACCTTGCTCCGCTTCTGGCGCTGATGGCGGTGGAGGCGGTGGGTATCGGCAGGCTGGGCGGGACCCTGGGTCCGGGAGACGCGGTGGCACCCCTGGTCACCGGGGCTGCATTTGTCGCACTGCCGTATTTGTTCAGGAAAACCCAGTCCAGCCGCGTCGACCGGATGATCGGCGAACTCTCCTACCCGGTCTATATTTCGCACGTCCTGATCATCTGGCTGGTCGGGCACGGTAGCTACGACACCGGCCGCGGCGCCTTTGTCCTGACCGCCGTCCTCGTGCTGGCGGTAGCCGCGGCCATTTATCGCTGGGTGGACCTGCCGATCGACCGCCTGCGCCATGCACGCACGGCACGAATGCGCGAGCGCCTCACAACCGGTGCCAGGCCCGTGGCCGGTGTCGGCGAGAGGACGTGAAATATCTCCCACCGGGCCGGCGGCCGTCACTTTCCTTGTCTTAAAAACTGTAATAAAATCCATATTTCCCAGAAACGACGTCGAAGACATCTGATCCAACCGCGTATTTGCGCGACTGAAAACAGGGGGATTCGTTTTGGCCATTTCCGGCGGGTTGAGTTGCAGGCGCAGGGCAGGTATCGAAGCAATCGCATGCGGCTTGCTGTTGGCGGCTACACCGCCGGCATGGGCGGACGACGCGCGGCCGGTGCAGCCACCGGCGCCGGCCCAGGCGCCCGCCGACGACGCCGACTTCTATCGAATCGTCGGCGGCGCCTCGCTCAGCTACGACGACAACCTGTTTCGCCTGGCTTCCGGCACCGATGCGCGAACGACGCTCGGGCGACCGCAAAAATCGGACTGGCTCTACGGCGTGGATGCCGGCGTCAAGGTCGACAAGCCTTACGGCCTGCAGCGCTTCCAGCTCGACGCCATCGTCACCGACCACAAGTACCAGAATGCCCGCTTTCTCGACTGGACCGGCCTGGACTATCGCGGCGCCTGGCTGTGGCAGATCACGCCACACCTGGGCGGTGAGTTGTCGGTGTCGCAGCAGCAGACGCTGGCGGATTACGCCGACTATCGCGTCTACAACATCCGCAACATCCAGACCAGCCAGCTCCAGCGCGCCAACGTCGACTGGTGGATAGAGGGCGGCTGGCATCTGCTGGGCGGCGTGGTGGCCAATGAAACGCGCAACACCGCGGTATTTACCGCCGTCGGCGCCTTTGACCAGCAGACCGTCGAAGCCGGCGTGCGCTATATCGCGCGCGACGACAACTCCATCACCTTTGTCGGGCGCGAGTCGCGTGGCCAGTACCAGGACCGGCCGGTGGACCCGGTACAGGTGTTCGACAATCATTTCACCCAGCATGAGGCGCAAGCGCGCGGAGTGTGGCGCCTGAGCGCGGAATCCCTGCTCGACGGCCGCCTGGGCTATCTGCAGCGCAAACACGAACATTTCTCGCAGCGCGACTTCAGCGGGCCGGTCGGCCGCCTGGACTACATCTGGACGCCGACGGTCAAGGTGACCGTCGATCTCGGCGCTGCGCGCAATCTCTACAGCTTCCAGGAATTTACCAACAGCTACTTTGTCGCCGATTCCCTGACCCTGCAGCCGAAGTGGCAGATCACCGAAAAGACTTCGCTGCACGCCAAGGCCGACCGTACCACCCGCGACTTCCGCGGCCCGGTCGCGCCGACGCCCACGCTGCGCTACGAGACCATCTACACACTCTCCACCGGCGCCGAGTGGAACGCGACACGCAAGATCCGGGTCAATGCCGACCTCGCGCACCAGCAGCGCAATTCCAATTTCGCCGGTTTCGGGTACGTGGACAATATGGTCAGTCTCACGGCGCAACTGATGTTCTAGGGCGCGCGGGCCCTTCTGTCGACGCGCCGCCCGGCGCGCCTTTGCCCACGGCGGCAAATACCCGCGCGAGTGTTCGTTAACGAACAGATTTGATTCACCCGCCGGGCAACAATGCGATCCATGTCATCAGGCATCAAAGGATCGCTGGCGCATGGCCGAGTCTCGACCCCGTCGCTTTGTTCTCTATTTTCTTCCCACAAGCGCAAGGCGCTGTCCCGCGGGCTTGCGCCCGGCCGCAATCGGTGCGCTGACGCTGCTGTTCCTGGCCGGCTGCAGCAAAGCCGACCAGAGCGGCGCGCAGGTGGCTGTCCGCGTCAATGCCGATGAAATTTCGATGAGCCAGCTGGCCAGCGCCGTCAGCCGCCTGCCGGACACGCCGCCGGAGCGGCAGGACAAGGCGCGACGCGAAGCCCTGGACATGCTGGTGGACCAGCAGCTGGCGGCGCAAATGGCGCTCAAGCAGGGTCTGGAGCACGATCCGGAAGTTCTCGACAAACTGGATGCGGCGCGGCGCGAAATCCTGGCGCGCGCCTATCTGCGGCGCGTGGTGGCAACCCTGCCGGCGCCCACCGATGACGAGGTGCAGCACTACTACGACGAGCACCCCTTTCTCTATGCGCAGCGCCGCTACTACGTCCTGCGCGAGATTGCGATGCCCGCCAAGGACGCGCCGGCCGAAGCGCTGCGCGCCATGGCATCGAAGATATCGATCGACCAGATCGCCGCGTGGCTGCGCCTGCATGGAAAGACATATTCGGGCAGCGCCTCACAACGTCCGGCGGAAGATATCCCCCCCGGCGTGCTGGAAGTCGTCAGCCGGCTGCGGCGCGGCGACACCGGTGTGGCGGCAACTGCCGATGGCGTGTTTGTCGTGCACCTGGTCGAAACGCGGGACGCGCCGCTGGAAGTGGGTGTTGCGACCCCGCGGATTCGCCGTCTCATCGCCGAAGACCGGGCGCGCAACGCGGTGACGCGCGACATCGCGCAGATCAAGGAACGCTCGAGCATCGAATACCGGAACGTATTCGCCGAAGCGGGTTCTCATGGTTCAGGTAATTGGCCCGTGCCAGGCGGCGCGCGCGGGCAGGCCCTGCTGGTGGACGACCTGCCGGCCGCGCACTGAAGCGGCGCCGCATTCTCACTGGAACCAACGCATCGATGGAGGTCAATATGAAATCCAAACGTCATCTCCTTTCCAACTGGATAGGCTGGTTTGCCGCGATCGCCGCCGCGCTTTCGTTCGGCTCCGCCTGCGCTCAGGACAAGCCGGCAGACTATCGCCTGGCCTCGGGCGATGCGATCCACATCCAGGTATTTCAGAACCCCGACTTGACACTGGACACGCGCGTGCCGGAGACCGGGTCGATCAGCTATCCGCTGGTAGGCGCGATTCCCGTCGGCGGCCTGACGCTGACCGAAGCGGAGCAGAAAATCGCCGCCGCCCTGCGCGCCGGCGGCTTTGTCGCCAAGCCGCAGGTCAACATCGTGCTGCAGCAGGTGCGCGGCAACCAGGTCTCGGTACTCGGCCAGGTGAACCATCCGGGCCGCTTTCCGCTCGAAACCTTCAATGTGCGCGTCTCCGAAGTGCTGGCGCTGGCCGGCGGCATCGCCGACACCGGCGCCTCCGGCGTGGTGCTGACCGGGCTGCGCGACGGCAAACCGTTCCGCAAGGAGATCGAGATGGACTCCCTGTTCGGCGACCAGGGCCGGCTGGAAGACGTGGTGGTGCAGGCCGGCGATTCGCTCTACGTGCGCCGGGCGCCGATCTACTACATCTATGGCGAAGTGCAAAAGCCCGGCTCCTATCGCGTGGAGCGCGGCATGACGGTACAGCAGGCGCTCGCCCAGGGCGGCGGCCTGACCCCGCGCGGCACCGAACGCAAGCTGCGCCTCGAACGCAAGGACACGGAGGGCAAGACCGTTTCCATCAACCCCAGGCCGGTCGATCTGGTCCAGGCCAATGACGTGCTCTACGTGCGTGAGAGCCTGTTCTGAAGGAGCCTGCCATGACCTTGCAACAATTCATGCTGATCCTGCACGCGCGCCGGCGCCTGATGATCAAAACCCTGCTGGTGGTGGTAATCGCCACCGTGGCGGCCAGCCTGATCCTGCCCAAGCGCTATACCGCCGCCGCCAGCGTGGTGGTGGACGTCAATGCGCCCGACCCGGTGCAGTCCAGCAACTCGACCCTGGTCACCGGGCCGCAGCCCAGTTATATGCCGACGCAGATCGACATCGCCGGCAGCGACCGCGTCGCGCAGCGGGTGGTGGGCGCACTCAAGCTGCAGCAGAACCCGGAGTTCCATGAGCGATGGATGGACGCCACCGACGGCGCGGGCTCCGAGGTGGTGTGGATGGGGGATCAGCTGTTAAAAAAGCTCAAGGTGAAACTGGGCAAGGACAGCGACGTCATCAACATTGCCTTTAGATCGCCCGATCCGGCGTTCTCCGCCAGGGTGGCGAATGCATTCGCCAAGGCCTACATCGATACCAACATCGACCTGCGAACCGGCCCGGCGAAACAGTCCGTCGTCTGGTTCGAGCAGCAGGGCAAGGTGCTGCGCGACCAGCTGGAACAGGCGCAGGCGCGCATCTCGCGCTACCAGCAGGAACACGGCATCGTCGCCACCGACGAGAAGATCGACAGCGAAACCGCCCGCCTCACCGATCTCTCGGCCCAGTTCACCACCGCGCAGGGCCAGACCGCGGAATCGCGCAGCCGCATACGCGCGGGCGAATCGCCCGACACGCTGCCGGAGGTGATGCAAAATCCGATGATCCAGCAGCTCAAGGCCACCGTCGCCGCGCAGGAAGGCAAGATCAAGGACGCTTCCGGCAACTGGGGGCCGAATTACCCGGCGCTGCAGCGCATGATCGCCGAAAACAACGCCCTGAAGGCGCAGCTGGCGAACGAAACCCGCAAGATCGCCGATAGCCTCGCCAACGCCAGCGGCTCCAGCCAGGCCAAGGAAGCCGAGTTGCGCGGTGAGGTGGATGCGCAAAAGGTCAAGCTGCTGGACGAACGCCGGCAGCGCGACGAGCTCGCGGTATTGATGCGCGAAGGCGACGCCGCGCAAAAGGCCTACGACCAGATCGCCGGCAAGCTGACCCAGAACAGCCTGGAAGGCCAGGTGACGCAAAGCAACGTGGCGGTGCTGACGCCGGCGGTGGAGCCGCTCAAGCCGTCCTCGCCGCTGCTGTTCCTCAACACGGCGATCGCGATCGTCCTGGGCGGCCTGCTGGGCATCGCCGCGGCCTTTGTTCAGGAGATGCGCGACCGCCGCGTGCGCTCCCTTTCCGATCTCGAACTCATTCTTGAACTGCCGGTGCTGGCTGAGGTGCGGCGTCCCAGCCGCTATCTCGCGGTGCGCCGGCCCGCCCTGGGAGCGCCGGCATGATCTATCCGAATTTTCTCAAGGAGCGCGCCGACCAGAAGCGCCACGACGCCGCGGCCTTTTCGGCGGCCGAGGCGGCGGCGGCACGGCCGATCGGCGCCATCCTGATCGAATCCGGCCGGCTCTCGTTCAAGGACACCGAACGGGTGCTGTCCCTGCAGCAGGAGCAGCATTCCAGCGGCCTGCGTTTCGGCGAGGCGGCGATCCGCCTCGGACTGGTGTCGCCGGACGACATCAAGTTCGCGTTGGCGCGGCAATACGGCTACCCCTATCTGGTCAAGGGCGACGGCAAGGTTTCCGAGGAACTGGTGGCGGCCTACCAGCCTTTCGGCCCGCAAGTGGAGTCCCTGCGCGCGCTGCGCAGCCAGCTGATGCTGCGCTGGTTCACCGGTGCCCTCGAGCGGCGCGCGCTGGCGGTGGTCAGCCCCGATGCCGGTGAAGGCCGCAGCCGGCTCACCGCCAATCTTGCGGTGCTGTTCTCCCAGCTTGGCGCGCACACCCTGCTGATCGATGCCGACATGCGCAATCCGCGCCAGCATGCCCTGTTCAATCTGAATCAGCGCGGCGGGCTGTCGACCATACTCTCGGGCCGCGCCGAAGGCGGTGAGGTGCGGCGGGTACCGGCTTTTCTCGACCTTTCGGTGGTGCCGGCCGGTCCGCTGCCGCCCAATCCGGCGGAGCTGCTGGGGCGCCCGCTGTTCGGCAATTTCCTTGAAGAGATGCGCAAGGAATTCGAAGTGATCCTGATCGACACCCCGGCCGCCTCCGAGTATGCCGATGCGCAAATGGTCTGCGCCCGCGCCCACGGCGCCGTGCTGGCGGTGCACAAGAACCTCACCCGCATGGCCGCCGCCGGTGAGTTGTGCTCCGGACTGTCGCAACTGGGCGTCGGCGTGGTCGGCAGCGTACTCAGCGAATTCTGAGGCCAGGCGTCCCGCGACGCCGCCGCTTTACATCCATCGAATCAACTGACGGAGGCACCCGCCCATGTTCAAAGTCGCGCTGATCACCGGCATTACCGGCCAGGACGGCTCCTATCTCGCCGAATTCCTGCTGGGCAAGGGCTATGAGGTTCATGGCATCAAGCGCCGCTCTTCCACCTTCAATACGGAACGGGTCGACCATCTTTACGAAGACCCGCACGTCGCCGACCGCCGCTTCATCCTGCATTACGGCGATATGACCGACAGCACCGCCGTCACCCGGATCATCCACCAGGTGCGCCCGGACGAAATCTACAACCTGGCGGCGCAGTCCCACGTGCAGGTCTCGTTCGAGGAGCCGGAATACACCGCCAATGCCGACGGCGTCGGCGTGCTGCGGGTGCTGGAAGCGATCCGACTGCTCGGCCTGTCCAAGCTGACGCGCTTCTACCAGGCCTCCACCTCGGAGCTCTACGGCCTGGTGCAGGAGACGCCGCAAAAGGAGACCACGCCCTTCTATCCGCGCAGCCCGTATGCGGCGGCCAAGCTCTACGCCTACTGGATCACGGTGAACTACCGCGAGGCCTACGGCATGCATGCCAGCAACGGCATCCTGTTCAACCACGAGTCGCCGCGCCGCGGCGAAACCTTCGTCACCCGCAAGATCACCCGCGCGCTGGCACGCATCAAGCTGAAGCTGCAGGACACCCTTTATCTCGGCAACATGAACGCCCTGCGCGACTGGGGCCATGCGAAGGACTATGTCGAGGCGCAGTGGCTGATGCTGCAGCAGGAGCAGGCGGACGACTACGTCATTGCCAGCGGCCTGCAGTACAGCGTGCGCGAGTTCGTCGAGCGGGCCGCCGCCGAACTGGACCTGCAGATCCGCTGGGAAGGCGAGGGCGCGGGCGAACGCGGCTATGACCAGAAGGGCCGTTGCATCGTGCAGGTGGACTCGCGCTATTTCCGTCCCACCGAAGTGGAAACCTTGCTGGGCGACCCATCCAAGGCGATGCGCCAGCTCGGCTGGAAGCCGCGCATCAGCTTCGAGGAACTGGTGGCCGAAATGGTGCAGGAAGACCTGCGCACCGCACAGCGCGACCACCTGGTGCACCAGCACGGTCACCGCACACTGGCGCATCACGAATGAACGCGGAGCGACCCATGCAGATCAGCAAGACTTCGAAAATCTATGTGGCGGGCCACCAGGGCATGGTGGGCTCCGCGCTGGTACGGCGCCTGCGCGCCGGCGGCTACGAGAACCTGCTGATGCGCACCCATGGCGAGGTGGACCTGCAGGACCAGCGCGCCACCTTCACCTTCCTGGCACGCGAGAAGCCGGACTTCATTTTCGCCGCCGCCGCGCGCGTCGGCGGCATTCTGGCCAACGACACGCGGCGTGCCGAATTCATCTACCAGAACCTGATGATGGAGGCGAACCTGATCCACGGTGCCTGGCTGGCCGGGGTGCAGCGCCTGCTGTTTCTCGGCTCCTCCTGTATCTACCCGCGCGATTGTCCGCAGCCGATCAAGGAAGAATATTTCCTTACCGGGACGCTGGAAGCCACCAATGAGCCGTATGCGGTGGCGAAGATCGCCGGCATCGAGATGTGCGAAGCCTACAACCGGCAATACGGCACCGGCTACGGCGCTGTGATGCCGACCAATCTCTACGGGCCGAACGACAATTACGATCTTGCCAACAGCCACGTGCTGCCGGCCCTGTTGCGCAAGGCCCACGAGGCGCGGCTGCGCGGCGACGACAGCCTGACAGTGTGGGGCTCCGGCAAGCCGAAGCGCGAATTCCTGCATGTCGACGACCTTGCCGATGCCTGCGTTTTCCTGATGGAGCGCGAAGGGGTGGCGCCCCTGTGCAATGTCGGCACCGGCGTGGATGTGACCATTCGCGAACTGGCGAAGATCATCATGGAGGTGGTCGGCTTCGAGGGCAAGATCGTGTTCGACGCCAGCAAGCCCGACGGCACGCCGCGCAAGCTGCTTGACGTATCTCGCCTGGGGGCGCTCGGCTGGCGCGCCAGGACCGGTCTGCGCGAGGGCATCGAGCAGACCTATCTGCACAGTTTCGCCGAGGCGCGGCGCCAGCGCGAAGAACCGGCGGCCTTCGGAGCCGGCGCCTGAGGGCCGGTCCCCGCGTCATGTTTCAGCGCGTGCGCCAGATGTTCCAGCGCCACCGCCGCACCCATTGGGCGGTGGCCGACCAGCTGCTGGTGAGCGGCTCCAACTTCCTCACCGGCATCATGCTGGCGCGCCTGCTCGGCCCGGCGGCCTTCGGCGTGTTCGTCCTGCTGCAGGCGGTATTGCTGTACGTCAATGCCTTTCAGACCGCGCTGATCTTTTCGCCCATGCTGTCGGCCGCGCCGCAGATGGAAGACCGCGAGCGTGCACGTTACCTGCGCGGCGTGCTGGCGCTGCAACTGGCATTGTCGGCAGTGATGGCGGCAGTGGTCTACGCTCTGGGCAGCGCGGGCGGCCTGGTATCCGCGGCGGCGGCATTGCAGCAGCCGACGGTGCTGGCGGTAACCGGAGCGGTGTTCGCCTTCCAGATGCAGGACTGGCTGCGGCGTTATTATTTTGTGCACCAGAATTCGCGCGCGGCCTTCCTCAACGACGTCGTCAGCTATGGCGGCCAGATCGTGATGCTGGTGCTGTTCGCGCTGTTCGACGACGATCTCGGCCTGACCGAGGTGTTTTGCATCATCGGCGCCACCTCGGCCGTGGCTTTCATCCTTGGCTACGCCGCCAGTCGCGCGCCGGTGCGGCCGGCATTCGGCGATGCCCGCACGGTATTGCGCCAGGGCTGGCGCAGCGGGCGTGACTACTTTATCGGCTGGCAGTTGCAATGGGCCGGCACCCAGGGCGTGCTGCTGGTCGGCGCCGGCCTGCTGGGCGCGCAGGCAGCCGGCGGCGTGCGCGCGGCGCAGAACATCATCGGCCCGATCAACATCCTGTTCCAGGCGATGGAAAACGTGGTGCCGGTGGCGGCGGCGCGGCACTACAAGGAGGGCGGGCTGGACGCGCTCTCCGGCTACCTGTGGCGCAACACCGCCTGGGGCAGCGCCTTGCTGCTGCCGGTGATGCTCGGCTTGTCGTGGATCGCCGAGCCGCTGGTGAACCTGGCCTACGGCCGCGCCTACGCCGGCTATGCCGCGTTGGTGGTATGGCAGGCGGCGGCGATGTTCCTGCAGTTCTACACCCGCCAGCTCACCTATTACCTGCGTACTTTGCAGGCGACGGGGGCGATCATCCAGATGGGCGCGGTGATCGCCGTCACTTCGGTGGTGGTGGCAGCCTGCACCGTGCGCAGC
>DATAZV010000500.1:0-10052 GCA_036271855.1 Burkholderiales bacterium
CGCAGCTTGGTGAAACTGTCCACCACCCGCAGGATGGCGGGCGCCAGGTGCTCGACGTTTTTCACCGCGAAGCCCGCCGGCAGCAGCGCCGGCAGCACATAGCGGGTGACGGCGGCGGCGACCACCAGCCCGACGATGGAAAACAGCCCGAGTTGCGCCAGGCCCGGAAAGCCGGAAAACAGCAGCGCCGAAAAGCCGCACACCGAAGTGAGCACGCCCAGGCGCAAGGTCGGCCACAGGCGCTTCAAGGTGTCGCGCGCATTGCCGCCCGGCGGGATTTGCGTGAACAGGTAGATCGCGTAGTCCACCCCTTCGCCGATCAGGGTGACGCCGAAGCCCAGGGTGATGCCGTGCACCGCGCCATGCAGCAGGCTGACCGCCGCTATGCCCGCCAGCGCGCCGGTGGCCACCCGCAAAAACGCCAGCAGCAGCACGCGCGGCGAGCGGTACAGCGCCAGCATCAGCAGGGCGACCAGGATGGTGGCGATCATCGACAGGCGCCAGGCGTCGCCCTTGATGCTGGCGCGGGTGGTGGCGGCGAATACCCCGGGGCCGGTGAGCACCAGGTGCTGCACCGTGCCCGACGCGGCTTGGGCGAAGGCGTCGCGAATATGCGCCTGCGCCACCTCTTGCGCGTCGATATCGTAGCCCGCCGCCTTGGTCTGCACCATCAGCAGGGCGCGCTTGCCGTCGCGCGAGAACCACACGCCTTCCTGGCTGTTGGGACGCGCGCCGCCTTCCAGGGTCTCGATCATGCGCATCAGTTCGCCGGTGGGGTCGTTCGGCAGGATGCGCCGGATCAGCGCGCCGGCGGGCGAGCCGAGCAGCTGGATGTCGTCGTCCAGCGCCTCGCGGATGCCGACGGCGCTGAAGTGGTTCGGCTGTTCGGCGCCGGGGGAGAGCAGGTAGCGGTTTTTCCAGAAGAACTCGCGGTCGGGCGTCAGCCCCGCCTCTTCGCCGTTGTTCACCGCCGCCAGCAAGGGGTCGGCCTGCAGGGCCGCTGCCATCTTTTTGCTGGTGGCGGCCAGCGAAGCAGGATCGCCGCCTTTGGACTGCGAAGGGTCCGGACTATCGATGCCCACCAGCAACAGGCGCGAGACCACGCCGTCGCGCAACTGCTCCACCAATATCTGCTGTGCCGGCGTCGGCGAACTCGGCAGGAAGGCCGACAGGTCGGCCGAGAACTGGGTGCGCGCGATGACGAATATGCAGGCCGCCAGGCCGAGCAGCCAGAGCGCGAGGGCGATACGACTGCGTGGCGCGCGGTTGCCGGGCACGCCGCGCGAAACGCGGTCACCAGGCACCTCGTCCCGCGCCTCGCTCAAGGGCCTTCCTCGGTGATGCTCATCACCGAGCGGTCGCCCTGCTTTTCGGTAATCTCGATGCTGCGGATGCTGTGGTTGGCGCCGGAAAACCTGATCTGCTGCACCACCGACTGCATCTGCGGGTCGCTGGGCGTAAGCAGCAGGGTCCATTGCGCGATGCTGCCTTCGGCCTTCAGGCCGTAGTAGCGCCCCAGCGTGGCCATGTCGCCGGCCAGCACAGAGCGGATGCTCTCGGTAAACGCCCGCACCTGCGGATACTGCGACAGCATCACCACCCGGGTCTGGTGGCGGGCGTTGGTCAGGGTGAGCTTGTCGCCTTCGAGCAGCATGCTCTCCGCCTTCGGCGTTTCGGTGCGCTTTTCCAGCTTGTCGGGCGCGTTGTAGGCCAGGCCGCCGGTGTATTGCAGCGGCGTGTTGACGATAGCCAGGTACTTTTTCTCGACAAAGCGCGCACGCGAGCTTTTCACCTTGGCCATGGTGCGCATGATCTCGGGCAACAGGCCGCTGACCGGCTCGTTGACGCCGGAGTCGCGCGCCAGCGGGTCGGGCGCGGCCTGCGCCGGGCGCCACGGCACCCCCGCCGTCGCCGCGACTGTGAGCACGGCGAGCGCGGCGAGCAGCAGGCGGCGGGGCTCAAGGGTCGCGCGCATTGTTTTCCTCGGTGCCTTTTTCGCTGCCCTGGTTCCAGAAATCGTAGAAGTTGAACCAGTTGTAGGGCGCGGCGCGGCAGTAGTGTTCGAGCCGGTCCACATAGGCCTGCAGCGCCGCTTCGATGGCCTGGCCGCGCTCGGCGCGCGGCACGTCGGCCGGGTTGGGCAGCAGCTCGAAGTGCAGGTCGTATTTGTTGCCGCCGCGGTACAGGCCCGCCATCAGCACCAGCGGGCGCTTGAGCATCACCGACATGCGGAAGGGGCCGACCGGGCAATGGGTGGTGCGGCCGAAGAATTTGCAGGGCACCACGCCCTCGCCGACGAAATTGCGGTCGCCCAGCATGCCGACGAAATGCCCCTGCGACAGCGCCTCCTGCACCCGCAGCATGGAATTGGAGTTGCCCAGGCCGATCACGTCCATCGCCAGGTTCGGGTTGATCGCGTTCAACACGGCGTTGACCTTGCGCGCGTTGCGCTCGTACATCACCAGGCTGACATCGAGATTTTTGGTGGCGCGCGCCTGGGTGCGCAGCACCTCGAAGCTGCCGAGGTGCGAGCCGAGCAAAAAGCAGCCCTCGCCGCTGGCGAGAACCTGGTCCATCAGTTCCTGCCCGTACACCGTGACCTCGAAGCGCTCGATCTGGTCGTTGAGAAAAAACACCCGGTCGAGGATGGTGCAGGCGAAGGTGTGGATGTGCTTGTAGTAGTCGCGGGTGGTCGGCTTGCGGCCCATCGCCACCGTGAGGAATTCGCGCGAGGCGGCGCGCACCTTGGGGGCGAACAGCATGTAGTAGACGCAGATCGGCGGCAGCAGCCAGCGCGCCGGCGCGCGCCCGATGTACAGCGCCACCAGGGCCATGAAGCCCAGGGCGACGACGTTGCTGCGCTCCGGACGGGTGGCCCATTCGGGCAGGGCGGTGGTGGTGCCGCGCTCGCGGGTGCGCGAGCGCGCCAGGCGCTCGGCCGTGGTACCGGCCGGCGTGGCGCCGGCGGCGCTCAGGCCGCTGTCGGGGACTGAGGACATGAGATCTGCGCGGTGAGCACGGCATGGCCACCCGCCGTGCATTCGAGCTTGAGGCTGCCGGGGGCGCCTGTGGTGTATTCGATATTCACGCGCTCGCCGGGGCGGGCGGGCGAGAGGAACTTGGCATTCTTCACGGTGCAGGCGCCCGCCTCCCAGCCCAGCTCGGCGGCCACCGTGGCCAGGGCGTCGGCCAGCAGCCAGGCACCGGGAATGATCGGATTGCCGGGGAAGTGCCCCTGGGCGGCGGGCAGGTCTTCCGGGTAGGTTTTTTCCAGGCCTGACATGCGTTTTGTTCTTATCCCTGTGGATGCCCGTAGGGGCTTGTTGCGCGCGGCCGGTGCCGGCCCGCGCGTTTCCCGTATTTTAATTAGGTCGTGCCATGATTTGACGCGCATTGCGCCAGGAGTTCCCGCAGCACCGCCGCCGTCAGCTTGCCGGTGGAGTTGCGCGGCAGGGAATCGACCATATAAAGAGGACGCGGCAGGAACACGGCGTCGATGCGGCGCCGCAGCGCGGCGCTGATTTGCGCGCTGCCGATGCCCGGCGCCACCACGATGGCGGCCAGGCGCATCACTTCGCTGTTTTTTTCCGCCTCGCCCTCCGGCATGACGAACACGCCGTCGCGCACGCCCTCGATGCTGCCGAGCTGGAAATTCAGGTGCGCCAGCGAAGTGC
The DNA here is from genome assembly GCA_036271855.1 of Burkholderiales bacterium. Taxonomy (GTDB): domain Bacteria; phylum Pseudomonadota; class Gammaproteobacteria; order Burkholderiales; family JAEUOS01; genus JAQGMJ01. The sequence continues at coordinate 3,675 of DATAZV010000500.1, forward strand.
GCTTGCCGGCGATGTTGATCATGTCGGCGTTGCGCCCGCGCAGCTCGAAGTGGGTGTAGTCGTCCAGCTCGATGACGTCGCCCAGCAGCACTTCGCCCTCGACATGGCCGCCGCGCACCCAGGTGCCCTGCTGGTCCTGGCGCAGTTGCAGCCCGGGCAGCGCCTGCCAGCGCGGGCCGGCGGTGCTGCGCCGCGTCGCCACCTGGCCGGCTTCGGTGCAGCCGTAGATTTCGTACAGCGGCGCCTCGAGGCACTCTTCGGCGGCGCGCGCCAGCTCGTCGGACAAGGGGGCGGTGGCACACAGCAGGAAGTCGGGCCGGGCGTGAAAGGTGGCGGCCGCGGCCGCTTCCTCCACCAGCGCGCGCAGGTGTACCGGGGTGGTGATCAGTGCCCGCGGGCGCGGCAGGCCGGCCAGGGCGGCGGCGACGTCGGCGGCGTAAAACGGCCGCCCGGCGTGCAGCGCCAGGCCGCCCTGCATCGGCAGCAGCACGGTGGATTCGAAACCGTACATGTGCTGCGGCGGCACCGTGCCGACCAGCGACCAGGACGCGCGCTCTCCAGGGGCCGGGCCCAGCCCGAGGCGCGCGGCTTCGGACTGCGCGCTCAGGGTCAGGCGGCCCCAGGTCTTGCGATTGGGCAGCGGCGTGCCGGTGGAGCCGGAGGTGAAGACCAGGGCGGCCAGCTGGTCGGCGGGGATCAGCGGCACCGGTGAATCAGAAGCGGAGTCAGAAGCATGATTGGCTGCGCCGTCGGCGTCGTCCGGAAACAGCAGGGTTTCGATTTCCAGCGCCGGCCCGCCCGCTTCGCGCAGGCAATAGAGGCCGGGGTAGTCGCGCGCCAGTTGCGCCACCATCACCGGGGTATGGTTGGGCGGCAGCATGCTGACCTGGCCGCGCAGCAGGGCGGCGCCGAAGCCGACGGCAAAGCGGTAGCGGTCGGCGCACAGGTTGAGCACCTGGCCGCGATCCGGCAGCAGGGCGGCGAGGCGGGCAACGTCGCCGAGATAGCGGCGGGTGGTGATGGCCGCGCCGTCGCGCCAGGCGAACACGGCGTCCGGCGCGAAGCCGGCGATCAGCGGCAGGCCGCTCATGGGGCGGTGCGTTTCAAGCCGCAGTCCCTTGCGGCCACTTCATGCAGGCCGCGGTCGCCGGCGGCCGCGTTGTGCATGGCGCTGTCGCCGGCGGCCGTCTGGTGCGCGGCGTTGTCGCCGGCGACCGCCTGGTAAATCCCGCTGTCGTTTGCGGCCGCCCGGTGGATGCTGCTGTCGCTGGCGGCCTTGCTGTGCTCGGTGAAGGCGCGGATCGCCTGCGCGATGGAGGCTTGCGGATGGTCCGGGAAGCGCAGCACCCGCACCACGTACTCGACCACGAACATCAGGCCCAGCAGCGGAATGTTGAGCACGGTGATGAACAGGCTCCAGGCATCGAGCCCGGCGAAGCTATATAGCGCCGCCGAGAGGCTTACCTGGGCGACGCAGAACAGGGTCCAGGCCCAGGTGACGTAGCGGGTATGGACCACCATTTCCGGCGGCATCGTGCCGTGCACCCGCCGCGCCAGCCCGGTGATCAGCGGCTCGTGGCCGGGCGCCAGGGTGTGACCGAACAGCCAGCCCAGGGAGAGATAGACCACCGCGTGCGGAATGCCGTAGGCGGCCTGGCCGAAGCCGCGCACATCAACCCAGTAGAGCGCGCCGGCGGCGACCACCATTGCCAGCAGGGCCAGCACGCGCTGGCGCGGGTGGGTGGCGGCCCACCAGGCGAACAGCAACAGCGGCAGGCCCTTCAGCGTCAGGCGCAGGCCGGCCGGCAGCCCGCCGTGGGCGGCCTGGTAGATCAGGTATTGATAGGCAACCCCGGCCGCGATCAGCGCTGCGGTCGCGGCCCAACCCGCCTTGCGGTTCACTTGGTGCGGTGCTCCTGCAGGTGCTCGTTGAGGCGCCGCAGGGAAGCAAATATCTTGCGGTTGTTTTCGTCTTCCGAGCGCAGTTGCACGCCGTAGGTCTTGGAGATGGCCAGGGCCATTTCGAGGATGTCGATCGAGTCCAGCCCGAGGCCTTCGCCGTACAGCGGCGCTTCCGGGTCGACCTCTTCCGGCTTGACTTCGAGGTTGAGGGTTTCGACCACCAGACGGGCCAGCGTCAGTTCCTGTTCACTGAGGGTACCGGGGGGCGTGGTGCTCACGACAGCTTCCTTTTTTTGTTGAGGGCGCGGCGGCAATGCGCCGCACTCCGGCGCACGGGAGATATGCGATGGCCCGAATATAGCCTAAAACCCCCGGCCAAACTGTAGGCATACGCCTACAATCGGGAAAGTGGCGGATAGCCGGGTTCCGTCAGCGGTAATACGGGACGATCCATGCCGGGTTTCGGGGCGGCAAAATTGCCGGTCGACTGCTCCGTGCGGCGGGGTGTAGTATGCGTGCCGATCCGAGCCGCCCGAGCCGGGCGGTGAAACCAGGCTTGCATCCCTTGGCACTTTCGCGCCCTTCCTCCGCCGCCCGCATCCTCGCCGCCTGCGCCTGCTGCTCGGCTTGCCTGTTCGCCTTGCCGGCGCGCGCCGACCTGACGGCGGCGCAGATCAGCGCCGACAGCGTGCCGCAGCCGCTCACCGCCGTCCCCGGCGACGCCGCGCATGGCCGCGCGCTGCTGCTGGCGCGCGAGAACGCCAATTGCATCCTGTGCCACGCGATTCCCGAGGCGCGCTTTTCCGGCGACCTCGGGCCGGCGCTGGCCGGGGTCGGCGCCCGCCTTTCCGCGCCCCAGTTGCGCCTGCGGGTGGCGGATAATGCACGGGTGCACCCCTCGACCATCATGCCCTCCTACTTTCGCAGCGAAGGACTCATCGGCGTGGCCGCGCAGTACCGCGGCAAGACGGTGCTGAGCGCGCAGGAGGTGGAGGACGTGGTGGCTTACCTGCAGACACTCAAATGAACCCTGAACACTTGATTCCTGTTGCCGCGCCGGCCGCCTCTCCCGCCTCCCCCGCGCGCCGCGTGCTGCTCGGCGCCGCCGGCGCGCTGGCCGCCGCGCAGTGCCTGCCGGCCGTTGCGCAGATCCCGACCAATCTCAACGAGCTGCCGGAAATTCCGGCGCTGCAGGAGTTCCTGGCCGGGCGCCGGGTGCAGTTCGCGCGCATGCAGCTCGAAATCCCGCGGGTGGCCGACAACGGCAACTCGGTGCCGATCAAACTCGGCGTGCTGGGCGCGGTTGCGCCGGGGGCGGTGCAAAGCATCCACCTGTTCTCCGAGAAGAACCCGGTGCCGCGGATGGCGGTGTTCCACTTTCCCGCCAGCACCGCGCGCTTCGACATCGAGTCGCGGGTGCGCCTGGCCGGCACCCAGCGGGTGGTGGCGGTGGCGACCCTGGCCGACGGCGCGCTGTGCGTGAAGGTAGCCGAGGTGCTGGTGGCGATCGCCGCCTGCCTGGACGGCAGCTGACCGGAAGGAAAACCCATCATGGCCGACGCCCGTATCCAGATACCGCCCGCGATCAAGCGCGGTGAGAATTTCGAAGTGAAGATCGCCATCCGTCACGCGATGGAGACCGGCTACCGCGTCGACGATGTCGGCAAGCCGATCAAGCGCAACGTGATCCGCGAGCTGGTGTGCAAGTACAACGGCACCGAGGCGCTGCGGGTGGACATGAGCTCGGGCTTCGCCGCCAATCCGCTGCTGCAGTTCTGGCTGGTGGCGGGAAATTCCGGCGAGATCAGCTTCGAGTGGGACGACGACACCGGCACCAAATACGCGGAGCGCGCGGCGGTGACCGTCGCCGGCTAGCATGGCGCGCAAGGCGGCGATTTCCCTTGCCGTGGCCGGCGCGGCTTTGCTGGCCCTTGCATCGCTGGTGTACGCGCAATCCCCCCCCACCCGTGCCATCCCCCTCGACCAGTTGAAGTCCGGCCTGGCCTACACCGGCGACGACGTGCGCGCACTGCAGGCCGACGACTTCGCCAACCCCGGCATGCTGTGGGTGGAGCGCGGCGAAAAGATCTGGAACACGCCGGCGGGAGCCACGGCCAAGTCCTGCGCTTCGTGCCACGGCGATGCGAAGAGCAGCATGAAGGGCGTGGCCGCGCGCTACCCGGCGATCGACCCCGCGACCAAGCAACTGCTGAACATCGAGGCGCGCATCAACGACAGCCGCACCAGGCAGCAAAAGGCCGAAGCGTTCAAGCCGGAGTCGGAAGACATGCTGGCGATCACCGCCTACGTCAACTTCCAGTCGCGCGGCGTGCCGGTGGGCGTAGCCATCGACGGCGCGGCGCGCGCGCATTTCGAGCGCGGACGCGCCTTCTACTACACCCGGCGCGGGCAGATGAACATGAGCTGCGCCACCTGCCACGAGCAGAGCTTCGGCAAACGGCTGTTCGCCGAGACCATCAGCCAGGGGCAGCCGAACGACTTTCCGATCTACCGCCTGGAGTGGCAGACCATGGGCTCGCTGCACCGGCGCCTGCGCGCCTGCCTGTACGGCGTGCGCGCCGAGCTGCTGCCGATCGGCAGCCCGGAGTTGCTGGATGTGGAGCTGTTCCTCGCCTGGCGCGCGCAGGGGCTGAAGGGGGAAGCGCCGGGGGTTAGGAGGTAGCTTCGCTGCTGCTGACCCCATCCCCACCCCTCATTTGCGTTTCGGCTCCCCTTGAAAGGGAGGGTGAGAGCTGAGCGTGCTGCGCACGCTGCGTCACCAATAAAAAGGACCGGCAGCGCCGGTCCTTTCTACGAGACTAAAAGCCTGCTTACTTGGCGGGGGCCTTGTCGTCCTTCTTCATCGCGCCCTTGTCGTCCTTCTTCATTTCGTCGGCGGCGAACACGGTGGTGGTGGCGGCGGCGAACAGGGCCAGGGTGATGGCTGCGAACAGTTTGCTCATTTTTGTTTCTCCAGATTTTGGGTTTTAGAGGTACGGCCTGTTTTAGGGGCCGTGGGCGTAAAAACGCCACAAAAGATGAATCGGTTGACCGATTTCTATAATTAAGCCTGCTTTGTCGATTTCTGTACTTAGTGAAAACCCCTACTTAGCCTGCGCGCCCTCCCGGCTGCATAAAAACCAGGCTGGGCAGGACGATGAGTCAGCGGTAAGTTGGAACCTTGATTTTACATGGATTTAACAGGGTTTTCGAGGGCTTTCGCCCCTCAGGTTTACCCCTAGGCCGATATGACGTTGTTTTGGCAACGCGCCGATGGAGCATTTTCTTGCGGCGCAGCAAAACGCCTCCCGGCGGGTGCTGTTCCCCGGAATTTCCCGGGCGGCAAAAGGCGCAACCGGCCCTGCCGCGTTGCACAACAGGCTGGCCGCGGCCCGATCCGGATGCAGCCGTCCCGCGGCAGCGCCCAGGCCGGCGCCTAAGCCGCCGCGGCTTCGCGGCGGCCCAGCACATAGGTGCTGCCGGCCGGGCCGTAGCGCTCGAAGTGGTCGCAGTGCGCGGCCATGGCGAAGGTGTCGCCGGGGTTGCACACGTGCGCCACGCCCTCCTTCACCACCGTCATCTGCCCTTCGAGCACCAGGATGCGCACGTCCCAGGGGTGGGTATGCGGCTGGGCCTCGAAGTTGGCTTGCGCGGTTTTCTCGATGATCTCGGAAAAGCCTTCGCCACGGAGGGCGGATTCGAATTCGGCTCTTTGCACGGCAGTCTCCTTGCGCGGTTTTTTCGACAGGGCTGCCGCCGCGGCGGCAGTGCAGCCCGCAGTTTAATCCCCGGGTCAGCTCTCAGTTTAGTTGCTCAGTTTAGTTGAAACGTGCGCTGCGCCTCCAGCGCCGCCAGTGCCGCCGCCGGCAGCAGCAGGATCACCCGCCCGGCCTCGTCGCGCAACTCCACCCGCGCGCGCTCGCCCAGCGGCCCGCGCTCGACTTGCGCGCTGCGCAGGCGCTCCCACGGCAGCAGGAAGGGCGCATGCGCCACGCCGAGGGGCAGCGACGCGCTGAAATGCACGCCCTCGCGCAAAAAGCCGACGCGCGCCGTGCCATGGTAGGTGGCGAACACATGGCCGAAGCTGGCGCTGGCGGCGGCGAAGCTTTCGCGCGGCTCCACGTCGGTGCTGTAGCGCGCGGCGAACACCCGCCAGCCCATGCGCCACAGCATGTAGGTGTAGGCGAACCAGAGCAGCACGAACAAGCCCGCCAGCACCACCAGGCTCACGGCCCCCGCCAGCACCATCCGCCCCGGTATGCCCATCGCGCTTAAGCCTATTTGCCCGGCTTGGTCAGCTTGTAATAGAACACCGCCGCCATCGCCCCCAGCGGGTGCGTGACGAACAGGCTCTGCGCATGCCAGCGGCTGTAATTGAACACGCCCTCGCTGACTTCGGTATAGACGCCGTGGCTCATCAGGTAAAAATGCCCGCCCTGCTCGCGGCCGTTCAGCGCGTCGCCGCCCAGGTGCACG
>DATAZV010000501.1:0-13261 GCA_036271855.1 Burkholderiales bacterium
GCAGCACGTCACCGTGCCCGTGTCGCACTTCGACGAAGAGAAGTTCACCGCCGGCCACGCCTTCGACGGTTCGTCGATCGCCGGCTGGAAGGGCATTGAAGCTTCGGACATGCTGCTGATGCCCGATCCCAACACCGCCCACATGGACCCGTTCACCGACGAGAACACCCTGATTCTCACCTGCGACGTGCTCGAGCCTTCGACCGGCAAGGGCTACGACCGCGACCCGCGCTCCCTGGCCCACCGTGCCGACGCGTACCTGCAGTCCACCGGCCTGGGCGACGTTTCCTACTTCGGCCCCGAGCCCGAATTCTTCATTTTTGACTCCGTGGCGTGGTCGGTCGACATGTCCGGCTCCTCCTGCAAGGTGTGGTCCTCCGAAGCCGGCTGGGACACCGATGCGCGCATCGAAGGCCAGGGCAACGTCGGCCATCGTCCCGCGGTCAAGGGCGGCTACTTCCCGGTGCCGCCGATCGACCAGCTGCAGGACATGCGTTCCGAAATGTGCCTGCTGCTCGAACAGCAGGGCATCGAAGTCGAAGTGCATCACCACGAAGTGGCGACTGCCGGCCAGTGCGAAATCGGCACCAAGTTCGCCCCGCTGGTGCAGCGCGCCGACTGGAACCAGATCCTCAAGTACACCATCGCCAACGTCGCCCATGCCTACGGCAAGACCGCGACCTTCATGCCCAAGCCGATCGTCGGCGACAACGGCTCCGGCATGCACGTGCACCAGTCGGTGTGGAAGGACGGCAAGAACCTGTTCGCCGGCGAAGGCTATGCCGGCCTGTCCGAGTTCGCGCTGTACTACATCGGCGGCATCATCAAGCACGCCCGTGCGCTCAACGCCATCACCAACTCGACCACCAACTCGTACAAGCGCCTGGTTCCCGGCTTCGAAGCCCCGGTCAAGCTGGCCTACTCGGCCCGCAACCGTTCCGCCTCGATCCGCATTCCGTACGTGCCGAACCCGAAGGGCCGCCGCATCGAAGTGCGCTTCCCGGATCCCCTGTCGAACCCCTACCTGGCCTTCTCGGCCATGCTGATGGCGGGCCTGGACGGCGTGCAGAACAAGATCCACCCCGGCGACCCCTCCGACAAGAACCTCTACGACCTGCCGCCGGAAGAAGACGCGAAGATCCCGACCGTCTGCTCCAGCCTGGAACAGGCCCTCGAGTATCTGGACAAGGACCGCGAGTTCCTGACCCGCGGCGGTGTGTTCTCCAACGAGATGATCGACGCCTACATCGAACTGAAGATGGCCGACGTCACCCGTTTCCGCATGACCACCCACCCGGTGGAATACGACATGTACTACGCCATGTAACGTTTTTTAACGCATGTGGACGGCACGCCCTCGGGCGTGCCGTTTTTTTTGTACTTCCCGCGATTTCATAAGCCGCCGCTTGCGGCTTTGAATTTAATATGTAAAATCATAAAGTTGGCGATGAAGTTTCATGTAAACTCCAGTTGCCATGCGGGCCTTGGGGCGCCGCCCGGGCAATGGTCGCTTGCAAGCGGCAAAGCGGGCGCGATCAACCGGCGGCGGGTGCCGTGCGTTATATTTATATTTGACGTCCTTGCATAAGTGGTTGGCAGCAAAGAAAGGGAGGCGATCATGTCTCGCAAACTGATTCTGATGGCGGCGGTCCTCGCCGTGGCCGGCCTGGCGCTCGCAGCGCCGGCGCAGGCACAAAAAGCCAAGGCCGAGAAGCCGGAAATGGCCGGCGGCGTCCTGTTCAAATGCACCGACGCCGACGGCAACGTCACCTATACCAACGTCGGCTCGGTAAAGGGCTGCAAGAAGGTGGAAGGCGAAGTCAATTCGGTCTCCGTCGTCAAGTCGGTGCCGTCGGCGAGCCCGGCCGGCTCCAAGGTCGACGCCAATTCGCAAAAGGCGCGCGACACCGACCGCCGCCGCATCCTGCAGGAAGAGCTGGCCGCCGAGCAAAAGCGCCTGACCGACCTGCAAAAGGAATACAACAACGGCGAGCCCGAGCGCCAGGGTGGCGAGCGCAATTACCAGAAGTACCTGGACCGCACCCAGCAGTTGAAGGACGACGTCGCGCGCAGCCAGTCGAACATCGACTCGCTCAATCGCGAACTCGGCGGCCTGAAGAACTAGGACGGGCGCCAGCCCCTTTTTCCACCGGGCCGGCCGCGACCCCGCGCGCCGGCCTGTCGTTTTTCCGGAAGCCGATTTGCCTCGATGAAGCGTTTGCGTCCCGTCACTCCTGTCGCCGCCCCGGTGCTGCGGGAAAGCAGCTACCCCGGCCTCGACCTGCTGCCTTCCGCGGTGCTGCTGCTGGATGCCTCTTTTCGCATCACCCACGCCAATCCGGCGGCCGAAGCGCTGTTCGAATCATCCTTGCGCAACCTGCGCGGCCAGCCGGTGGACCGCCAGACCCAGTCGGAGCAACTCGGCCTGCTGCTTGAGGAGGCGTTGCAGGCGAAATGGAGCCACCGCAACCAGGAACTGGAACTCTCTTTCGCCGGCCGCGAGCCGGTGCAGATGGCCTGTGTGCTGACGCCGATCGACCAGCAAGACAACCGCATCCTGCTGGAACTGCGCGCCATCGACCAGCAGCTCAAGGTGGAGCGCGAGGAACGCCTGAACGAGCAGGCCGAGGCGAACCGCGAACTGATCCGCAACCTGGCGCACGAGATCAAGAACCCGTTGGGCGGCATCCGCGGCGCCGCCCAGTTGCTGGAATTCGAGTTACCGGACAAGCGCCTGCGCGAATACACCCAGGTGATCGTCAAGGAATCCGACCGCCTGCAGTCGCTGATGGACCGCATGCTGACGCCGCATCGCCCGCCGCACATCACTTCGGTCAATATCCACGAGGTGCTGGAGCGGGTGCGGAGCCTCCTGGCGGCCGAATTTCCGCGCAAAATCAGCCTGGTACGTGATTACGATGCGTCCTTGCCGGAGTTGCGCGGCGACAAGGAGCAACTGATCCAGGTGGCGCTCAACGTGGCGCGCAACGCCGCCCAGGCGCTGCTCGGCGCGGGCACCAAAAATCCGGAGATCGTGCTCAAGACACGGGTGGTGCGCAACATCACCCTGTACAAGGAGCGCTGCCGGCTGGCATTGGACTTGCATATAGAGGATAACGGACCGGGTATCCCTGAAAGCATCCGTGATCGCGTGTTCTACCCCCTGGTATCGGGGCGCGACGGCGGCAGCGGATTGGGCCTGACCCTGGCACAAACCTTCGTGCAGCAGCATCGTGGCACGATAGAGTGCGAGAGCAGGCCGGGATACACGTGTTTCAAAATCCTCTTGCCATTTTCATAAAGGGTGAAAATGTGAGGCGTGGGAACAGGGTTTTTTGGATTCCGTGAGCTTCACAGCGGCTTCAAGGCGGTGCCAGCAAGCCGCGCCAAAGAAACCCTTTTCGCGCCGCGCATGATTCACGAGCCGATGAAGCCGATCTGGATCGTAGACGACGACAAGTCCATCCGCTGGGTGCTGGAAAAGGCCCTGACGCGGGAGAACATTGCCTGCAAGCTGTTCGCTTCCGCCCGCGAGGCGCTGCAGGCGCTCGAAGAGGAAGCGCCGCAGGTCCTGGTGTCCGACATCCGCATGCCCGGTGCCTCCGGCCTGGAGCTGCTGCAGGCGATCAAGGAAAAGCACCCCGGCCTGCCGGTGATCATCATGACGGCCTACTCCGACCTGGAGTCCGCCGTGGCCGCCTTCCAGGGCGGCGCTTTCGAATATCTGCCCAAGCCCTTCGACGTCGAGAACGCGATCGAGCTGATCCGCCGCGCCGTCGAGGAAAGCATGCGCGAGACCGCCGCCGAAGAGACGGTGGAGGAGTCGCCCGAAATCTTGGGCGCCGCACCTTCGATGCAGGAGGTGTTCCGCGCCATCGGCCGCCTCTCGCAATCGCACGCCACGGTGCTGATCAACGGCGAATCCGGCAGCGGCAAGGAACTGGTGGCGCGTGCCCTGCATCGCCACAGCCCGAGGGCCGCAAAAGCATTCATTGCCATCAACACCGCCGCCATTCCGAAAGACCTGCTGGAGTCCGAGCTGTTCGGCCACGAGCGTGGCGCCTTCACCGGCGCCCAGACCATGCGCCGCGGCCGCTTCGAGCAGGCGGAAGCGGGCACCTTGTTTCTCGACGAAATCGGCGACATGCCGGCCGAGTTGCAGACCCGCCTGTTGCGCGTGCTTTCCGACGGCCAGTTCTACCGCGTCGGCGGCCACCAGCCGGTGAAGGCCAATGTGCGGGTGATCGCCGCCACCCACCAGGACCTGGAAAAGCGCGTGCGCGACGGCCTGTTCCGCGAGGACCTGTTCCACCGCCTCAACGTGATCCGCCTGCGCCTGCCGCCGATGCGCGAGCGGCGCGAAGACATTCCGCTGCTGGCCAAGCACTTCATGACCACCAGCGCGCGCGAGCTCGGGGTCGAGCCCAAGCGCATTTCGGAGGCCGCGCTCAAATACCTGGCGGCGCTGGACTGGCCGGGCAACGTCCGTCAGTTGGAGAACACCTGCCACTGGCTGACGGTGATGGCGCCGGCGCAGAGCATCGAGGTGGCGGATTTGCCGCCGGACTTGCGCGCCGCCAAGACCGGCGACGGTGGTGGCGGTGCCGGCGGCGGCCTGCTGGATGCCGACTGGGTGAAATCGCTGGAGCAGGAAGTCACCCGGCGCCTGGCGACCGGCGAGTCGGGTATCGGCGACGATCTCACGCGCCAGTTCGAGACCGCGCTGATCAAGAACGCGCTCAAGCACACCGGCGGACGGCGCATCGAGGCGGCCCAGCTTCTGGGCATGGGGCGCAACACCATCACCCGCAAGATCGCCGACCTGAAGATCGAGGGCGACGACAAGAGTTGAGCGCGCACCCGGCAATGGCCCGGCGCGCGATTGCGCGCCGGTGTTGTTTCTAGAAGCCCAGTCCCAACTGTTGCTGGCTTGGGCCGGGGTAGATCAGGCCGTTCGCGCTTTCGCGCGCCGCTGGATGCAGGCGATGCTCGCGCTTTTCGTCCGCACCAACCAGGTGCACAACTTTCCAGCCACGACTGGTCAGGCTGTCGGAGATCAGATTGCGGTGACAATCACCCGGATCGCGCTCCGCGCACATGGTTGCCACTGAATGAGTCAGTGCTCGCTCTTCCAGTTGCGCCAATCCATCGCGATAGACCCGGGTCTGGGTGTGATCGGCATAGCCGCGCCACATCGGGGCCAAGGCAATGTTGACGGTGTCGGCGCGCGGCTCCTGATGGCCGCCCAGGGCGACCCCGAGCCAGAGATATTCGATGCCGTGCGCGCCCAGGCTTTCGGCCAGTGCCGCGCGGCCAAACTGCGGGTGGCGGCGCGAGGCCGGGTAGGCCCGCACATCGGCCAGCACGTGGATGCCGGCCGCCTCCAGCAGGCCGATGAATTCTTCCGCCGGCCGCGTGCTGTGGCCGATGGTGTAGATCGTCTTCACCGTCGGTCCGGGAGGTTTACTTGTGACCGGTGCTGCCGAAACCGCCGGCACCGCGCTCGCTGGCGGTGAAGTCGGCAACCACGTTGAACTGCACCTGCATCACCGGCACGATCACCAGTTGCGCGATGCGGTCCATCGGGTTCAGGGTGAAGGCGGCCTGGCCGCGGTTCCACATCGCGCACATCAGCGGACCCTGGTAGTCGGAGTCGATCAGGCCGACCAGGTTGCCCAGAACGATGCCGTTTTTTGAGCCCAGGCCGGAGCGCGGCAGCACCATCGCGCAATAGCCGGGGTCGGCGATGTGGATCGCCATGCCGGTGTTGATCATTTGCGTCTGCCCCGGCTCCAGGGTGAGTGGCGCCTCCAGGCAGGCGCGCAGGTCGAGGCCGGCACTCCCGCTGGTGGCGTAGGCGGGCAGGTTGTCCTGCAAGCGCGGGTCGAGGATCTTGACGTCGATTTTCATGGAATGTTTATAAGGCAAGCTTGGGTGGAACATCGTTAAAATGCGCGGCTGAGATTGTAACGGGCCGCGGGCGCGGTCCGGAAAAACAAACGGAGCACGCCATGCATATCGTAATTCCCGACGACTACCAGGACGCGGTTCGCCACCTCAAGGCTTTCGACAAGATCAAGGGCCATCAGGTCACCATCTACAACGACACCGTGAAGGACGTCGCCGTCCAGGCCGAACGCTTCAAGGACGCCGACGTGCTGGTGCTGATCCGCGAGCGCAGCGCGATTTCCGCCGCGCTGCTCGACCAGCTGCCCAAGCTGAAACTCATCAGTCAGACCGGCAAGGTTTCCTCCAACCTCAAGGTGGCCGACTGCACCGCGCACGGCGTTGCCGTCGCCGAAGGCTCGGGCTCGCCCTTTTCCACCGCCGAATTGACCTGGGCGCTGGTGCTGGCCTCGATGCGCTCGATCCCGCAGGAAGTGGCGAACCTGAAGGCCGGCGGCTGGCAGCAGACCGTGGGCCGGCAACTCAAAGGCCGCCGCCTCGGTGTCTGGGCCTACGGCAAGATCGGCAAAGTCGTGGCGGGCTACGGCAAGGCTTTCGGCATGAGCGTGTGGGTCTGGGGCCGCGAAGGCTCGATCGCCGCCGCCAAAGCCGACGGTTTCGAGGCCGCGCCCTCGCGCGAAGCCTTTTTCGCGGAGAGCGACGTGGTCTCCATGCACGTGCGCCTGAACCCCGAGACCCGCGGCATCGTCAAGCCTGCCGACCTGGCGCTGATGAAGCCCGATGCCCTGTTCGTCAACAGCTCGCGCGCCGAGCTGGTCGAGCATGGCGCGCTCGAAACTGCTTTGGCGAAAGGCCGCCCCGGCTTCGGCGCGGTCGACGTCTACGAGAGCGAGCCGATCATCAAGGCCGACCATCCGCTGCTCAAGCTGCCCAACGCGGTCTGCACGCCGCACCTGGGTTATGTGGAGCAGAGCAACTACGAGCTGTACTTCGGCACGGCGCTGGACAACGTGGTTGCGTTCATCGACGGCAAGCCGACCAACATTGCCAATCCGGAAGTGCTGAAGAAATAAGCGCTGTCTGTCATTCCCGCGCAGGCGGGAATCCAGTCTGTCTTCAAGACATTCCCGTGCGGGTGGGGCCGCGATGGATTCCCGCTTTTGCGGGAATGACCTCGAGGGGCTGCCACCGCGTCATGGTTTTCGCTTAGTCGATGCTGTCGTATGCCGGCAGGGTGAGGAACTCGACGAAGTTGTCGTCCAGGCAGAGTTCTTCGAACATCTTCGCTGCATCTTCGTACTTGCCGGCGTTCCAGCCGGCTTCGCCAAGGTACTCTTTAATTTTCGGCAGTTCTTCCGGCACCATCGCCGAGATCATTTCCTTGGTGATCTTGCGGCCGTCGTCCAGCTTGCCCTTGGGCGAGCGGATCCATTGCCAGATCTGCGAGCGCGAGATTTCGGCGGTGGCGGCGTCTTCCATCAGGTTGAAAATCGGCACGCAGCCGTTGCCGCCCAGCCAGGAGCCGATGTACTGGATGCCGACGTTGACGTTCATCCGCACGCCGCCTTCGGTGATCGGGCCTTCGGGGCCGAAGTTGAGCAGGTCTTTGGCGGCGACATTCACATCGTCGCGCAGGCGCGAGATCTGGTTCGGCGTCTTCATCACTTTATCGAACTCGGCCTTGGCGATTTCCACCAGGCCGGGGTGGGCGACCCAGGTGCCGTCGTAGCCGTCGGTGGCTTCGCGTTCTTTGTCGGCTTTGACGCGCGCCATCGCGGCATCGTTGGCGGCAACATCGCCCTTGATCGGAATCTGCGCGGCCATGCCGCCCATGGCGAAGGCGCCGCGCTTGTGGCAGGTCTTCACCAGCAGCAGGCAGTAGGGGCGCATGAAGGGTGCAGTCATCGTCACTTGCGCGCGGTCGGCCAGGCAGAAGTCCTTGTTGACGCGCAGCTTCTTGATGGCGCCGAAGATGTAGTCCCAGCGGCCGGCGTTCAGGCCTGCCGAGTGTTCCTTCATCTCATACAGAATCTCTTCCATCTCGAAGGCGGCCAGCAGGGTTTCGATCAGCACGGTGGCCTTGATGGTGCCGCGCGGAATGCCCAGTTCGTCTTGCGACAGGCAGAAGATGTCGTTCCACAAACGCGCTTCGAGGTGTGACTCCATCTTCGGCAAATAGAAGTAGGGGCCGCTGCCGCGCGCCAGCAGTTCTTTTGCGTTGTGGAAAAAGTACAGCGCGAAGTCGAAGATGGCGCCGGAGATCGGGCTGCCGTCGACCAGCACGTGTTTTTCATCCAGGTGCCAGCCGCGCGGGCGCACGATCAGCGTCGCCAGCTTGTCACTGAGTTTGTAGTCCTTGCCGGCTTCGTTGGTGAAGTCGATCTTGCGCTGGACGGCGTCGCGCAGGTTGATCTGGCCTTCGATCTGGTTGCTCCAGGTCGGGGTGTTGGAATCCTCGAAGTCGGCCATGTAGGTGAGCGCACCGCAATTGAGCGCGTTGATCACCATTTTGCGATCCACCGGGCCGGTGATTTCGACGCGCCGGTCCTGCAGGTCGGCCGGGCAGGGGTTGACCTTCCACGAATCGTCGGCGCGGATGTGCGCGGTCTCGGGCAGGAAGTCGGGCAGCTTGCCGGCGTCCCATTCCTTTTGGCGCTTGTCGCGCGCGGTCAGTAGCTCGGCACGGCGCGCGCCGAAGCCGCGCTGCAGGCGGGCGGCAAAACTCAGTGCTTCGGGCGTGAGGATCTCGGCGAATGCGGTGCTGATCGGCGCCTTGATCTCGATGCCGGGCGCGAAAATGGGTTGCGGGGCGTTCATACGGACGGTCCTTTCGGGGCGGGCGTTGCGGAATTCGAAGGCGAAAATCAGGCCGGATCGCGCGGCTTCGGTTGCGCATAGCCGGGCGAAACGAGAACAGTGTGACACATGCAATTTGCGCGCCGCAACACGTTCATTTATGCAGGTGTAATGGAGCAATTCGTGCGGTGATTGTTGCAGTCCAATGAAACGCCGATTTCCGTTTGATGAAATTACATTTCACATTATGAAATATACAGGAATCAGGGAATATTGTCAATTCCGGCGCGTGCCGGAGTTCGCTCGGATGCGATGCGGTGAAGGGGCCAAGCGCTTGAAAATGCTAGGATATGCGCCCCGGCAGCGCGGTGACTGCCGTTCCTTCAAGCCGCGCGCCTCGACTCAAACATTTCTAGAGATAACCAGATGAAGCTGTATTGCAAGCGGGCCATCGCGGGCCCGGTGTTGCGCATCGTCGGCGGCGCGGCCTTGGCCCTGATGCTCGCCACCGCCTTTGGCCAAAGCACCTACCCCAACAAACCCATCCGCATGGTGGTGGGCTTCCCGCCCGGCGGTGCCAACGACATCCTGGGCCGCCTGGTCGGGCAAAAAATGCAGGAAGCCTGGGGCCAGTCGGTGGTGATCGACAACAAGCCGGGGGCCAACGCCATCATCGCCACCGAAAACGTTGCCAAGTCGCCGGCCGATGGCTACACCCTGCTGATCGGTGCCTCCGGCGCCATGGTGTTCAACCCCGGGCTCTATACCAAGCTACCCTACGACTCGGTGAAGGACTTCGCGCCGGTGAGCATGATCGGCTCCTTTCCCCTGGTGCTCACCGTCAATCCCAATCTTCCCGCGAAAAGCCTGCAGGAGCTCACCGCGCTGGCGCGCGCCCAGCCCGGCAAGCTTAACTACAGCGCCGGCTCCTCGCCCTTCCAGCTCGCCGCCGAGCTCTACAAATTCCAGGCCAAGCTCGCCATCACCCACATCCCCTACAAGGGCAGCGTGCAGGCGGTGCAGGCGGTAATGGCTGGCGACGCCGACCTCACCTTCGTCGACAGCCCGCCGGTGGTGCCGCAGATGAAAGCCGGCAAGGTGCGCGGCCTGGCCGTCACCGCCAAACGCCGCGCCGCCTTCGCGCCCGAGCTGCCGACCATGGCCGAAGCCGGCATGCCCGACTACGAAGTGGTGCTATGGACCAGCCTGTTCGCCCCTGCCGGCACCCCGCCCGAGATCATCGCCAAGCTGCAGGCCGAGACCGCGAAAATCGTGCAAATGCCGGACATCAAGGAGCGCTTCGCGGTCCTCGGCATCGACCCCGTCGGCGGCATGCCGGAAGCATTGGCGGCGAGCATGAAGACCGAAATCGCCCGCTGGTCGGCGATCGCCAAGGCGGCAAACGTCAAGGCCGACCAGTAGCACTGCCTCGCCTGAGGCGGCCGCTCGAGGCTGCCTGTTTTGTCATTCCCGCGAAAGCGGGAATCCATCCATGTTCCGCCCTCCTTTGTCTTGACGAGGATCTGGATTCCCGCTTTCGCGGGAACGACAGCTAAGGCGCCGTTCCTCCTAGTCGATCTTCGCGCCCGAGGCCTTGACCACCGGCGCCCAGCGCGCCACTTCGGCGCGAATGTAGGCGCCGAAGTCTTCCGGCGACGAGTTGTCGGAAGACAAGCCCAGCTCGGCGAAATGCTTTTGCATCGCCGGCTGGTTCAGCCCCTGGCGGATCCACCCGTGCAACTGGGTGACGATTTCCTTCGGCGTATGCGCCGGCGCCAGCGTGCCGTGCCAGGTGTTCATCTCGTAGCCGGGCACACCGGACTCCGCCACCGTCGGCAACTCGGGCGCCGCCGGCGAGCGTTTGGCCGAGGTCACCGCCAGTGCGCGCACCTTGCCCGCGCGCGCCTGCACCATCGCGGTGGGCATGATCTCGAACATCAGGTCGACCTGGCCGCCGATCACGTCTGTCATTGCCGCCGCGCCGCCCTTGTAGGGCACGTGCTGCAGGTCCACCTTCGCCAGCATCTTGAACATCTCGCCCGACAGGTGTTGTGAAGAGCCGTTGCCTGCCGAAGCAAAGCGCAGTGCCCCCGGCTTCGCCTTCGCCGCCGCGATCAGCTCGGCGATGTTTTTGACCGGCAGCGCCGGATTGACCACCACCACATTGGGTGAGGAGCCGATCAAGGCCACCGGCTCGAAATCCTTCACCGCGTCGTAGGCCAGGTTAGGGTACAGCGACGGGTTTATTCCATGCGTGCTCACCGAAGCCTGCAGCAGGGTATAGCCGTCCGGCCGCGCCTTCGCCACATAAGTGCTGCCCACCGTGCCGCCGGCACCGGGCCGGTTGTCCACCACCACCGTCTGGCCGCTGGCGGTAGTCAATATCTGCGCGATGATGCGGGCGACGATGTCGGTGGTGGTGCCGGCAGGATAGGGCGCGACGTAGTTGATGCGCTGCGCCGGGTAGGCCTGGGCACGCGCCAGCGCGGGTAGTGCCAGCGCCGCTGCTGCACCCTTCAGTACGGTGCGTCTTTGCATCTTCGTCTCCTCGCAGGTGTTGCGTGCCGGGGCAATATGTTTTGCCCTCGGCTCAAGCCTCGCCGGCCTTGGTCTATCGTGCGACTGCCGCTCCCATGAAATGGTCCGGCAGCCAGGTGGCGATGCCGGGGAACACGCACAGGATGACCACCGCCAGCATGATCAGGAACACAAAGGGCAGGGTGCCCCAGATGATGTCGGAAAGCTTGATGTCGGGCGCGATCTTGTTGATGACGAAAATGTTCAGCCCCACCGGCGGGTGGATCAGGCCCATCTCCATCACCACCGACATCATCACGCCGAACCAGATCAGGTCGAAACCTTCGGCGCGCAGCGGCGGCAAAATGATCGGCGCGGTCATCAGGATGATCGACACCGGCGGCAAAAAGAAGCCGAGGATCACCACCAGCACCACCACAGCGGCGAACAGCAGCCACTTCGACAGGTGCAGCGAGACGATCCACTCCGCCGCGCTCTGGCTGATGTGCAGGTAGCTCATCACGTAGGAGTAGAGCAGCGACATGCCGATGATCATCATCAGCATGGTCGCCTCCGACAGCGTGCTGGCGAAAATCGGTTTCAGGTCCTTGAGCCGCCAGGCGCCGTAGACGGCGGCGATCAGCACCAGCGCCAGCACCGCGCCCAGGCCCGCGGTCTCCGACGGTGTGGCGAAGCCGCCGTACAGCGCCAGCATCACCCCCAGCAGCAGCACGATAAAAGGCAGTACCTTGGGCAGTGCCGCGAAGCGCTCGGCCATGGTGTAGTTGTCCACCTGCAAAATGCGCGCGTTGGCGCCGCCGGCGGCGAAGGTGGCGGTGGCGGTGCGGTGCTCGTAGCGGTAGCGGAACATGCCGTAGCCGGCGAACAGCACCACCAGCAGCACGCCGGGGCCGATGCCGGCGAGGAACAGGCGCCCGAGCGACTGCTCCGCCGCCACTGCGTAGAGAATCAGGGTGATCGACGGCGGCAGCAGAATGCCCAGGGTGCCGCCCGCCGCCACCAGGCCGGAGGCCAGGCGTGTCGAGTAGCCGCGCTCGCGCATTTCGGGAATCGCCGAAGAGCCGATCGCCGAGCAGGTGGCGGCGCTCGAGCCGGCCATTGCCGCGAACAGGCCGCAGGCGATGGTCACCGCAATGCCCAGGCCGCCGGGGATCTTGTTCAGCCACATGTGCAGGGCCGAATACAAATCGCGGCCCGCCCGTGATTTGCCGATCGCCGCGCCCTTCAATACGAAGAGCGGGATGGTCAGCAGCGTAATGCTGGCCATCTCCTCGTAGACGTTTTGCGCGATGGTGTCCAGCGAGGCGCGCGGCATGAAGAACATCATGAACAGGGCGGCGACCGCGCCCAGCGCGAAGGCGATGGGAATGCCGGAGAACAATATGACGAGCGTGGCGGCGCCGAACAACAAGCCGATCTGGAGCGTGGTCATCAGTGGGCGGGGGTTTCGGTCGGCTGCATGGCTTCGAAGGTGATGCCTTGCAGGAGAAGTTGTAGGGTGAGGAGGGTCATGCCGAGGGCCATGCAGCCGTAGGGAATCCACAAGGGCGCGCCCCAGGCCGAGTTGCTGATCTGGCCGTCGTGCACCGCGTCGGCCAGCAGGGTCCACGACTTCCAGGCGTAAAAGCCGCAGAACAACAGGGTGATCAGGTCGCTGATGTAGCGCCGCCAGCGGTCCACCTTGGGCGGCAGCACCGCGCCCAGGGCCTGGATGCCGACGTGGCCGCGCCGCGACTGCACCCAGGCGGCGGCCATGAAGGTGGCGCCGACCAGGAGGAAAATCGACAGCTCGTCCTGCCAGTCGCTCGCCATGTGAAAAATATAGCGCGCCGTCGCCGCCCAGGTGAGCACGCAGCCGGCGACGCCGATGGCAATCGCGCTGGCCACCGCGGCGATGGTATTGACCCAGCCCAGCAGCAGCGCGGCGGCCCCGATGGGGCCGCCGCGTCGCACCGGTTTGACGGGGGCTTCGAGCGCTGCGCTCACGCAACAGCCTTGGCCAGCTTCAGGAAGCGCTCGC
>DATAZV010000502.1:0-1733 GCA_036271855.1 Burkholderiales bacterium
CGAGAACCTGTTTGTCGACGACAAGGGCGTATGGCAAGCCGGTACCTACGTTCCCGCCTTCGCGCGGCGTTATCCCTTCGTGCTGTCCGGCGCCCAGGAAAAGGACCGTTTCCTGGTATGCGTGGACGAAACCTACGCCGGCATCAACAACAAGAAGGGCACCGCGCTCTTCGATGACGGCAAGGAGTCCGAATACCTGGAGCGCGTGCTGAATTTCCTGCGTGTCTATCACACGGAAATGCAGCAGACCAGCGTGTTCGCCAACCGCATGGCCGAGCTCGGCTTGCTCGAATCCAAGGTGATCACCATCGACAAGGGCGGGCAAAAGCAGGTGCTGCGCGGTCTCTGGATGATCGACGAGGCCAAGCTGGCCGCGATTGACGACGCCCGCGCGCTGGAATTTTTCCGCGCCGGCTACCTGCGCCTGATCGAGGCGCATCGTATCTCGATGGGCAATGTGGTGCGCCTGGCGCAGCGCCTGGACGCCAGCAACAAGCTGGTGGGTGAAGACACGGCCAAGGCGGGCACGACCGCCGATTGAGGCGCTTGCCCTAGTGTTCGTAGTAGAGGGTCAGGAAGTCCTGGCCGTGGCGGTCGGTGCCGGCCGACACGTGCCCTAGCGGGCGGTCGGCGATTTCCGCCAGCAGCGCCTCCAGCGCTGTGGCCTCTACGGCCAGCGCCTGGCCGGCATCGCGCAGCATGCCGGCGACCGCGCCCACCGGCAGCGCCGCGGCGTAGATGTTGAGATCGTAGGAAACGCGGCTGCCGGCGCCTTCGCGGGCTTCGATGTACTGGAACTTGCGGGCATCGCAATGCCGCGCGCAATGGGCGACGATGTCTTGCACCGCGGCGCGCACCGCGGGGCGCGTGATGTCGGTCTGGTGGCCGGCGATGCAGCCCTGGATTTCCGCCAGGGTCAGTTCGGGCGCCCACCAGTACCGGGTCAGCGCCGCGTCCTGGCCGTGGTCGGGATCCCACTTGTAGCCGTGATAAATCATGTGCGCCGCCACCGAACCCGGTTTGGGGCCGGCCAGGCGTTGCGCCGGCACCGGAAACTCGACGTAGGCCTTGAACACCCGCTGCCGGGGACTGGGTTCGTAGGCCAGGCCGAGAAAGTTGGCGCGTTTGAGGTCAGCCTCCATCTGCGCGAAGCTGCCTGCCGGCATGCCCAGCGCGGTGCGAATCTCGTCGACGCGCAAGCGCGGCCATTCAGCCGGCTTGAGGCCGACCAGAAAGCGGTCATGCAGTATTTCGCCGGGCCCGAGCTTGATGGATTTCTCGACGCCATAGAGGGGGATGTCCGCAACCAGCCGCAGGAGCGCATCGGCCCACTTGCCGTCTTCTCCCGTCAGGCGATGCACGGGGCGTGGATTAACCGGACCGGTGGACGGGGCGCCTGTGGCGGAGGGGGCCATGAAATTGAAGGTTTGAAGGCTGGGCTGGAATGCGCAAACTTTAACCGATCTCGGAGAGCGGACTGGCAGCGGGCCGCGCGTGCCGGCCGATTACCGATGCCGGTCGGCCCTCAGTTTCCTGTGGGAATCCATCGGCAGCGTGCGCGCGCTCGGAACGCTTCCGGTGACCCACGTTTCACATACTTTTTGTATGAAATGAAGCTTTTGGTGAGAAATTATAAAAATCATGGTATATGTGCAATTTATGACAATGTATTTACCTATTTTTGTTTAAGGGCTACCTCAAAACTTGCATTTTTGGAAGGCCCCGAAGTGATG
>DATAZV010000503.1:0-7028 GCA_036271855.1 Burkholderiales bacterium
GCCGCGGGCTTAAAACTGCCCGGCCTGGCCGGCCCTGCTCTGGGGCCGGCTGCCGCGAGATTCCTCCTTATGAGGCGGAAATCTCGATGTTGCTGGTGACGTCGGTCACGCCCTTGACACCCTTGGCGATGGTGACAGCGCGGTCGACTTCGGCCTGGCTTTTCGCCTTGCCGCCCAGCGTGACAACGCCATGATCTTCGGTGATGACCTTGATCTTGGTGGCGCTGACGGTCTTGTCCTTGACGTACTCGGCCTTGATCTTCGTGGTGATCCACGAATCCTTCATCTCGGTCTTGGCCTTGTCGGTCTTGGTCATGCCGTCGTCGGCGGCGAAAGTCAGGGCCGGGACCACCAGGGCGCCGGCGATCAGGGCGGAAGCAATGTGCTTGATCTTCATGTCAGTAACCTTTCCTCTGTTGGAATTAGAGGGTTCCAGATTACGCAGCGCCGCCGGGCGCCGCTGTAGGCAGCGCGCTGAAGATCTTGTAGGACGGCGACCGACCGGACGCCGCCTTTGCTCCGGCTGCTATCGCCCTAGTCCGCCTTGATGTTCGCGTCCTTGACCAGCTTGCCGTACATGGTCAGTTCGGACTTGATCTGCCGGGAAAACTCCTCCGGCGTGCCGCCGATGATTTCATTGCCGCCGTCCGGCCCCAGGCGCTTGGCCACCGCCGGGTCCTTCAGCGCTTTCACCGCTTCGTCGTGCAGGCGCGCGATGATCGCCGGGTCGGTTTTGGCCGGCGCCAGCAAGCCCTGGAATTGCCCGATGTCGAAGCCCTTGATGCCCGCTTCGGCCATGGTCGGCACCTGCGGCAGCGAGGAGGAACGCTTGGCCGAACTGACGGCGAAGGCGCGCAGCTTGCCGGTCTTCAGGTGCGGCACCGAAGTGACGATGGTGTCGAACATGAACGACAACTGCCCGCCCAGCAGATCGGCCAGCGCCAGCGCAGAGCCCTTGTAGGGAACGTGGGTCATCTTGGTGTTGGTCAGCAGCGCCAGCAGCTCGCCCGCCAGGTGGTTGCCGCCGCCGACCCCGGTGGAACCGAAAGAAAGCGCGCCCGGCTGTGCCTTCGCCTTGGCAATCAGGTCGTTCAGGCTGGCGATCGGCGAATCGTTGCGCACCACCAATACATACTGGTAGCTGGTCAGCAGGCTGATCGGCGCCAGGTCCTTCACCACGTCGTAGGGCACCTTGGAATACAGCACCGGGTTGACCACGATGGGGCCGCTGGCGTCGACCAGCAGGGTGTAGCCGTCGGGCGCGGCCTTGGCCACCATGTCGGTGCCGATGCCGCCGTTGGCGCCGCCGTGGTTGTCCACCACCATCGACACACCCATGCTCTCGCCCATTTTCTGCGCCACCACGCGCGCGGTGATGTCGGCGGCGCCGCCCGCTGCGTAAGGCACGATGATGCGGATCGGCCGGTTCGGATAAGCCTGCGCCTGCGCGCCGGCACAAGCGAGCGCGCATAAGGCGCCGAGGGCGATGTTGCTCCATGCTTTCATTTTGATGTCCCTGTTATATGTGTTTGAGGTCGCGCGGCCTTCAGGATTTCATGGCCGCAAATTTTTCCAGCATTGTCACCGTTTCGGTATCGATGGCGATGCCTTCCTTGCTCTGGCGTTCGTACTTGTTGAGCTCGATCTCGCCGGGCGTGAGCACCGGCTGCGCCGGGTCGGCCGGCGGCGAGGCGTGCAGGATGGCGGCGAAGTCGTTCATGCGCGCAGCCAGCCATTCGGGCGAGCCCAAGGCCTTGGCGTCGAACAATATAAAGAAGTGCCCGAGGTTTTGCGGCTCTTCCGGCGCATCGACCCAGGACTTCACGTGCGTGAGATAGGCCGCGTTCGACAGCAGGCCGGCGAGCAGGTCGACGATCAGCGCCAGGCCGTAGCCCTTGTAGCCGCCCATCGGTTGCAGGAAGCCGTCGAGGGCGGACTTGGGGTCGGTGGTCGGGCGGCCCTTGTTGTCGGTGGCCCAGGTCTCGGGGATTTGTTCGCCGCGTTTCAGGGCATTGCGTATCTTGGCGCGCGCCACCACGCTCATCGCCATGTCGAGGTAGATCGGGCGCCCGCCCGGGTTGGGCACGCCGAAGCCCACCGGGCTGTTGCCCAGGCGCGCGTCGCCGCCGCCCCAGGGGGCAATGGTGGTCGTGGCGTTGCTGCCGGCGATGCTGGCGAAACCTTCTTGCGCGGCGATGTGCAGGTAAGGCGCCACCGGCCCGAAGTGATTGCTGCCCCGCGCCAGCGCCACGCCGACGCCGTATTCGCGCGCCGCTTCCAGCGCGGCTTCGAGCGCGCGCATGCCCACCAGCGGGCCGACGCCGTTGTCGCCGTCCACCTTGATCAGGGCCTTGGCGACTTTTTCCACCGTGATGTTGGGGCGCTTGTTGATGCCGTCGAGCAGCAGGCGCTCGCCATAGGACTCGATACGGAACACGCCGTGGGTGGTGACGCCGAACAGGTCGGCCAGCACCAGCACGCGGGCGGTGGCGGCGGCATCCCCCTGCGTCAGGCCCAGGCCCTGCAGGGCGCGCACGGCGAGGTCGGTGAGTTCGGCTTCGGTAAAGGTTTTGTTGCTCATTTCTTTAGCCTGCAAATGTTCGGTGGACGAAACGAGGCGGCATTATGCCTTGGGCATCCGTCGCCGGTTTCTTATGAGGTCATTTCAATATGACGAAGCGGCGCCCTGCGAAAACGCCCTGAAGGAAGTCCCCTTGGGGACCTGAGAAAACCTGAGATTTTTCGGTGTTTTTGGCAGCTGCGCCAACACGTTTGTGGTTGTTGTGGCGGTGCCGCGGAAAAAATGACGGTAAATGAGGGTGTTTTTTCAAAAAATTGGGGCGGTGGTCAACACAAATGTGGTCGCGGAGAATTTTGAACACTTCGCCTGCCTGAACTCGGCAAAAACATTGTTGCCCCAAAAAAGTAAGGAAATTGACTACGGGTTTTAAGCAGAAAAGGGGTGCGCCAGCGCCGTATGACTCATGCACAAGCGCGCGCATGAGCGGCCATCGGTACCAAGCATAAGCACACTTTTACTGCTGTGCCTCGACGCACGTCAGGTTTGGCGAAAATCAACCAAACTTGGTTGTGCGGCAAGGCCGGAACGACGCGCTTGCTGCCTGACCGCTGCTAGCCGCCACCCTGCTGCTGGCGCACGATGTCGCGCACCGCCGAGGCGTGCGGAATGGCGCGGAAGGTGATTTCGGCGCGGTCGGTGGCGGCGGAGGAAAGTTCCAGGTCGCCGACGCCGATAAAGCCGGCGAGGCCATGCTTGATCAGGTTGATGCTGCGGATGTCCTGAATGCGCAGCTCGATCGAGCTTTTGGCGACCAGCCCGGTCTCCATCATGATCATGCGCTGGGTGATCATGTAGGTGTGGCGCGCGCGGGCGATGAAAATGCCGGCGATCACCAGCAGGCCGGCGCCGTAGGCGGCCAGCAGCAGGATGCCCAGCAGCCACCACCAGAAATAGTGCCAGTGCGAGGGGTGGCCGGTCCACAGGGGGGCGGTGGGGGTGCTTTCGGGTGCGCTGGTCATAGGAGGATTCTAGCTTTAACGCCAATGAGCGGCTTCAACCACCGCGGGACACGGCAAAGCAGATTCTCCCCGCAAGGGGGCTTGCTCATGGTACAGCCATGAGCGGCGTCGCCATTGCTCAGAATGACAGGACTTCGTAAGAATCAACGAACTTCGCAAATGCCAAAACAGCGGAGTCCCCAAAAGCGGCGCTCACGCCGCCCCCTCGCGGCCTTCGCCTTCTTCGGGTTTGATTTCCACCGCCAGCACCTTGTCGACCCGCTTGCCATCGATGTCCACCACTTCCAGCGACCAGTCTTCCCACCGCACCTTGTCGGTGGTGCGCGGCAGGCGGCCGAGCAGGAGCATCATCATGCCGCTGAGCGTGTGGTACGCACCCTTGTCTTCTTCCGGCACGGCATGCAGGGCCAGGCGGTCTTTGAGTTCGGGGATCGGGATCAGGCCATCGAGCAGCCAGGAGCCGTCTTCGCGCTGGATCGCCCAGGCGTCTTCGGCCTTGCGCGGCTTGAATTCGCCGGTGATCGCTTCCATCACATCGCGCAAGGTCACCATGCCCAGTACCTCGCCGTATTCGTCGATGACAAACGCCATTTGCGTGCCGGAGGCGCGGAAATTCTGCAGCAGCTCCAGCCCGGAAAGGCTCTCGGGCACGAACACCGGTGCGCCGACGCCGCTGTTCAATTCCGGCGTTTCGCCCTTGAGCAGCTTGCGCAACAGGGTGCGCGCGCTGACCACGCCCACCACTTCGTGCCAGCCGCCGCGCAGCACCGGAAAACGGGTGTGGTCGCCTTCCTCGATGCGCTCGACGTTTTGCAGCCACGACACATCGGCGTCCAGCGTCACGATTTCCGAACGCGGCACCATCAGCGAGCCGAGCTGGCGGTCGTCCAGGCGAAACACGTTGCGCACCATCTGGTGCTCGTTGCTGTCGATGGCGCCGCTCTCCGAGCCTTCGCGCATCAGGGCGTGGATTTCCTCTTCCACTTCCGGCGCCTCGCGCTCGCGCACGCCGATCAGGCGGATGATGAAGTCGGTGGAGCCGGCCAGCAGGCGCACAAAAGGCTTGGTGAGCAGGGCCAGCAGTTGCAGCGGCCGCGAAGCCGAGCGCGCAATCGACTCCGCACTCATCTGCCCCAGGCGCTTGGGCACCAGTTCGCCCAGCACGATGGAAAAATAAGTGATGACGATCACCACGACGGCGGTGGCGAGATAACCCGCCGGCTTGGCCTCCAGGCCCAAGTGCTGCATCCAGGCGGAAAGCGGCTGCGCCAGCGCACCCTCGCCGATGATCCCGTTGAGGATGCCGATGGACGTCATGCCGATCTGCACCGTGGAGAGGAAGCGGGTCGGCTCCTGCCCCAGCTCGGCAGCGGTGATCGCCCCCCGGTCGCCGGCCTCGATCAGCGCCTGCATGCGCCCCTTGCGCGCGGTGACCAGCGCGATCTCCGACATGGCGAACAGGCCGTTGAGCAGGATCAGCGCGAAAACGATGAGGATTTCCATGGGAGGTCGCGGCGGTGACGAGGCGCCGGTTAGATTGTTATGCAGCTATTGTACGCAGCGCCCGCGCGGCGCTGGCGTGTGTTTAGTTCAGGCGCGCCGTTTCCTCGCCTGGCGCATCCGGCTGCTTGGGCGTGACCGGGGCAGCGGGGGTGTCGGAGCGGTCCGGCTCGACCGGCTGCCCGGGGGTGGGAACCGGCGGGTGCTCTTTATGCTGGGAAGCGCTGATCATGCCTTTTCCTCCACGAATACCGGGTTGGACCGCGCCTGCGCCCGAATGATTCACCCGCAGTTGAACTTTCTAGCGCGTGGCCGGAAGCTGGATGGTGTACTGCCCCGATTTCTCGTCGTTCACCAGGGTCAAAAGCTTGCGCTCGGCCGCGTCTTCCACCATCTCGCGGAAGGAACGGTAGCCGTAATAGGCCTCGTTGAAGCCCGGCTTGCGCCGCTTCATGGTCTGCTTGGCCATCGAACCCCAGATTTTTTCGTCCGAGCCGCGCTCGGTGGCCAGCGCTTCCACCGTCTCGACCAGGAAGTCCAGCCCTTCCTGGCGTTTGTCATCGTCGCTTTTGGGCTTCTTGCGCCCGCGCCCGGCCGGCGCGTCGTTCGCCGCATCCTCCATCGCCGGGGCCGCTTTTCCCGCCACCTTTTTCGCCGCCCTGCCCTTCTTCGCCTCTTGCGCGCGCACCAGGTCGTCGTAATAAATGAACTCGTCGCAATTGCCCGACAGCAGGTCGGAAGTCGAGTCCTTCACGCCGACGCCGATGACGAACTTGTTGTTCTCGCGCAGCTTGGAAACCAGCGGCGAAAAATCGGAGTCGCCGCTGATGATCACAAAACAATCGACATGCGCCTTGGTGTAGCAAAGGTCCAGCGCATCGACCACCATGCGAATGTCCGCCGAATTCTTGCCCGAGATGCGCACATGCGGAATCTCGATCAGCTCGAACGCCGCCTCATGCATCGGCTTCTTGAAGTCCTTGTAGCGGTCCCAGTCGCAATACGCCTTCTTGACGACAATGCTGCCTTTCAGCAGCAGGCGCTCCAGCACCTTGTTGATGTCGAACTGCGCGTACTTGGCGTCACGCACGCCCAGGGCCACGTTCTCGAAATCGCAGAACAGGGCCATGTTGTTTATTTCGTGGGGGCCGGCCATGGGCGCTCCTGATAGGCGCTTTCGCGCGATAAGTTCAATTTATAGATTGCAGAGGAAGCTTACGATCTTAGCAATACTCGCAATCCTATGAGGAAAATAATTTGCACTGCAAGTACGGCGGACATCAAAGCAGAAAGGGTGTCTAATTACAGAAAATCAACAAAGGCCAAAAAATGACTGAAGATGAATTACGTGACCGTCTTGCTTTGGACATCTCAATCATCGAATCCGGACTTACCCTGCTAGGGAAGGAGCAATTCATTCCGAACGCTATTGGCACGAGCAGTTTTATCGACCTATACGCTCGCGACTCAAAAGGCCATCACGTACTCATAGAATTGAAGCGAAGCGATAGCGCGGCTAGAGAAGCTATTCACGAAGTACAGAAGTACGTCGAAGGTGTAAAACAACATTTGGCAGTTCGCGACAACGAGATCCGAGTGATTATTGCTTCTACGGAATGGCGCGAATTGCTCGTCCCGTTTTCTCGTTTCAAAGCAGATACAAATCTCGCCATAGATGGCGTACAAATTCAAGTGAAAGCCTCGGGCGAAATATCGACGACGTCGGTTTCGCCACTCGATACCATGCAAGGGCGATACCTCGCGCCTTGGCACGAGCTTAATTTTTATTTGGATAAAGAGAGCTTAAATAGAGGCCTTGAGGAGTATCGCGATTGTTGTCGGACCAAAGGAATTGAGAACTACGTTCTTGTGATCTTGAGCGCTCCGAACGAGCCGATTCAATCCGAAGGACAGCTTAAGCGTATCTCGGTTTTACAGATGCTTTCTCAGGCCAACCTGGGAAATTCAAATCCAGTTCCGGAAATACC
>DATAZV010000504.1:0-6332 GCA_036271855.1 Burkholderiales bacterium
GAGCACGGCAAGCCGAACGGCAAGCACCCCGACAAGGGCACGCTGGTGTGGCATACCGATGGCTCCTGGCGCCGCGTCACCGGGCAGGCCACCATCATCTACGGCGAGGTGATGCCCAAAACCGGCGGGCAAACCCACTTCTGCGACATGGTGGGCGCCTACGAGCGCCTCGATGCGGCATGGAAAGCGCGCATCGCCAATCTGCGCGCGGTGCACAACCTGGACTTTTCACGCACCCGCCGCCACGGCGTCGACCTGATGAGCGAGGAACAGAAAAAAGCCACCCCGCCGGTGGACCACCCGATCGTACGCACCCATCCGGAAACCGGGCGCAAATGCATCTACCTCGGTGACCATGCGGAGACCATCCAAGGCATGCCTTATGACGAAGGCCGCGCGCTGATCGAGGAACTCAATGCGCTGGCCGTCCACGCCGACCTCACCTATGAACACCGCTGGACCCCGGGCCAGTTGCTGCTGTGGGACAACCGCTGCGTGATGCACAAGGCCACGACCTACGACCCGCACACCGAGGGCCGGGTGGTGCGCCGCTGCACCGTGCTGGGCGAGGTGCCTGTCTAGCGGAACCCGGGCAGCAAGGCCGGAGATCGCCTCCAGCGCAGCCAAATAAAAACGCCGCAGGCCAGGCCCGCGGCGTTTTCACATCAACACCGCGCCGCTCAGTGAATCGAGCCCGGCCGCGAAATCACACGGTCGGCAAACTCGGTGGCGGCAGCGGCGCCGAAGCGTTTGGCCAGGCGCTCGGCAACGTTGTCATGCTCGCTGTAGTCGACCAGGGTCTCGGCCTTGATGACGTCGCGCGCCACCGAGTCGACCGTGCCATAGCCGTCGGTCAGGCCCAGGGCGATACTCTTCTCGCCGGTCCACATCAGGCCGCTGAAGGTGTCGGCATCTTCCTTCAGTCGCTTGCCGCGGCCCTTGCGCACCACGCTGATGAACTGCTGGTGGATCTCGCCCAGCATCGAGTTGATGTAGTCCTTCTGCTTTTCCACCACCGGCGAAAAGGGGTCGAGGAAAGCCTTGTTCTCGCCGGCGTGGTAGGCGCGCCGCTCGACACCGAGCTTTTCCATCGTGCCGGTGAAGCCGAAGCCGTCCATGATCACGCCGATGGAGCCGACGATCGATGCCTTGTCGACGTAGATCTTGTCGGCCGCCGAGGCGATGTAATAGCCGCCGGAGGCGCACAGGTCTTCGACCACCACATACAGCGGCTTGTCCGGGTACTTGGCGCGCAGGCGCTTGATCTCGTCGTAGATGATGCCGGCCTGCACCGGGCTGCCGCCCGGGCTGTTGATGCGCATGATGACGCCGGCGGTATTCTCGTCCTTGAACGCCGCCTGCAGGGCGTTGGTGATCTTGTCGGCGCTGGCCGCGCCGGTGGAATCGATCACGCCGTGCAGTTCGATGAGCGCGGTGTGCTTTTCCAGGGTCGCGCTTTTCTTCCCCAGCCCTGGCAGGTCGACTAGGGCCAGCACGACTATGGCAAGGTAGGCGAAGGTCAGGAACTTGAAAAAGATACCCCAGCGGCGCGAGGTCTTCTGCTCCTTCAGCGCGGCGAAGGCCAGCTTCTCCAGTGTGCGCTGCTCCCAGGTGCCTTGGGCATCCGCCGCGCGCGGGCGGTGCGGCTCACGCGGCGGCGGGGGCGGCGCCGCTGGGGGAATGCCGGATGAAGGCGGGGTGCCGCCGGGAGGTTGCTGCGGATCGTCAAAGGGGCGTTGCGGATCGTCGCCGTACATGTGGGAACCTCAAGGAGGGGAAAGAAAAATTTGGCCGCCGGTTTCAGTCACCGGCAGTGTTACCAGGCTGCGGCCCCGGCAAGGGCCGCCCAGGCAGACGCCGTTGGCCGGGTGATAAATCGCACCGTGCGTGGTGCAGATCAAGTATAAGCCCGAGGCGTCAAAGAAGACCCCGGGTTGCCAGTCGAGTTCCATCGGCACATGGGCGCAGCGGTTCAGGTAGGCGTGGACGCGGCCCTCGTAGCGCACCACGAATGCCGGCTCCTGGCGGCCGTGGCGCTCGACGGAAAAGCGCACGCCGCGGCCGCCCTCTTCCAGCTCGGCGCCGGCACAGATCAGCCGCGGCTCTTCAGCCATGCGGAGAGTTCGGGCACGGAGTGAACGATGCCCTGCGGCTCGATCGCCAGCAGGTCGGCATGCGGATGCGCGCCGTAGGTGACCGAGAGCGCGTGGGCACCGGCGTTTTTCGCCATTTGCGAGTCGTGGGTGGTGTCGCCGATCATCAGGGTGCGCTCCGGTTCGGCACCGAAGCGGCCCATCAGGTCGAGCAGCATTTGCGGATGCGGCTTGGAGTGGGTTTCATCGGCACAACGCGAGGCGTCGAAGATGGCGCCAAGTTCGGTGCCGTTGAGCGCCCGGTCCAGCCCGGCGCGCGATTTGCCGGTGGCCACCGCCAGCCAGTAATGTTTCGCCTTCAGTTCGGCCAGCAATTCGGCGATGCCGTCGAACAGCAGCAGGTCGCCGTCGCGCGCCAGGTAATGATAGCGATAGCGTTCGGCGAGCTGCGGATAGTCTTTCGGATCGAGCTCGGGCAGCGCCTTTTCCAGCGCGTCCCGCAGGCCCAGGCCGATGACGTGACTGGCCAGTTCCGCGTCGGGCTTCTTCAGCCCGAGGTCGACGGCGGAGGCCTGGATGGCGGCGACGATGGCACCGGTGGAGTCCATGATCGTGCCGTCCCAGTCGAACACGATCAGGTCATAGTTGTTCAATTTGTTTTCATCGGCCATGGGCCTGCTCACAGACTTTCAAGATAGCGCGTCAGTTCTTCCGGCAACGGTGCCTCGATGCGCATGCGCTCGCCGCTCACCGGGTGCGCAAACGAAATTCTAGCCGCATGCAGGAACATGCGCTTTAGACCCGGCGTGAGGCCGCTCTTTTGCAAGCGCTTGTTCAGATCAAAATCGCCGTATTTGTCGTCACCCAGGATCGGGTAGCCGCTGGAAGCCAGGTGCACGCGGATTTGATGCGTGCGTCCGGTTTTCAGTTGCGCTTCCAGCAGCGTAGCCTCCGGATAGCGCTTCATCAGCGTAAAGATGGTGTGCGCCTCCTGCCCGTCTTCGGCATCGGTGGCCGTTACACGCCTTTCGCCTTCGGCGGTGACGAACTTGTGCAGGGCGGCGCGCACGTGATGCTTGGCCTCGTGCGGCCAGCGGCCCTTGATCAGCACCAGGTAGCGCTTGTCGGTCTTGCCCTCGCGCAGGAGTTCGTGCATGGCCACCAGGGTGGCGCGCTTTTTCGCCAACAGGAGCACACCGGAGGTGTCCCGGTCCAGGCGATGCACCAGTTCCAGGAACTTGGCCTGCGGCCGCAACGCGCGCAGGGCTTCGATCACCCCATATTTGAGCCCGCTGCCGCCGTGCACCGCCACTCCGGCGGGTTTATTCAGGGCCAGCAGGGCCTCATCCTCGTAAAGCACCGGGAATTCGCCGGCCGCCCGTGCGGCCCCGGCGGGCGCTTTTTTGGGCGCATCGGGGTCGACGTCGAGGCGTATTGGCGGCACCCGCACCAAATCGCCCAGATTGAGGCGGTCCGCCGCATCCGCCCGCCCCTTGTTGATGCGCACCTCGCCGGAACGAATAATCCGGTAAATCAGGCTCTTGGGTGCACCTTTTAGGTGCTTGAGCAGGAAATTATCCAGACGTTGGCCTGCGCCCGACTCGTCGATTTCGACCAGTTTGGCCGCCAACTTCCCTAATTCATTCATTTGTCTATATAATTCCTGAGTGGACTGCAAAAAGTCCGCCCATCCGGCCGCCTCAAGCCTGCGTCGTTGTCATGCCCCTGCAATATCCTTGCAACCCGGCTGCAACATCAAGGCAAAGCGGACCAGAAAAAGCGGATCTTGCCCGCGGCAACATCGCGGTTGGTTTAGTGGTTCTGGAGTCCGGTTCCGTCGCGGATATGCACCAGTTGTCCGCCGCGGGTACTCCGCACCCACAGCCGGCCCACACAGGTCATCCGCCCGCCTGCTTCGTTGAAGAAAAAGGGCGATTGTATAGAGCAATCAAGCATTGCGCGCACCCCCTGTCATTTGAGAATTCAAGTTTGCCGCCGCGATTCGCCGTTCAACCACGCGAACCCCGGCTGCAAGCCCACCATCAGTTGACTTTTCCCCTCCTGACGACGAATAGCAAATAAGTCCCATGCAGCTCTTTCTGCAAACCGACTTTCTCCTGGCGCTACTGGTAACAGCCGCAAGTTTCGGCCTGTTCGCCTTTAAGCGCCCGGCTGCGCGTTTGTCGCCGATTCCAGGCGGGGGCACCCCTTTCATCCCAGCGGGGCGGTGCGCGCAGGGAGCACATCATGAAACGCATGTTGTTCAACGCGACCCACTCGGAAGAGTTGCGCGTCGCGATAGTCGACGGTCAGAAACTGATCGACCTCGATATCGAAACCGCTGGCCAGGAACAGCGTAAAAGCAATATCTACAAGGGTGTCATCACCCGCATAGAACCCTCCCTGGAAGCCGCTTTCGTCGACTACGGCGTCGACCGCCACGGCTTTTTGCCCTTCAAGGAAATCTCGCGGGTCTACTTCCGCGACGGCGTCAACGTCCGCGACGCTTCCATCAAGGAAGCGATGCGCGAAGGCCAGGAAGTGCTGGTCCAGGTCGAAAAAGACGAGCGCGGCAACAAGGGCGCAGCCCTCACCACTTTCATCTCGCTGGCCGGCCGCTACCTGGTGCTGATGCCCAACAACCCGCGCGGCGGCGGTGTTTCGCGCCGCGTCGAAGGCGACGACCGGCAGGAGCTGAAGGAAGTGATGGACCAGCTCAAGTACCCCGACGGCATGAGCCTGATCGCCCGCACCGCCGGCATCGGCCGCGCCGCCGACGAACTGCAGTGGGACCTGAACTACCTCTTGAAGCTGTGGGACGCGATCAAGTCCGCCTCCGACTCGCTCAAGGGCGCCAACCTGATCTACCTCGAGTCGAGCCTGGTGATCCGCGCCATCCGCGATTACTTCTCGCCCGACATCGGCGAAATCCTGATCGACACCGACGAGATTTTCGAGCAGGCCCAGACCTTCATGTCGCTGGTGATGCCGGACACGGAAAACCGCGTCAAGCGCTATCGCGACGATGTGCCGCTGTTCTCGCGCTTCCAGATCGAGCACCAGATCGAGTCCGCGTATTCGCGCACCGTCTCCCTGCCCTCCGGCGGCGCCATCGTCATCGACCATACCGAAGCCCTGGTGTCGGTGGACGTCAACTCGGCCCGCTCGACCCGCGGCAGCGACATCGAGGAAACTGCGTTCCGCACCAACTCCGAG
This sequence comes from Burkholderiales bacterium, assembly GCA_036271855.1. GTDB lineage: Bacteria > Pseudomonadota > Gammaproteobacteria > Burkholderiales > JAEUOS01 > JAQGMJ01. The sequence goes on from DATAZV010000504.1 coordinate 5,310, forward strand.
GCTGCCGACGAAGTCGCGCGCCAGTTGCGCCTGCGCGACCTGGGCGGCCTGATCGTGATCGACTTCATCGACATGGAAAGCGCGCGCAACCAGCGCGATGTCGAGCAGCGCCTGAAAGACGCCCTGCGCCCGGACCGCGCCCGCGTGCAACTGGGCAAGATCTCGCGCTTCGGCCTGATGGAACTGTCGCGCCAGCGCCTGCGCCCGGCACTCGCCGAAGCCAGCTATACGGTCTGCCCCCGCTGCAACGGCACCGGCCACATCCGCGACACCGAATCTTCCGCGCTGAACATCCTGCGCATGATCCAGGAAGAGGCGATGAAGGACAACACCGCCACCGTGCACGCACAGGTGCCGGTCGATGTCGCCACCTTCCTGCTGAACGAGAAGCGGGTCGAGATCAACCGCATCGAGGCGCGCCTGAAGGTCAACGTGCTGGTGATCCCGAACATCCACCTGGAGACGCCGCACCACACCATCGAGCGCCTGCGCCACGACGAATCGTCGCCGCTGGAGTCCGGCAAGGCCAGCTTCCAGATGGTCAGCGAGGAAGAGCCCGAGGGCTACAAGCGCAAGGAAGCGAAGGACGCGCCGAAGAAACTCGAACCCGCCGTCAAGGGCATCATCCCCGAGGCGCCCGCGCCGCGCGCGGCTGTGGCTGAAAGCCTTGCCACCGCTTCCAAGGCACCGGCTGCCCACGCCCCTTCGCCGATCCTGGCACAGGACAGCGGCGGCATCATCGACCGCATTCTCGGCTGGTTCAAGCCGCCCAAGACCACCGCCGCGGCAGTAGCCGCGCCGGCCAAGCCGGCGGCGCAGCCGCCCTCCGCACTGACAGACTCTTCCGAAGCGCGCAGCAATCGCGAAGGCCGCGGCCGTGGCCGCGGGCGTGACCGCAACGAGCGCGGCGGCGAAGGTCGAAATGAGGGCCGTGGTGAGGGTCGTGGGGAGGGCCTCCAGCGCAGCGAGCGTGGCGGCGAGGAAATGCAAGCGGGCGAAGGCGGCCCGCCGAATGAGGGTGGC
>DATAZV010000505.1:0-10568 GCA_036271855.1 Burkholderiales bacterium
CGTGTTGGCCATTTTCGGCACCAGCGAAACCTCGGCGAAATTGTTGTAGCCGAGCAGTTTGGCCTCTTCGTTGCGCAGGGCGACGATCTTGTCGATCAGCGGCGTGTTGTCCAGCTTGGGGTCGCCGAACTCGGAGGCGCGGGTGACATTGGCGCGGTAGATGGTCTCGCGCAGCGCCCGGTCCTCGGCATATTGCAGCACCGGAATATAGGAGGGCGCTTTCAGCGTCAGCTTCCAGCCCGGCTTGCTGTCCTTTTCGGCGGCTTCGCGGGCGGCGTCCTTGATGTCCGGCGGCAGGCCGGCCAGGCGCTTCTCGTCCTCGATGTACAGCGCGAAGGCGTTGGTGGCGTCGAGCACGTTCTCGGAGAACTTGGCGCCGGTGGCGGCCTGCTCCTCCTGGATTTGCTTGAAGCGTTCCTTCTTGTCGTCCGACAATTCGGCGCCGGACAAGCGAAAATCGCGCACTTCGTTGTCGATGATCTTGCGCCGCGCCGGCGACAGCGCCGCGTAGGCAGGCGAAGCGGCCAGGGCCTTGTACTTGTTGAACAGGCCGAGGTTTTGCCCGAGGTCGGTCCAGTACTCGGTGACCTTGGGCAGGTTTTCGTTGTAGGCGTCGCGCAACTCCGGGCTGTCCACCACCGAGTGCAGGTGGCCGACCGCACCCCAGGCGCGCGCCAGTTTTTCGTTGACGTCCTCCAGCGGGGCGACGAAGTCTTCCCAGGTATTGCCGCTGGCGTCCGAGGCGCAGCGCGCGGTGACGCCACGCGCTTCGGCGATCAGGGCGTCGATGGCCGGGGAGATGTGTTCGGTCTTGATGTCCGCGAAACGCGGCAGGCCGGAAAAATCGAGCAGGGGATTCATTTCTTGGCTTTCACTAGCGCCATTTCCGTGGCTTTGATGGTTACGTCTTTTGCGCTTTTTGCAGCGCCATTTCCGTCGCCTTGATGGTATTGGCCAACAGCAGGGCAATGGTCATCGGGCCGACGCCGCCGGGTACCGGGGTGATCCAGCCCGCGACTTCGCTGACAGCGGCAAAATCGACGTCGCCGGTGAGCTTGCCGGCCTTCGGCCCGGACTCCGGCCGGTTGATGCCTACGTCGATCACGCAGGCACCCGGTTTGACCATGTCGGCAGTGACAAAATCCGCCTTGCCGATGGCCGCCACCAGAATGTCGGCCTGGCGGGTAATCCCCGGCAAATCGACCGTCTTTGAATGGCAGATGGTGACGGTGGCGCCGGCTTGCAAGAGCAGCAGGGCCATCGGCTTGCCGACGATGTTGGAGCGGCCGATCACCACCGCGTGCTTGCCCTCGATGGCGATGCTTTCCTGCTTCAGCATTTCCATCACCCCCGCCGGGGTGGCAGGGGCGAAATCGCCGGAAAGGCTCAGCAGCCCGCCCAGGTTGATGGCGTGAAAGCCATCCACATCCTTGTGCGGGGCAATTGCCGCGGTGACTGCTTCGGCGTCCACTTGTGGCGGCAGCGGCAACTGCACCAGGATGCCGTGCACCTTCGGATCGGCGTTCAGGCGCTCGACTTCGGCCAGCACAGTGGCGGTGCTCACGCTCTCCGGCAACTCGACGTCGCGGGAGTCGAAACCGGCCTCCTGGCAGGCCTTGATCTTGTTGCGCACATAGACGCGCGAAGCCGGGTTATCACCGGCGATGACCACGGTGAGTCCCGGGCGGTGGCCCTGGGCGGCGAGTGCTTCGGCGCGGGCGCTGTATTCGGCGCGCAGGCGTTTTGCCATGGCGGTGCCGTCGATGATTTTTGCGGACATGCGGATGCTCGTCAAGGATTCTCTATGGGATCGCGTCTGGGTCGAAAGTGACACGGCAAAGCTTACCCCATCGCCGGGGCGAGCCGTGCCGCGCATACGGGTCGCCGGCAGCGCAGCCGCCGGCGCTGCATCAGGTTCCGGGATTGGCGTTCCTGACGTGGATGGCGTCGATTTTTTCCAGCACTTCGGGCGCCAGGGTGACGCTGAAGGCATCCAGGTTTTCCTTCATCTGCGCCACGCTGGTGGTGCCGATGATGGTGGAAGCGACCACCCAGCGCGACTTGCACCAGGCAATCGCCATTGCCGCCGGGCTGATGCCGCTGTCGCGTGCCAGCTTGGCGTATTCGCGCGCCGCTTCGACCACGCGCGGGCGGCGCCAGCGCGGGCTCCAGCTCTTGTCGAACAGATTGAGGCGGCCGTGCGCTGCCGGATCATCCGCATACTTGCCGCTCAACTGGCCGAAAGCCAGCGGGCTGTAGGCCAGCAGGCCGATTTTTTCGCGAAAGCAGATTTCCAGCGAGCCTTCGTCGAAAGTGCGGTGCACCAGGCTGTAGGCATTCTGCACCGAGGCCAGGCGCGGCAGGCCCAGCTTCTCCGCTTCATTGACCCATTGCATCAGGCCCCAGGGCGATTCGTTGGAAACACCGAAGTGGCGGATCTTGCCGGCCTTCACCAGGTCGGCAAAAGCGCCGAGCTGCTCGGCGATCGGCGCGGCTTCGCGCTCTTTGGCCGGGTCGAATTCGATCTGGCCGAACACCGGCACGTTGCGCGAGGGCCAGTGCAACTGGTAGAGATCGATGTAGTCGGTCTGCAGGCGTTTCAGGCTCAGGTCGACCGCCTGCTTGATGCTGGCGGCGCTGGCGTCCTGCCCGCCGCGCACCCAGGCCATGCCGCGCGAATAGCCGGCCACCTTGGTGGCGAGAATGATCTTGTCGCGCTGCTGCTTTTTCAGCCAGGAGCCGACGATGGTCTCTGTCTTGGTATACGTCTCGCCGGAGGGCGGCACCGGATACATCTCGGCGGTATCGATGAAATTGACGCCGCGCGAGTAGCCGTAGTCGAGCTGCGCATGTGCTTGGGTTTCGTCGTTTTGCTGGCCCCAGGTCATGCTGCCCATACAGACTTCGGGCACGATTAATCCACTATTGCCCAGGGGTTTTTGTTTGAACGCATCGCTCATGGAAAGTCCTTCTGGAACTGGCTCAACTGCGCATAGGAGTCCGCGAGTTTAGCAGGGATGCCGGCGTAGATAGACTGCAGGCGCGCATACAGTTCATGCGCTTGCGGGTCGGGCTCGATGCGCCGGTTGGCCGGTGCCAGTAAGGCGACGGCCGCGGTCAGATCCGCGCAGCCGCCGAGCGCCGTCAGCGCCATCAGCGCCGCACCCTGCGCCGTGGTTTCCGGGTTGTCGGCGACGATCAGCGGGCGGCCGAACAGGTCTGCCGCCATTTGCAGCCAGAAGGGCGAACGCGCGAAGCCGCCGCCGGCGAGTATTTCGTGGCAGGCGCCCCCGGTTTCCTCCAGCACGTCGAGAATCATCGCCAGGTTGAACAAGATGCCTTCCATCACCGCGCGCACCAGTTGCGGCGGCCCGTGGCGAAAATTCAGGCCGATGAAGGAGCCGCGCGCGTCCGCGTTCCACAGGGGCGCGCGCTCGCCGGCCAGGTAGGGGTGGAACAGCAAGCCGCCCGCACCGGGCGCCGCCTGCGCGGCGATATCCGCCAGCGCCGTATAGGGATCCGTGCTTTCCAGGCCGTTGCGCAATTGCGGAAAGTTGTCGCGCAGCCAGCGCAACGGCATGCCGCCGCCGTTGGTGGCGCCGCCGATGACGAACTGGCGCTCGGCGAGGGCGTAGCAAAAACTGCGCATCTGCGCGTCCGTCGAAGGCCGGTCCACGGTCATGCGAAAAGCGCCGCTGGTGCCGATGGTCAGCACGGCGCGGCGCATTTGCGCGGCCGACGGATTGGCCAGCGCGCCGGCACCCAGATTGGCCAGGCAGCCGTCGGAGCCGCACAGCACGAAGGGTGTATCAGGGCCAAGGCCGATGCGCGCGGCGGCTTCGGCCTTGAGGCCGCGCAGCAGGGTGCCGGGCGAGACTAGCGGCGAGAGCCGCGCATGGTCGATGCCCGCGACTTTCAGCGCGGTGGCGTCCCAATCGCGCGCGGTGAGCGCATATAACCCGCTGGATGAAGCGATGCCATGATCCACCTGCCAGGTGCCGAACAGCCGATGGCAGACGAACTCGAGAATGGAGATGAACTTGTCGGCCCTGGCAAAAATTTCCGGCCGCGCCTCGCGCAGCCACAGCAGTTTGCATAATGGCGACATCGGATGCAGCGGCACCCCGGTGGCGGCATAGATTGCCTCGCCCCCGACACTTTGCTTGAGCATTTGCGCCGCCGCACTGGCGCGGTTATCCGCCCAGGTCAGCGCCCGCGTCAGCGGCGCGCCGGCAGCATCGACCGCGATCAGGCTGTGCATCGCCGACGAAAGCGCGACCGCTTCAATCCGCCCGCCCTGATTCAGGCGTGCGAGGCATTCCAGCACCGCCTCCAGCACCTGTGCGGGGTCGAGTTCGGCCGCGCCGGGTTCCTCGCTGATCAGCGCATATTCCACCGATGCATGCGCGCCGGTGTAATGGGCGCCGTCGAACAGCAGCGCGCGCGTGCTGGAGGTGCCGATGTCGAGGGCGGCGATGCGCATGGGCCGGGCAGTTGATGAAGGAGGGCGCATTGTCTCCCGATTTTGGCTTGGGTGCCGGGTGATAAAATCGGGCTTCGCCTCCTTGTGCAGTCACCCGACCCTATGGCCCACCGCATCGCTCCCAGCATCCTTTCCGCCGATTTCGCCCGCCTGGGCGAGGAGGTGAAGAACGTGCTGGCCGCCGGCGCCGACATGATCCATTTCGACGTGATGGACAACCACTACGTGCCCAATCTCACCATCGGGCCGATGATCTGCGAGGCGCTGCGCCCGCATGCCATCAAGGACGGCAAGCCGGCGATCATCGACGTGCACCTGATGGTCAAGCCGGTGGACCGCATCGTTCCCGACTTCGCCAAGGCCGGCGCCAACATCATCAGCTTTCACCCCGAGGCCAGCGAGCATATCGACCGCACCCTCGGGCTGATCCGCGAGCAGGGTTGCAAGGCCGGCCTGGTGTTCAACCCCGCCACCCCGCTCAATCTGCTCGACCACGTGATGGACAAGGTGGACCTGATCCTCATCATGTCGGTCAACCCCGGCTTCGGCGGGCAGAAATTCATCCCCGAGGCGCTGAACAAACTCAAGGAAGCGCGCCAGCGCATCGACGCCCACAGGGCGGCCGGCGGGCAGGAAATCTGGCTGGAAGTCGATGGCGGCGTGAAGGTGGACAACATCGGCGCCATCGCCAAAGCTGGCGCGGACACTTTTGTCGCCGGCTCGGCAGTCTTCGGCCACCCGGACTACGCGGGCATCATCAACAGCATGCGCGGCGAACTCGCCAAGGCCGGCGCCTGAAGCGATTGCCCGGATCATGAGAGTCGCGGTCCTCGGCGCCGGCGTCACCGGCATAGCCGCCGCCTGGTATTTGCGCCAGGCCGGGCATGAAGTGACGGTGATCGACCGCCAGGCCGCGCCGGGCATGGAAACCTCGTACGCCAACGGCGGGCAGATTTCCGTCTCGCACGCCGAGCCCTGGGCCAACCCGCAGGCGCCGGCGAAACTCTGGAAGTGGCTGGGGCAGGAGGACGCGCCGCTGTTGTTTCGCCTGCGCCTGGACATCCACCAGTGGCTATGGGGCCTGGCGTTTTTGCGTGAATGCACCCACGAGCGCACCCACCACAACATCCAGCAAATTGTCGCCCTCGGCTTGTACAGCCGGGCCACTCTCCAGGCCCTGCGCGCCGAAACCGGCATTGCCTACGATGCGCTGACGCGCGGCATTCTGCACTTTTATACCGACAAAAAAGAATTCGACAACGCGCAGGAGCCGGCGCAACTGATGCGCGACTACGGTTGCGACCTGCAGATGGTCAGCGCCGATGAATGCGTCGCCGTCGAGCCGGCGCTGGCTTCGATGCGCGGGCAACTGGCCGGCGGCAGCATGACAGCCTCGGACGAATCGGGGGACGCGCACAAGTTCACCGAAGCGCTGGCGCAGCTGTGCGCCCAGGCTGGCGTGGTGTTTCGCTACGGCGCTGACGTTCTCGGCCTGTTGCGCGAAGGCGATCGCGTCAGCGGCGTGGTGATCGAGGCCGAGCGCAAGCGTGAAACCATCACCGCCGACGCCTTTGTCGTCTGCATGGGTTCCTACAGCCCCCGCCTGCTGGGCCCGCTGGGCGTGCACCTGTGGGTGTATCCCGCCAAGGGCTACTCGGTCACCATGCCGGTGGCCGACCCGGCGCGCGCGCATACGGTCTCGCTGACGGATGACGAGCACAAGCTGGTGTTCTCGCGCCTGGGCGAGCGCCTGCGCATTGCCGGCACCGCCGAATTCAACGGTTACAACACCGAGCTCAACGAAGTGCGCTGCCAGGCAATACTCAGGCGCGCGGTGGAACTGTTTCCCGGCGCGGGAGACCCCGCGCAAGCGCAATTCTGGACCGGCCTGCGCCCGGCCACGCCCTCCAACCTGCCTTACATCGGCAAGACCCGCTACGCCAACCTCTATGTGGATACCGGCCACGGCACCCTGGGCTGGACCCTGGCTTGCGGCAGCGGCCGGGCGATTGCCGACATCATCAGCGGCCGCAAGCCCGAAGTGGATTTTCGTTTTTACGGCATGCCGTAAAGCCAGGGCAGTGTAGAGTCAGGCCACATAGAAATCAGCCATTCCCATGCTCACCGACGCCCAGATCAAAAACATCCATGCCGTGCTGTTCGACCTCGACGGCACCCTCTTGCACACCTCGCCCGACCTGTCCGCGGCCGCCGCGGCGGCGCTTGCCGAGTGCGGCCTGCCGCCGGTGGATGCGAAGCTGATCGAGAATTTCGTCGGCAAGGGCATCGATGTGCTGCTGCAGCGCTGCCTGACCCACCTGGGGCGGCCGGAGCACGGTCCGGAGTTCGAGCATTTCCGCCAGGTCTACATGCATCACTACGAGCGTCTCAACGGCGAACATGCGACGCCGTATCCCGGCGTGTTCGAAGGCCTGAATGCCTTGCGCGATCTCGGCCTGAAACTTGGCGTCTGTACCAACAAAAGCATGCGCTTTACTGACCCGCTGCTGGAACGGGCGGGAATGAGCGGCTATTTCGCCATCGCCGTCAGCGGCGACACGACGGCGAAAAAGAAGCCCGACGCCGCCCCGATTCTCTACGCCTGCGAAGCCTTCGGCTTCCAGCCCGCCGAGGTATTGATGGTCGGCGACTCCGCCAACGACGCCGGCGCGGCGCGGGCCGCCGGCAGCCCGGTGCTGGTCGTGCCGTATGGCTACAACGAGGGCGAACCGGTGCAAAACATTGATTCTGATGGTATAGTTGCCGATCTTGCGGAAGTTGCCGCCCTGCTTTTAAGCGTGCGCGGGGCGCGGCTCCAGGAACTCTGACCCGGGTTTTACCATCCACAAATGCACAACCTGAACCTGCATCAAACATGGAGCGCCGCTCCGGGGGCTTGGCCCTGGCGACGCCAGGAGCTGACGCGCGCCTAAGGCGTGCACTCGCCCCGCCGACCCCGCAATGCTGGCCGGCGCCTTGATGCAGTTTTGATTTTCAGGTGGTTCAAATGAACAAGCAGGAATTCGACGCCCTGGCGTCGCACGGGTACAACCGTGTCCCTCTGGTGCTCGAGACCTTTGCCGATCTCGATACGCCGCTCTCCATTTATCTCAAGCTGGCCAACAAGCCGTATTCGTATTTGCTCGAATCGGTGCAGGGCGGCGAGCGCTTCGGCCGCTATTCTTTCATCGGCCTGCCGGCGGCCACCCGCATCGTGGTGCGCGGCGGCCAGGTGCAGGTGATCCACGGCGAAACCGTGGTGGAAGAGTCTTCCGCCGGCAACCCGCTGGATTTCATCCGCGACTATCGCGACCGCTTTCACGTCGCGCCGCTGAAGGACCTGCCCCGTTTCGCCGGCGGCCTGGTCGGCGCCTTTGGCTACGACTGCGTGCGCTACGTCGAGCCGCGCCTGGATCGTTTCATCCGCAAGCGACCGGCAAAGCCCGATCCCTTGGGCACCCCCGACATCGTGTTGCTGCAAAGCGAGGAAGTGGCGATCGTCGACAACCTCGCCGGCAAGCTTTATCTGGTCGTCTACGCCGACCCGCGCAACCCTGGCAGCTTCGACTACGCGCAGGAACGCCTGAAGCAACTCCTCACCGCGCTGCGCCAGCCGGCGCACATTCCCGAGCACGGACCGGCGGTGGCGCATGAGGCACGCTCCAACTTCGGCGAGGCCAGCTACCTGCAGGCGGTGGCCAAGACCAAGCAATACATATTCGACGGTGACTGCATGCAGGTGCAGATCGGCCAGCGCCTGACGCGGCCTTTCGCCGCCGAGCCGCTGGCGCTGTACCGCAGCCTGCGCACGCTGAACCCGTCGCCCTACATGTTCTATTTCGATTTCCGCGAGTTCCATGTGGTGGGGGCTTCGCCCGAAATCCTGGTGCGCGTGGAGCCTGAATCGCCGGAGACGCCGGACGTAAAACGCGTGACCATCCGCCCGATCGCCGGTACCCGGCGCCGCGGCGCCACGCCGGAAGAAGACCGTGCCCTGGCGGAGGAATTGCTGGCTGATCCGAAGGAGCGCGCCGAGCACGTGATGCTGATCGACCTCGGGCGCAACGATGTCGGCCGCATCGCAGAAATCGGTACGGTGAAGGTGACGGACACCATGACCATCGAGCGCTATTCGCACGTCATGCACATCGTCTCCAACGTCGAGGCGCGCCTGAAAAAGGGCCTGGATGCGATCGACGTGTTCAAGGCTTCCTTCCCCGCCGGTACGCTCACCGGCGCGCCGAAGGTGCGGGCGATGGAAATCATCGAAGAGCTGGAGCCGGTGAAGCGCGGCATCTACGGCGGCGCGGTCGGCTACCTCGGCTTTTCCGGCGACATGGACCTGGCGATCGCCATTCGCACCGCGGTGATCAAGGACAAGACCCTGCACGTGCAGGCTTCCGCCGGCATCGTCGCCGACTCGATTCCCGAAGCCGAGTGGAACGAGACCCGCATCAAGGCCCGCGCCGTGCTGCGCGCCGCCGAGATGGCCAGCGAAGGCCTGGATACGCAAGTGGGAGACCCGTCATGATCCTGATGCTCGACAACTACGACTCCTTCACCTACAACCTGGTGCAGTATTTCGGCGAACTGGGCGCGGACATGCGGGTGGTGCTGAACGACGAGATGACGGTGGACCAGATCGCAGCGCTCAAGCCGGAGAAGATCGTCATCTCCCCCGGCCCCTGCGCCCCGGCGCAGGCCGGCGTGTCACTTGAGGTGATCAAGGCCTTTGCCGGCAAGCTGCCCATCCTCGGCGTGTGCCTGGGCCACCAGGCCATCGGCGCTGCCTTTGGCGGCAATGTGGTGCATGCCAAGGAACTGATGCACGGCAAGACTTCGCCGGTCACGCACACCGGCGCCGGCGTGTTCAAAGGGCTGCCCAGCCCGTTTATCGCAACGCGCTACCATTCGCTGGCGGTGGAGCGGGAAATGCTGCCGGACTGCCTGGAAGTCACCGCCTGGACGGCGGATGGCGAGATCATGGGCATGCGCCACAAAACGCTGGACGTGGAGGGGGTGCAATTCCATCCCGAATCGATTTTGACTGAGCACGGCCACGCCATGCTGAAGAATTTTCTCGAACGCTAGAAGCAGGCAAGGACTTAAGGAGATGCACAATATGATCACCCCCCAGGAAGCCCTCACCCGCGTCATCGAGCACCGCGAGATTTTCCACGACGAAATGCTCGACCTGATGCGCCAGATCATGAGCGGGCAGATGTCGCCCGTGCTGATCGCCGCCATCATGATCGGCCTGCGGGTTAAAAAGGAAACCATCGGCGAAATCACCGCTGCCGCCCAGGTGATGCGCGAGCTCGCCACCAAGGTCAACGTCCGCGACCCGCAAAACCTGGTCGACGTGGTCGGCACCGGCGGCGACGGTGCGCACACCTTCAACATCTCGACGGCCACCACCTTCGTCACCGCCGCCGCCGGTGCGCGCGTGGCCAAGCACGGCGGGCGCGCGGTGTCTTCCAAATCCGGCGCGGCCGATGTGCTGGAGGCCCTGGGCGCCAACATCAACCTCACCCCGGTGCAGGTCGGGCAGTGTATCGACGAAACCGGCGTTGGCTTCATGTTCGCGCCGAACCACCACTCGGCGATGAAGCACGCCGCGCCGGTGCGCCGCGAACTCGGTGTGCGCACGATATTCAACATCCTGGGCCCGCTGACCAATCCGGCCGGTGCGCCCAACAGCCTGATGGGCGTGTTCCATGCCGACCTGGTGGGCATCCAGATCCGCGTCCTGCAGCGCCTGGGTGCGCGCCACGCGCTGACCGTGTTCGGCCTCGAGGGACTGGACGAAATCTCGGTCAGCGGCAAGACCCTGATCGGTGAGTTGAAGGACGGCGAGATCATCGAATACACCCTGCACCCGGAACGCTTCGGCCTGCCGGTGCACGACCCGCGCGCCATCCGCGTTGCCTCCGCGGAGGAGTCGCGCGAGATGCTGGTCAGCGCCCTGTCGAACCAGCCGGGCGCGGCGCGCGATATCGTGGCGATCAACGCCGGCGCCGCCATCTACACCGCAGGCAAGGCGGCTAGCCTGGAAGCGGGTGTGGAACTGGCCTTCGAGTTGCTC
>DATAZV010000506.1:0-2718 GCA_036271855.1 Burkholderiales bacterium
CCACCTGCCAGTCGTTGGGCACGAAGCCCGCGTCCACCGCGGCGCGCGAAGCGCCCATGGCGGCGCCGAGCTTGTCGGCGAGCGGCTCGAGGATTTTGAAGTTCTCACCGGAGCCCATGCCACGGCCGCCGGAGACGATGATTTTCGCGGCAGTGAGTTCCGGACGTTCCGACTTCGCGACTTCGCGGCCGACAAAGGACGAGAGGCCGACATCCGCCACGGCGGCGACAGTCTCCACCGCGGCGGAGCCGCCGGTGGCGGGCGCGGCGTCGAATCCGGTGGTGCGCACGGTGATGACCTTTTTCGCGTCACCCGACTGCACGGTGGCCAGCGCGTTGCCCGCATAGATCGGGCGCACGAAAGTGTCGGGCGACTCGACCGAAACGATCTCGGAAACCTGCTGCACGTCGAGCACGGCGGCGACGCGCGGCAAAAAGTTTTTGCCGGCGGCGGTGGCAGGCGCGAGGATGTGGCTGTATTCGCCGGCCAGGGCGATGATTTGCGCGGCGATGTTCTCCGCCAGGCCTTCGCCCAGTTGCGGGGCGTCGGCCAGCAGCACCTTGGTGACGCCGGCGATCTGTGCGGCAGCATCGGCGGCGGCCTTGCAGTTGTGGCCGGCCACCAGCACGTGGACGTCCCCACCGCATTTTGCGGCGGCGGTGATGGTGTTGTTGGTCGCGACCTTGATGGAAGCGTTGTCGTGTTCAGCGATGACGAGGGCGGTCATTTATCTATCCGTGATCTATTCAGGCGTGCGGTCAGATGACCTTGGCTTCGTTCTTCAGCTTGGCAACGAGGGTCGCCACATCCGGCACCTTGACCCCGGCGCTGCGCTTGGGCGGCTCGGTGACTTTCAGGGTCTTCAGGCGCGGGGTGACGTCGACACCGAGGTCGGCCGGCTTCACATTTTCCAGCGGCTTTTTCTTCGCCTTCATGATGTTCGGCAAGGTCACGTAGCGCGGCTCGTTCAGGCGCAGGTCGGTGGTGACGATCGCCGGCAGCGTGATCTTGATCGTCTCAAGACCCCCGTCGACCTCGCGCGTAACCTGGGCGCTGCCATCGGCGATCACCACCTTGGAAGCGAAGGTGGCTTGCGGGCGATTCAGCAGGGCGCCCAGCATCTGCCCGGTCTGGTTGGAGTCGTCGTCGATCGCCTGCTTGCCGAGGATCACCAGGTCAGGCGACTCCTTCTTGAACACGGCGGCCAGCAGCTTGGCCACGGCCAGGGGCTGCAGTTCCACATCGGTTTCGACCAGGATGGCACGGTCGGCGCCGATGGCAAGCGCGGTGCGCAGGGTTTCCTGGCAGGAAAGCAGCCCGCAGGAAACGGCAATGACTTCGGTGGCCGTGCCGGCCTCTTTCAGGCGCACCGCTTCTTCGACGGCGATTTCGTCGAAGGGGTTCATCGACATCTTGACGTTGGCGGTTTCGACGCCGGTCTGGTCGGCTTTGACGCGCACTTTCACGTTGTAATCGACAACGCGCTTGACGGGTACCAGGATTTTCATGGTTTGAGCAGAGTTTGGACGTGGCTGACCCACGGATTATAAAAGATTGCGCTCGGGCGACGGCTCGGATTCCCCGCATGCGCCGCATTGGGAACTCGCGCTGCAGCGCAACACAACTGTGATTTTCAGGGTGCCAACCTGATAAAACCTGAGAAAAATCGGCTGTTTCGCACCGCCCTGGGCCGCCCTTACGGTGGGACCACGGTAAATCACGGTGTTTTTCGGCAAAATCGAGGCCGGCTACTACATTCGTGTTGAGCGCAGCCCAGAACGAAAAAACAAGTGATCGCGGCCTGAGTCTGTTCGATGCCGGCGCGCCCGCGCGGTTCCGGATTGCCGCTGCGAGTGCCCGGCAACAGCGCAGCCTCTGGTTACTAACATACAGCAAAGCATCTGTTGTGTGTGGCCGATTTGCGCCGTGGCTACAATGCCGATACCACCTCATCGGGACGCTTCATGCCGCAGCAAAAAACCTACGGCGTCGCCATCATCGGCGGCGGCATCATGGGCTGCAGCACGGCCTATTTTCTCAAGACCCTGGCGCCGGCGCTGGAGGTCTGCGTGATCGAGTCCGATCCTACTTACGAGTTCTGCTCCACCCTGCGTGCCTCGGGCGGCGCGCGGCGCCTGTTTTCCTGCCCGGAGAACATCGCCATGTCGAACTGGAGCATCGAGTTCATCCAGGGCTTTCCCAAGGCCATGGCGGTGGATGGGCGCGAAGCGCCGGTGGACTGGGTCGAGGGCGGCTACCTGTTCATCGTGCCGCCGGAGGGCATGGGCATCCTCGAACAAAGCCATGCGGCGCAACTGGCGCAGGGCTGTGAAGTGGAGTTGCTGACGCCGACCCAGCTCAAAGAACGTTTCCCCTCGATGCATGTGGACGACTTGGCCGGCGGCAGCCATTCCCTGCGCGATGGCTGGTGCGACCCCAACGGACTGCTGCAGGGCTTCAGGCGCAAGGTGATTTCGCTGGGTGTCACCTTTATCCAGGACCGTGTCACGGGGCTGAGCCGTCAAGGTGCCGCCTTGACGGCGTCAACCCTTTCCTCCGGCGCGCAAATCCGCGCCACCCACTTCGTCAACGCCGCCGGCGCCTGGTCCGGTGAAGTCGCAGCGCTGGCGGGCATGCGCCTGCCGGTGAGCCCGCTGCGGCGTTTCGAACACTATTTCACCGCCGGCAACCCGATCGAGCGACTGCCTTATGTGAAGG
>DATAZV010000507.1:0-13196 GCA_036271855.1 Burkholderiales bacterium
ATGATTGTCGAGATAGCCGCCATTGTTGATTTCGAACAGGTGGGCACGCAGGGTGAGAAAGACTTCGTGGGCGCCGGAGAAATCGGGCACTGCATCTTCGAGCTCGCAGCCGAGATCGGTGAATACGCCGGCCTGGGCGGCAATGATTTTCTCGACCCGTTTGTCGACCGGCACCTGGCCGCCGAAGCCCGGCGAAAAGGCGATGCGCGTGCCCTTGAAGTCCCGCTTGAGCGGGGCGCGGAAATGGTCGCCCGTGCCCTGGACGGCAATCGGCACCCGCGCATCGAACCCTGCTTGGGCCGAGAGCAGCAAGGCGGTGTCTTCGACCGTGCGGCCCATCGGGCCATGCACCGACAGCGTGCCCCAGAGATGCTTGGAGGGATAGCTGGGCACGCGGCCCGGCGAAGGACGCAGGCCGACGACGTTGCAAAAATTCGCCGGATTGCGCAAGGAAGCGCCGAGGTCACTGCCGTCGGCCAGCGGCACCATGCCGGTGGCCAGCGCCACGCCGGCACCCCCGGACGAGCCGCCGCAGGTCTTGCTCAGGTCGTAGGGGTTGCGGGTGGCGCCGAAGACAGTGTTGAACGTTTGCGAGCCGGCACCGAATTCCGGGGTGTTGGATTTGCCTACCGCAATCGCCCCGGCGTTCCAGGCCCGCTCGACCAGCAGGTGGCTGCGGTCGGGAATGTTGTCCTTGAAAATCGGCGAACCCAGGGTGGTGCGCATACCGCGGGTCATGAACAGGTCTTTGTGGGCGATCGGCAGGCCATGCAGGGGGCCGAGCGGCTCACCCCTGGCCTGCTTCGCATCGGCGGCGCGCGCCTGCGCCAGCGCCTGTTCGGCGTGCAGGGTGACGATCGCATTGACCTTGGGGTTGACGCGCTCGATCTGCGCCAGGTGCGCCTGCATCACCTCGGTGGCCGACAGTTCCTTGCGACGGATGCGCGCGGCCAGATCGGTGGCGGACGAAAAATTCAGTTCCTGGCTCACAGGGTCTCCTGGTTGTAGCGCCGCCCGGGTTGCCTGACGGCGCGGCGGCATTGTTTTGCAGGGCGCGATGATAGCAAGAGCGCTGCCGCTTGATTTTTCAGGCTCCGCCCATATCATTCAGGCATCATGGAAAACGCTGCTTCGCGCCTGCACATCACCTGTCCCGCCTGCGGTGCGACCAATCGCGTGCCCGGCGAACGCATGGCCGAGCATCCGGTCTGCGGCAAGTGCAAGCAGCCCCTGTTCAATGGCAAGCCGGTGGAGTTGGGCGACGCGAATTTCAGCGCGCAGCTGGCCGTGAACGACATTCCGATGGTGGTGGATTTCTGGGCGCCGTGGTGCGGGCCCTGCCGCTCGATGGCGCCGCATTTCGAACGCGCCGCATCGCTGCTGGAGCCGCAGGTGCGTCTGGCAAAACTCAATACCGAAGAAGCACAGGCAACCGCGGCGCGCCTGGGCATACGCTCGATTCCGACCCTGATCATGTTCCGCAATGGCCGCGAAGTGGCGCGGCAATCCGGCGCGATGGACGCGAATACGCTGGTGCAGTGGGTGCGCGGGCAGCTTTAACTCAGGGCAGCTTGAAAAAAAACGGGCATCGCGGCGAACTGCGCGATGCCCGTTTTTGTTGCGCCGCCGACCTCGGCCGGCCACCGCAAATTCAGGATTTTTTTGACTTGACGGTTTTGTAGTCGCGCCAGGACCGGTAGCCGCTGTCGAGCGCCACCACAATACCCACAATCACCAGAACAATCATCGCATTAACCCATCTCTTCAAAACCCGGTTACAAACCGACAGCCGGCAATTCTTCGGCAATTGCCCCGGCTGATCGTTCCCTGAAAACGCGCGCCGTTGAATTTTCCCCGGCGAGGCCTCCCATTGAAGCTTGCTACGGCAGGCGTCGGGAAAACTTTAGGCCCACGACGAAATATTATTTGCCGGGGCGAGTGCCGGATCGGGCGAAATGCGGGAGATTGCGCGCCTTGTTCCCGCTTTGCGCGGGCAACAATCCGGCTTTTCGCCGTTTGGGAACGCTCTCAGGTGAAATAGTCCTTCGGCGCCACGCCCAGGCTTTTTTTGAACATGGCGGTAAAGGCGCTGGCGCTTTCATAGCCCAGGGATTCGGCGATACGGCCAATCGGCGCGCGCTGCGCCAGTTGTTCCAGCGCGGCGACCAGACGCGCCTGTTGTCGCCAGGCGGCGAAACTCATGCCGGTTTCACGCAGGAACAGCCGCGCCAAGTTGCGCTCACTGGCGCCGACGGCGTGGCCGAATTCGGCAAGGCCGCGCGTATCCGACGGGTTGGCCAGCAGCATTTCGCACACCTTGAGTACGCGGGCGTCGCCGGCGCGCGGCAGGTGCAAAGGTAGCGCATCGGCCGCCGCCATTTCATCCAGGATCAGCGCCATCACTCGCCCGCCGGGCCCCGTTTCTTCGTAATACAGCGGCAATTCAACCGCGCGCAGTATCAGCTCACGCAGCAGCGGCGTGACGTTGATTACGCAGCAGCGCAGCGGCAGGCGCTCGCACTCGCGCTTGCGGACGTAAAGCGTGCGCATCGCCACGTTGCCGGACATGCGCGTGGTATGCAGCGTGGCCGGCGGCACCCAGACCGCGCGCTGCGGCGGCACCACCCAGGTACCGTGCTCGGTATGCACGCTCATCACCCCCGCGACAGCGTAGAGCAACTGGCCGCGGGTGTGGGTGTCTTGCGGGATGACATAGCCTGCGGAGAAGTCCTTGGCCATGGCGCCGACCGGGCGCGGCACGCGCATGTAGTCGGCGGCGCGGGTGGATTTGATGGTGTTGGGCACAGAGGAAGGCGGTGGCGGTTTGGCGATGAATCGCCGTATTTTACTGCGCGCCTGCCGCTGCGTTCGCCCCGCATAGGCATTGCGCATGCACGGCATTACCGCGCTGGCCGCATCAAAGCCGCCGACGATGCACCGGCGTTGCTAGACTTGCGGCTGCCTTTTTCAACGCCGCACAGCCATGCAGATCGTTGACGCCCAGGTACACGTCTGGGGACCCGAAACCGCCGAACGCCCCTGGGCGCCGGGCCGCCATCCGCACCGCGCCGCGCCGCTGGAAGCCAACGAGCTGCTGCGCGAAATGGACCGCGCCGGTGTCGCCCGCGCGATCCTCGTGCCTCCCTCGTGGGATGCCGATCGCAACGACTACGTGCTCGCAGCCGCGCGCCGCCACCCCGAGCGCTTTGCCGCCGTCGGCCGCTTCAACCCCGAAGCGCCGGGCGCGCGCGCCCAGGTGGAACACTGGCTGGACGAGCCCGGCATGCTGGGCATGCGCACCACCTTCACCCTGGCGCAAAAGGCCGCGCTGGTCGAAGGCCGCATCGACTGGCTATGGCAGGAGGCCGAAGCAGCGCAGGTACCGGTGATGGCGCTGATCAGCCACGCCATGGTGCCGCTGATCGACGACATCGCCGCGCGCCACCCGTGCCTGAAGCTCTCGCTGTGCCACCTGGCGCTGCCGACCGATGTGCGCGACGACGCCGCCTTCGCCGGGTTCGACAAACTGCTGCTACTGGCGCGACGGCCCAACGTCAGCGTGATGGCCAGTTGCCTACCGGCTTATACAAGTCAGCCCTACCCCTTCGCCTACCTGCACCCCTACATCAGGCAGGTGGTCGAGGCCTTTGGCCCACAGCGCGTGTTCTGGGGCACTGATCTCGCGCGCCTGCCCTGCCCCTATGGCGAAGCGGTGAAGCTGTTCACCGAAGCCCTGCCCTGGCTGAGTGAAGCGGACCAGGCGCAGATCATGGGCCGCGCCTTGTGCGAATGGCTCAACTGGCCGCTGCCGCAATGAGTCAGGCGGCCGCCGCACCGCTTTCGATCAGCGCCGCGATCTCCGCCCTGCCATAGCCTGCTTCCGCCAGCACCGCTTCGGTGTGCTCGCCCAGCAGGGGCGCCGGGCGCTTGAGCGCCGGGCCATCGTGGTCGAACAGAATTGGGTTGCGCGACTGGCGGAACTTGCCGATTTTCGGGTGATCGATTTCCTGCACCAGTTCGCGCGCCTTGGCCTGCGGGTTGTCGAACACCCTGGCATAGTCGTTCACCATTGAGCAGGGCACGCCCGCGTGGTTGAGAAGTTCTTCGAGCGCATCGGCATCCTGCTTGACGATTTCGGCCGCCACCAGGCCGGTGATGGCGTCCTCATGAATCTTGCGCGAGGAGTAGGTGGCGAAGCGCGGATCGTCCAGATGCTGTGGAATGCCCAGCGCGGTCAGCAGCTTTTTCAGCAGCTCGTTGTTCGAGGCGCCAGTGGCAAGATATTTGTCGTCGCGGGTACGAAAGATGGTGTAGGGCGCGGTGAGCCGGTGCATGCGCCCGATCGGCTGCGGCACCGTGCCCATGTTGAGCACTTCGGCGGTCTCGAACATCGAAGCGGTAATCGAGGCCTCCACCAGCGACACATCCGCCACCCGCCCCTCGCCGTGGCGCGCCGCGCCCAGGAGCGAGCTCAGCACCGCATAGGTGGCGAACATGGCGCCGAACACGTCTGCCGTCTGCAGGCCGGGGCGCATCGGGATTTCGCCGGGCTCGCCGTTCACCGACAGCACGCCGGAAGCGGCTTCGACGATCAGGTTCACGGCCGCCCGCCGGCGATAGGGGCCGGTCTGGCCGTAGCCGGAAACCGAGATGTAGCAAATCTTCGGGTTGACCTTCTTCACCTCGTCCGGCCCCAGGCCCAGCTTGTCGAGCACGCCGGGACGGTAGTTCTCCAGCCAGACATCGGCCTTGGCCGCCAGTTTCAACAGCAACTCGCGCGCGCCCGGCTTTTTCAGGTCCACCGCAATCGAACGCTTGTTGCGGTTGATGGTGGCGAACACCAGGCTCTCGCCTTCCACCAGCGGCGGCGAGGCGCGCATCATGTCGCCGCCCTTGGGCGGCTCGATCTTGATCACGTCGGCCCCCATGTCGGCCAGCAGCATGCCGCTCAAGGGGCCCGCGATGAAATTGCCGAGTTCCAGAACCCGGATGCCTGCCAGCGGCTGCGTCATGTCTCGTCTACGTCCCTGTTGTTGCCCTGCCGCTTATTGCAGCTTCAGTCCCATCGCCTTGGTCACGTTCTGGTTCAGCGCGGCTTCTTCTTCGGTCGCCTTGCTCAACTCGGCGGGCGTGCTGCCTACCGGCTCCAGGCCCTGGTCGTCGAACAGCTTGCGCAGCGACGGGTCCTTCAGGGCCTTGACCACTTCGCCCTGCAGGCGGGTGACGTATTCCGGCGGCGTGCCGGCCGGCGCCCACAGGCCGTACCAGCCGAGATACTTGTAACCGGGCACGCCGGCCTCCGCCACGGTGGGCACCTCGGGCAGCTTGTGCCAGCGCTTGTCCGAGCTGATGCCCAGCACGCGCATGCGCCCGGCGCTGATGAAGGGCAAGGCCGAAGGCGCTGCGGGAAAGCCGACTTGGATCTGCCCCGACACCAGGTCGGTCAGCGCGGCCGGCACGCCGGTGTAGTGCACCGGCGACATTTTCACCCCGGCCATCTGGTCGAACAGTTCGGCGGCGACGTGCATCACGCTGCCCAGGCCTGCGGTGCCGAAGTTGAGCGTGCCGGGATTGGCCTTGGCATAGGCGATCAGCTCCTTCACCGTCTTCGCCGGCACCTCGGGATTGATGGCGAATACATAGCCGACGTTGCGGGCGATCATGGTCACCGGCACCAGGTCGCGGTTCAGCTCGTAAGGCACGTTCTTGAAAAAATAGTGGTAGCTGGCAATCGCACCGGTCTGCAGCAGCAGGGTGTAGCCGTCGGGCGCGGACTTGGCGACAATGTCGGTGCCGAGCATGCCGCCGGCGCCGCCGCGGTTGTCGAACACCATGCCCTGGCCCAGGCTCTGCCCCATGCGCTCGCCCAAGGTGCGGCCGACCACGTCCGGCCCGGCGCCGGCGCCATAGGGCACGACCACGCGGATCGGCTTGGACGGATAGTTCTTGTCCGCCACGCCGGCGCGCTGCGCCCATGCCGGCGGCCCGGGCACGGCGCCGAACAGGATCGCGCCGATCACCGGCAGCAGGGGTTTGAGGTTCATGATTTGTCTCGCTTGAAATTGTAATCCGGTCGAGGCTGCACACCAGGCCTGCGCGGTCGACCAGCCGCGCAAGTATCCGCAAATGCCCGGTCCCGGACAATCTTCGGATCGTGAATGTGGCGAATTGCTAAAATCATACTCCTCTAAAGGACTTACGCGGCTACAATTGCGCGAGCCGAATTCCGACAAAAACAGCATGGCGGCGGCAAGCACCCCGCCAGACGCCCCCTACGAAGGATATTTCCATGGTTTCCCCCGATCTGCGCGCCAAATACGGCGATGCTGCCTGCAACCTGGGCGTAAAAATGCAGGGCGAGTTTTTCGCCACCCGCCTGGCGGAGCGTGACGCGCTGGACCAGCATTTCACCAAACAGTGGCTGGACTTCGCCATCAGCGGCCTGGCAGCCCGCCCGGCCCTGGACATTCGCACCCGCATGCTGGTGCTGATCGGCCAATATGTCATGGCCAAGAGCCAGCAGCTGGTGGACGACACCGTGCGCGCCGCGCTGGCCAACAAAGTGGCGCCGCGCGAGATCCTGGAGATCATCCTGCAATGCGCGGTGTACGGCGGCCACACTACGGTAGATCCGGCAATTCGAACCTTTTATTCCATTGCCAAGGAATTGAACCTGCTCGGCGAACTGAAAGCCTCGCAACTGCCGCTGGACGGCACCGACAGCACGCGCAAGTACGACGACGAATTCAAGACCTGGCATAAGGACGACACCAGCGACCCGCGCTTCAAGGAACTGATGGAAATGCACGGCTGGCTGGCGGTCGGCCGCGGCCTGTCGCTGCGCCCGCAGCACCACTTGAACATCCTCGAGTGGCTGACCAAAATCGATCCGCACTTTGCCGGCCTGTGGGTGAAGTTCTGCTACGGCGGCATGTACTCGCGCTTTATCGTCGACGACAAGACCCGCCTGCTGTGCATGGTGGGCGACTGCCTGGCGGTGGGCGAAGCGACCCAGGCGCGCGGCCACATGCGCGGCTCCATGCGCAACGGCGCCAAGGCCACCGAGGTGATGGAAGTGATTTTGCAGACCGCCGCCAACTTCGGCATGCCGCCGATGCTGCACGCCCTCGAAGTGTTCGTGCAGGTGATGGCCGCCGAGGGGCGCCTCTCCGAGATCGGCAACCCGGCGATGAAAGTGGAAAGCTACGCGAAGTAATTCGCGGCCAGGCAACGCGCAACAAGGAAAAGGTTCATGAGCAAACGAGTGGAAGGCCTGGTGGCGATCGTCACCGCGGGAGGACAGGGCCTGGGCGAAGCGATTGCCAAGACCCTGGCGGCCGAAGGTGCCAAGGTGGTGGTGGCGGACCGCAATGTCGCGGAAGCAAGCCGCGTGATCGCCGAAATCACCGCCGCCGGCAACACCGCGCTGATGGTCGAGGTGGACGCGACCAACGCCGCCTCGGTGCAGAAGATGGTCGATGCGGCGGTGGCGAAATTCGGCGCCATCGACATCCTGGTCAACGGCGCCGGCGGCTTCACCAAATTCACCCCGATCGCCGAGACCACCGAGGAAGACTGGGACCACGTCATCAACCTGAACCTGAAAAGTGCCTTCCTGTGCAGCCGCGCCGTGGCCAAGGGCATGATGGCGAAAAAGAGCGGGCGCATCATCAACATCACCTCGGGCGCCGGCATCATGCCCAACCCCTTCGCGCCGACTTACGTGCCCTACGCCGCCGGCAAGGCGGGGATGATCGGCTTCACCAAGGCGCTGGCCGCCGAATTGGGGCCGTACAAGGTGACGGTGAATGCCGTGGCGCCCGGCACCGCCCTCACCCCGCGGGTGCGCAAGGTGCGCGACGCCGCCAGCATCGAAAAAATCGCCAGCCAGAATCCGCTGCGCGCCATCATCGAGCCGCAGGACTGCGCCGACGCGGTGCTGTTCCTCGCTTCCAAAGAGGCGCGGATGATCACCGGCGAAGTACTCAAGGTCAACGCCGGCAACCTGATGTAAGCCCACCGCGCTGCCCGGGAGGACGGTGCGACCACAGTTGTTGTAAACCCTATAAAACCTGAGGTTTTTCGCATTTATTGCGCGGCCATGTTTGCCGCACCCTGATAAAACGCCCTGAAAGAAGTCCCCTTGGGGGACCTGAGTTTTTTCCGGAAATTCGGCGGGCTGGCGACCACATTCGTGTTGATGGATGAGCATCCGCCGCAAGCCGCGGGCTTGTTCCCCGCCGGCGCCGCATGCGCCGATCCGACCGGGCAATAACCGTACATCGCCAGGCGGCGATGCAAGTACCACGATTGTTGTAGGCGTCGGCGACCGCGAATCCGCCGTTCCGGATCGCGGAAAAGCGCGCAGGGAGTATCGATGAATCGCGCGCATGGACTGGTTACCAAGATACGCGAAATCCGGCCGCGCGTGTGGGCCACGCGGCGTCAGCCGAACATCTTGCGATAGACCACGAAACCGGACTTCTCGGCCAGCTTGTCGTAGAGCTGCATCGCCGTGCCGTTGGTTTCATGGGTCTGCCAATAGACGCGCGGCGAGCCGGCGGCGGCAGCATGCCGGTAGACCGCCTCGATCAGCGCGCGGCCGACGCCTTTGCCGCGCGCCTGCGCGACGGTGAACAGGTCCTGCATGTAGCAAGAGGGCGCGATCTGGGTGGTGCTGCGGTGATACAGGAAATGCGCCAGGCCCAGCAGCTCGCCGGAAGACTCGGCGACCAGCGCATGCATCGGCTCATAGGCATCGAAAAACCGCGCCCAGGTCATTTGCGTGATCTCGGGCGCCAGCGCGGTCGCGCCGGCGCGGCCGTAGAAGGCGTTGTAGCCGTCCCACAGCGGCTTCCATCGGGCGAAGTCGTCGCGGCCTGCGGGGCGGATGGTGATGGCTTCCTGCACGGGAATTATTTCCTCTTGCTGGTATTGGGTAGCGGGCGTGGCATGCAAACGGAATTATGACTCAGGCGTAGTGCCGATCGGCGGAGACGACTGCGAAATGCGGAAAGTTCGCGCAAAGCCTGCCCTACAATAGCGCCATTGCATTGATTGGAACCGGCCGGATGGTCAGAATGGTCAGCCTGAAAAAAACCAAAAAACCAGCATCCGCCCTGCCGGCCATCGGCCAGCTCGCCAAGTCCCTGCCCACCATGGTGGCGGGCCAGATGTTGCAGGCGATCCTCGAGGGCCGCCTGGCGCCGGGGACGCGCCTGACCGAGATCGAGCTGGCCGCCGAGCACGCGGTGAGCCGTGCCACCATCCGCGAAGCGCTGACGCAACTGGAGCGCCAGCGCTTTGTCGAGCGGGTGCCGCGCTACGGCGCGCGGGTGGCGGCCGTATCGAATGACGAGGTGCTGGAGATCTACCAGTTGCGCGCGGTGGTGTTTGGCCTCGCCTGCCGTCTCGCCTGCCAGCACGCCACCACTGCCGAACTTGACGAATTCGAGGCGGCGGTAAAGGAGATGGAGGCGCTCTCGGCCAGCGCCTCGACCAGCGCCACAAGCTACATGGAGCGTTCGATCGCCGCGCAGCAGATGATCATCAGCCTGTCGCACAGCCGGCGCGTCGGCGAGATGTACGAGCAGCTCACCAGCCTGACCCTGTGGCTGGCGATGATCCGCCAGACCGGGCTGGGCTTTGCCACGCCGAAGCGCCGCAAGGATTCGGCGGCCGACTGGCGGCGCATGGCCGATGCCATGGCCGCGCGCGACAGCGCCGCCAGCGAAGCCGCCGCCTGCGCGCTGATGACGGCCTCCGGGCAGTATGTCTGGGAACAACTGAAAAAAGCCGCAAAACGCGCCTGATCCAAGTTGTCCTGCGCGGCAAATAGGATGCCGCGCCGCCATGTTGCGGTGCGAAAATCACGATTGTCGACAATCGACATGAAAAAGGTTAAGGTGCCTTGAGGCACCTTTTTTAGTACGGTCGCGCGTTTCCCGCGCCGCGGCCCTGACCGAAAGAATCCCGTAATGAGCGGCAAGGCCCTGTTCGAAAAAATCTGGGACTCGCACCTGATCGCCGAGCGCGAGGGCGGCGAGGCTCTGCTGTACGTGGACCGCAACGTGGTGCACGAGGGCCCCTTCTACGCCTTCGACGCCCTGGCGCGCGAAAAGCGCCAGGTGCACCGGCCCCTGCAGACCATCGCCTTTTCCGACCACTACGTGCCCACCACCGCGCGCGCGCTGGGCGCGGCCGGCATCAAGGACGGCGAGGCCCGCGTGATGGTGGAGCAACTGGGGCGCAACTCGCGCGCCACCGGCATCATCCACTTCGGCCTGCAGGACGAGGAGCAGGGCATCATGCACGTCGCCGGCCCCGAACTGGGGCTGTGCGAGCCGGGCATGCTGATGGGCGGAGCCGATTCGCACACCTCGACCAACGGCGCCTTCGGGCTGTTCGGCTTCGGCGTCGGCGCTTCACAGGTCAAGCACATCCTGGCGACGCAGACGCTGTGGTTCGCCCGGCCTAAGAACATGCGGGTGACGGTGGATGGCGCGCTCGGGCCGCTGGTCTCGGGCAAGGACCTGATCCTGGCGATCATCGCGCACATCGGCATCGACGGCGGCATCGGCCATGTGATCGAGTATGCCGGCGCGGCGATTCGCGCGCTGTCGATGGAGGGGCGGATGACGGTGTGCAATATGTCGATCGAGGCCGGGGCGCGCTCCGGCATGATCTGCCCGGACCAGACCACTTACGATTACCTGGCGAAAACGCGCTACGGGCCGAAGGGCGAGGACTGGAAGGCGGCGCTGGCCTACTGGAAGACGCTGCCGACGGATGCCGATGCGCAATTCGACCGCGAGGTGCGCATCGACGGCAACGCGCTGGAGCCGATGGTCACCTGGGGCACCAACCAGGATGAGGCGATCGGCATTTCCGGCCTGGTGCCGGACCCTGGCTCCTTCGCCGACCCGGCGCGGCGCGAGCGCGCGGCGGAGGCGCAGGCGTATATGCGCATAAAGCCCGGCACGGCGATGCGCGATATCGCGGTGGACCGGGTGTTCATCGGCTCCTGCACCAATGCGCGCATCGAGGATTTGCGGATTGCCGCGACACTGGCGCAAGGAAAGAAGGCACGGGTGCCGACCATCGTGGTGCCGGGTTCGATGTCGGTGAAGCGCGAGGCGGAGCGCGAGGGCCTGCATGAGATTTTCCTCGCCGCCGGCTTCGAGTGGCGCGACGCCGGCTGCTCGATGTGCACCGGCTCCAATGGCGACAAGGTGCCTTCGGGCGAGCGTTGCGCTTCCACCTCCAACCGCAATTTCGAGGGCCGCCAGGGGCGCGGCTCGATGACCCACCTGGTGAGCCCGGCTTCCGCCGTGGCCGCCGCCATCACTGGCCGCCTGGCCGACGCGAGGGAGATCGCATGAGCGCCATCGAGGCTTTCACCACCCTGGAAGCGATAGCCGCGCCGGTATTTCAGGCGAACGTGGATACCGACAAGCTGATTCCGCACAAGTTTTTGCGCAAGCCGCTGTCGGCCGGGTATCGTAATTTTCTGTTCTATGACCAGCGCTTCGCGGAAGACGGCAGCGAAAAGGACTTTGTGCTTAATCGGGCTCCGTTCAACCAGGCGGGCATCCTGCTTTCGGGGCGCAATTTCGGCTGCGGCTCGACCCGCGAAGGGGCGATTTATGCGCTGCAGGACTTCGGCATCCGCTGTGTGATCGCACCCTCCTTCGGCGATATTTTTTACGCCAACTGTTTGCAAAACGGTTTGCTGCCGGTGGTGATCGGCGACGTGCAAGCGGAAAAACTGAATGCACATCTTGAAGCCAATCCTGGCGCCAAGGTGTCGGTCGACCTTGCGGCGCAGACCGTCACCCTACCCTATGGCGAGACGGTGCGCTTCGAGATCGATGCGCAGCGCAAGGAGCAGTTGCTCAAGGGGTTGGACGACATCGGCATCACCCAGCAGTATTCGCAGCAGATCGACCGCTTCGAGGCGGAGCACAAGAAGCGCCAGCCCTGGCTGTTTCGCGCGCAACCGGACTTGAGCGGTACGCGGGCGACGCTGAAGGAAGGGGTGAGCTGATGCGCGCGCACCACTTCGCCCGCGTGCTGGCGGTCGCCGCCGGCATGTTTTGCGGCGTGGCCGGGGCGGCCGACGCCTTTCCTTCGCATCCGATCCGCTTTGTCGTGCCGGCGCCGGCGGGCGGCGCGCCGGACGAAATCGCGCGCATTGTCGGCCAGCGCCTGGGCGAACGCCTGAAGACGCAGGTGATCGTGGACAACCGCGGCGGCGGCAATGGCGTGATCGGCGCGGAAATCGCCAAGAACGCGCCGCCGGACGGCTACACTATCGTGCTGGGCTATGCGGGGCCGTTCGGCATCAACCCGGGCTATTACCCGAATCTTTCCTACGATCCGGTGAAGGACTTTTCGCCCATCACCATGCTGGCGACCAGCCAGAACATCCTGGTGGTGCACCCAAGCTTTCCGGCGCGCTCGGTGAAGGAGTTGATCGCGATGGCCAAGGCCAAGCCGGGGCAGATCAACTATGCCTCGGGCGGCACCGGCCAATCTTCGCACCTGTCGATGGAGCTGCTGATGCACATGGCGGACATCCGCATGGTGCACATTCCGTACAAGGGTGCCGGGCCGGCGCTGGCCGATA
The DNA here is from genome assembly GCA_036271855.1 of Burkholderiales bacterium. GTDB lineage: Bacteria > Pseudomonadota > Gammaproteobacteria > Burkholderiales > JAEUOS01 > JAQGMJ01. Next base: position 12,629 of record DATAZV010000507.1, read on the forward strand.
CGCTGGGCGGCCAGGTGCCGCTGCATTTTGTCGCGGTGGCGCCGGCGATTCCGCTGATCGCGGCCAAGCGCCTGATTCCGCTGGGGGTGACCGGGAGCAAGCGCATTCCCACCCTGCCGAACGTGCCGACAATTGCGGAAGCCGGATTGCCGGGCTATGAAGTGCTGACCTGGTATGCGATGTTCGCACCGGCGAACGTGCCCAAGCCGGTGTTGTCACGCTTGCAGGAGGAGACCATCGCGATCATGAAAAGCCCGGAGCTGGCGAGCGTGTATCGTGAACGCGGGCTGGAACCGGGGGGCGAGGCGCCGGAGGAACTGGAGAAATACCTGCAGTCGGAAATCACGCGCTGGAAGGCGCTGATCAAGGCGGCGAATATCAAGACCGAATAAATGGCCCGCGCAAGATGCGCGAGGGACTAGGGGAGACAAAATGATGACTTCGATTCGATACCGGCGCTTTGCGTTGCTGCTGGCGGCCTGCGGGCTGGCGCTGGGGCAGGCGGCTTGGGGCCAGGCGTTTCCGAACCGGCCGATCCGCATCGTCGTCGCCTCCACCGCCGGCGGCG
>DATAZV010000508.1:0-6137 GCA_036271855.1 Burkholderiales bacterium
CCGACGATTGCGCGATCGAGCTACCGGCACAGAACGCCAGGGCCACGCCAAGTACGCGGGCCAGGCGGGAGATCGAAAAAGGGCGCATTGGAGGGCGGTGAAGTGGAGACATGTCCTTATACGCCTGCGCACCGGAAATGGATACAGTGGGGCCAGCCGGCGCATTTGATGGCGCGGTTTTTGCCTTTCAGAAACCGTTCAACCTGAAACAGGTCAGCAAGCGAAGATGCAAATTTCCGACTCTCTCCCGCTGCATCAATGGCCAGCCCGCCTGATTGCCGCCGGGGTCGGCGCAGGCCGGCTTTCCGCCAGCGAAGTGGCACAGGCAATGTGTGCCCGCATAGAGCGCTTCAACCCGCGGTACAACGCTTTTGTCGCCTATGACAGCGCCAGGGTGATGGCGGCAGCGGCCCAAATAGACGCGCGCCTGGCGCGTGGCGAGAAATTGCCGCTGGCGGGAATCCCGTTTTCCGTGAAGGACAACCTCTGGCTCGCCGATCATCCGGCAACTTTTGGCTCCCACCTGTTCGCCGGCCACATCGCGCCGCGCGATTCCTGGAGCGTGGCGCGCCTGCGCGAACTCGGTGCGTTGCCGCTGGGGGTGACAGCCTGTTCCGAATTCGCCTGCAAGGGCTTCACCAGCACCTTGCTGCACGGCCTCACCCGCAATCCCTGGGACGCCTCGCGTACGCCAGGCGGCTCTTCCGGCGGGGCGGTGGCGGCGGTGGCGGCCGGCATGGGCCCGTGGGCACTGGGCACCGACGCCGGCGGCTCGACGCGCCGGCCCGCCGCCCATGCCGGGCTGGTGGGATTCAAATGCACTCTGGGGGCGATTCCCAATCCCTGGGGTTTCGAAGACCCGAACCACATGCTCTCGGTGATCGGTTCGATTGGCCGGGATGTGGAGGATGTGGCCTTCCTGTTCGACGCCCTGTGTGCCTACGATGCGCGCGACCCGCTCTCCAGCCCTGCTTTCGCCGGCCTGCCCAGCTATCCAGTCCGATCGCCGGCCCGGCCGCCGCGCGTCGCCTACAGTCGCGATCTCGGATGCGGCTTCGCGGCGGACGCCGATGCCGCCGCCGCCCTCGATGCGGCGGTGCGAAAGCTGGCGGCTGCCGGCTGGCAGGTGGAAGAGGTCGATCCGCCCTGGCCGCCCGGTACCAGCGAATATCCCTTGATTCCCCTGCAACTGGCGCAAATGGGGCGCCTGTACGGCCCCAGACTGACCACCCATCGGGCCCTGATCGACCCTGACCTGGTGCCGCAGATCGAAGCCGGGCTGGCACTATCCAGCAGCCAGGTGGCTGATGCGCTGATGTTGCGCGACCAACTGGTTGCGATGTTCTCCGGCTTCATGGCCAACTACGACTTTCTGATCACCCAGACGGCACCGGTGGAAGCCTGGACGGTGGATCAGGTCGCGCCGCCGATGATAGGCGGCCGTCCGGCCGGGCCGCGCGGGCATGCCGCCTTCACCCCGCTGTTCAACGGCTGCGGCGTACCGGCGCTGTCGATTCCTTGCGGCTTCGGCACCCACGGCATGCCCCTGGGTTTGCAGATCGTCGGTGCGCGCTATGCCGACGCGCAGGTGCTGGGCGCCGGCCTGGCCGCGCAGCGGGTGCTGGAGGTGGACAGCCGTTGCCCGGTGCTGGCCGAGGAATGAGGGATACTCGGGCGCATGATCAAGGGGCCGCACCGCCATAGCGTCTACGTCATCGAACTGGACCGCGCCGTGTTGCTGGAGCCGCGCTTTCGCAAGGCCAACCCCGAATACGATCCCGTCAAGCCCTGCTTCTACGTCGGCATGACCGGGTTGACGCCGGCCGAGCGTTTCGCCAAGCACAAGCAGGGCATCAAGGCCAACCGCTACGCGCAGATTTACGGCTTGCGCCTGCGGCCCGACCTCTACGAATACCTCAATCCCATGCCTTACCTGGGTGCACAGGAAATGGAGGTCGAACTGGCGGTCGGCCTGCGCGAGGAGGGCTATGGCGTCTGGCAGGCGTGAAGGCTAGGGCCTGTTCACACTAAATCGTCAGTGCGTGACCCCCAGAAAGCTCGCAGGCAAGGCGCGGCGAGGCAGGCGTAGTCGTTCTACGCCAACGAGCCGCAACGCCGCATGCGGGCCTTCTGGGGATCACCCGAAGGGGCGGAGAAGCTTGGGGGCGCATGGCGGCGTTACAAGGCTCCTCGCGTAGAATAACTACGCCGCGTCGCCTGTGCCTTGCCCTGCACCCCCAGCTTCCCCGCCGCGCTGACGATTTAGTGTGAACAGGCCCTAGACTATGCCGATGACTACACCAATCAATTGCGACATGGGCGAGGGCTACGGCCTGTACCGCTGCGGTGACGACGCCGGGCTGATGCCTTTTGTCACCTGGGCCAACATCGCCTGCGGCTTTCACGCTTCCGACCCGATGGTGATGCGCGAAACGGTGCGCCTGGCCAAGCGCCACGGTGTGGCGGTGGGGGCGCATCCGTCGTACCCCGACCTGCAAGGCTTCGGCCGGCGTGAAATGAAAATGCGCCGTGATGAACTGGCCGCGGCCATTCTCTACCAGGTGGGCGCGCTGAAAGCCTTTCTCGACGCCGAGGGCATGCCGCTCAACCACATCAAGCCGCATGGCGCGCTCTACGGCGTCGCCTCGCGCGATGAAGAGGTCGCGCATGCGATCTGCGACGCCGCCCTGGTATTCGGCGTGCCCCTGCTGGGCCTGGCCGGCACCCGGCACGAGGCAGTCTATACGCAGCGTGGCGTGCCCTTCATCGCCGAGTTCTACGCCGACCTGGATTACAGTGACGATGCCGGCCTGATCATCACCCGCGAACACCACGCTCGCGATCCCGGCGAGGCCGCCGGGCGCGTGCGCCGCGCCCTGGCGCAGGGCAAGGCCGTTTCGATCAACGGCCGCGAAATCACGGTGCGCGCTGCTACCGTGTGCGTGCATTCGGACACCCCCGGGGCGGTCGAACTGGCACGCGCGGTGCAAGAAGCCTGCGCGGGCGCGTAGTTTGCTCCGCAATGGCGTAAAGCCGGGGCCAACAGTTGGGCGTATATTAGGCGGGTTCGGCCATATAGCCTGAATGACTCGCCGAGATGAGACCCGGGAAAATCAATAACCATAATCCGACGTTTCGCCGTATCGTCGCCGCCCTGTTCGCCATCAGTCTTGGCCTGGTAAGCGCGGCGGTGGTCAGCATGGAAGTTCAATCCGCGCTGCGTGCCTACGTCGGCGGCGAGAGCCAGTGGTCGAAAGGCCAGAAGCAGGCGATCTACTATTTGCGCCGCCTGGCGCAAAGCGGCGCCGTGGCCGACTACCGGGGTTTTCGCAACGCCATCAACATCCCCCTGGGTGATCGCGAAGCGCGCCTCGAACTCGAAAAGCCGGCTTTTGACGCCGCGGTGGTGCGCCGGGGCTTCCTGCGCGGACGGGTGCATGACGACGACGTCGGCCGCATGGTCCGGCTGTACCGCCTGGGCCGGCATGTCACCTATATGGAGCAGGCGATCGCCGTCTGGAGCCGGGCCGACACCCTGATCGTCCAACTCGACGCAGTGGGTGAGGGCGTCAATGCGGAGGTGACGAGGCCCCGGCCGGATGCGCAAAAGGTGGCCGTGCTGATGGCGCGTGCCTATGAGCTGAACGATTTGCTTACGCCCCTGGAAAACGAATTTTCCATGGTTCTCGGGGAGGGTTCGCGCGCCATCGGCCGGCTGTTGCTGCAATTGATGGTGGCATGCAGCGCGGCGCTGTTCATCATGGGCGTGATCGCGGTGCGCATGCTGTTGTCGCGCAACGAGCGCCTGCAGTCGGAGTTGCTGGCGCGGGAAGAGCACTATCGCTCGCTGTTCGAAAACAGCGTGGACGCGGTGTTGCTGAATTCCCCAGACGGCACCATCCACGAAGCGAACCAGGCTGCGTGCCGGCTGTTCGGCTACACCATCGAGGAATTCCGGCAGGTCGGCCGCTATGGAATGATCCGCCCGGAAACCCCGGGCCTTGCCGAAGCCCTGAAGGAGCGCGACCGCACCGGCGGCTTCAAGCGCGAACTGGCGCTGGTGCGCAAGGACGGCAGCGGCTTCATCGCCGAAGTATCCAGCTCGGTTTTCAGAAACTCGGGCGGTGAGCAGCGCGCCTACCTGATCATCCGCGACATCACCGAGCGCAAGGAGGCGGAGCGCCGACTGGAGCGCCTGAGCCGCTTCAATACGGCCTTTCGCCGGGTCAGCCAGTCGATCGCCCGCAGCCGCGAACCCGCCGAGCTGTACCGCCAGCTCTGCGCTTCCGCCGTGCGCGACGGCGGCTTGCGGATGGCGGGCGTGCTGCGGCTGGAGGCGGCCAGCGGCACCCTCAACATTGTCGCCAGCGATGGCGCGCCGACCGGCTACTTCGACCAGGTGATCATTTCGGCCGACCCGGAAAGCCTCTATGGCCGCGGCCCTGCCGGACAGGTGGTGCGGACCGGCCTGAGCCTGGTGAACAACGATTTCACCACCGCCGATATCGGCACACCGTGGCGTGACAAGCTGATCAAGGCAGGTTTCAAGGCGGTTGCGGTATTTCCCTTGCGGGAGCAGGGCGCGGTGATCGGGGTGTTTGTCCTGTACGCCGGCGAGACCGCCTTTTTCGACCAGCCGCTGATCGACCTGATGGACCAGCTGGCGCGCGAGGTTTCCTTTGCGCTGGACTATATCGGCGAACAAAAAGCGCGCGCGGCGGCCGAAGAAGGTATCCGCGGCCTGAACCGCGAGCTTGAGCAACGCGTCGCCGAACGCACTGCGGACTTGCAGGCGTCCAACCAGGCCTTGCAGGCGTCGAACCAGGAACTGGGTACTTTCAGCTATTCGGTGTCGCACGATCTGCGCAGCCCCTTGCGTGCCATCAACGGGTTTGCCGCGCTACTGCTAAGCGACCATTCTTCCGAACTGAATGCCGAGGGACGGCAGTATCTGGAGCGCCTGCGCGAGGCCAGCCTGCGACTGGACCGGCTGACCAATGGCTTGCTGGACCTGGCCCAGATCGGCCGTGCCGCCATTTCGCGCGCAGAGCTCGACCTGAGCGCGCTGGCACACACGGTGGCGCAGGAGGTACAGGCTGCCGAACCCGGCCGCGAAGTGAAATGGGTGATCGCTCCCGGCCTGCAGGGCAGCGGCGATCCGGTGCTGGTGCAGGCCGTGCTGCACAACCTGTTCGGCAATGCGTGGAAATTCACCCGCAACATGCCGCGGCCGCGGGTGGAATTCGGCGTCAGGCGCACCGGTGCCGAAACGGTCTACTTCGTTGCCGACAACGGCTGCGGGCTGGACATGGCCTATGCGCCGAAGATTTTCGGCGCCTTTGCGCGCCTGCATGCCGCGCATGAGTACGAGGGCATCGGTATCGGCCTGGCGACGGTGAAGCGCATCCTGGAGCGTCACGGCGGCCGGGTCTGGGTCGAGTCGGCGCCGATGCAGGGCGCCACTTTCTACTTCACGCTGCCGTCCATCTGAGTGCTTTTGCCCAGGCTCCGGGAAGCCGAGTGCAATCGGGTTACCAGGACCAGCCTTTGCCGCTTGCCCAGTCCTTGGCGGATTGTTCCGTGTCGCGCCCCTCCTGTTGCAGCCAGGCGCAGAATTCCTGCACGATCGAGCCGCTTCTCGCCGCCGAATCGAAGTTGGCGAAATAGGTGCGGTGTTTGGCCGCATGCAACCCGAAGGGCAGGTAAAGCCGGCCGGCGACGATGTCATCGATCACCAGAAACAGGGGCACCAGGACGATGCCCAGGCCCTCGGATGCGGCTTGCAGGGCGAAATACATCTGCTCGAATTGCAGCGTATTGGCAGGGCGCAGTCCGGCCACACCGGCAGCCTGGAGCCAATCGGCCCAGGCATAGGGCTCGGTGCCGTAGCTGATCAGGGTCTGCGTGCGCAGGTCCTGCGGGCGCCCGGACCGCAGCTTTTCCAGCAGGTCGACGTGGCAGACCGGGGTGATGATCTCGGTCATGAAGGCCAGCGAACTGTTGTCCGGCAGCGGCTCCTGCTGTCCGCGGATCGCCACATCGTAGGTATTTTCGCGGAAATTTACCGGCGCCAGCGAAGTCGTGACACGGATCTCGACATTCCCGTGTTTGCGCTGAAAGGCCGACATGCGCGGGAT
>DATAZV010000509.1:0-3515 GCA_036271855.1 Burkholderiales bacterium
AAGCGGGATGCCCTTTGTCGATCGAGAATTTTTCAATGAGAGTCGCCATCTTCGCCGCTATCGAAATCTCGGCGAAAAAGTTGGAGAGCAGTTCAGAAAATTCCTTCGATTCTATGACTTCGGAATCCGGGCCAGCACTTCTGTCTCCGGCATAGCTAATGGACGGCTCAATTTCAGATAGAACTTCGGACAATGAAACCTGTTTGAGGCCCGCAATGGTGACGTTCGTACCCAAGGCGTTGCGAATCAACTGCTCCGACGATGTGCCGAGCGAAAAAGGCGCAGTGAAGGTGCGCAAGAACACGGTGTAGTTCCAGCCGTCCTTGTTCAGGGTGTCGGCAACCTTCGACAGCGTGTCCTGATTCATCTTCGCTTCCACAAAGTTTTGCTTGATTACTCAGCGTATGATATCCGCGCTTCCCTAACAATAAAACCGGAGACGAAAAGAATGAAAATTCGCACCCTGCTGCCGGCCCTGCTCCTGTCCCTCTTCGCCATGCCCGCCCTCGCCGCTCCTGTCGATCCCCTGCCGCGTGCCAAGCCCGAATCCGTCGGCTTCTCCTCCGCGCGCCTGGCCCATATCGACGAAGTGCTGCGCGCCGACATCGAGGCCGGCCGCATGCCGGGCGCCGTGGTCGCCATCGCGCGCAAGGGCAAGCTGGTGTACTTCAAGGCCTTCGGCTATCGCGACAAGGCCGCCAACGTGCCGATGACCACCGACACCATTTTCGCCATCGCTTCGATGACCAAGCCGATGGTCACCGTCGGCGCGTTGCAGCTCTACGAACAGGGCCGCGTGCTGATCGACGACCCGGTGTCAAAGTTCCTGCCGCAGTTCGCCAACATGAAGGTGGCGCGCATGGACGCAGGCGGCAAGGAGATCATCGACACCGTGCCGGCGGCGCGCAGGATTACCATCCAGGACATCATGCGCCACACCTCCGGCATCATCTACGGCGGGCGCGGCAGCACGGCGGTGCACAAGCTGTACCCCGACTCTTCCAGTTCCGCCGCCCTCGAATACACCGGCCCCGAGTTCATCGACAAGCTGGGCTCCCTGCCCTTGATGTACCAGCCCGGCACGGTGTGGGACTACGGCTTTTCCATCGACGTGCTGGGCCAGGTGGTCGAATCCATCACCAAGGAGCGTCTCGGCCAATATCTGCAGCAGAGCCTATTCCAGCCGCTGGGCATGAAAGACACCGGCTTTCTGGTTCCCGCCAATCAAGCGGCCCGTTACGCGCGGCCCCTGCCTAACGACCCGGACACCGGCAAGCCGCAATCCGTGCTGGACCTGACCAAACCCACCAAATTCGACTGCGGCGGCGGCTGCGCCGTTTCCACCGCCAGCGACTACCTGCGCTTCGCCCAGATGCTGCTGAACCACGGCCAGCTCGGCGGCAAGCAGATCCTCTCGCGCAAGACAGTCGATTTCATGACCAGCAACCAGCTTGGTCCCGAAGTCAAAAACCTGATCGGCGCCGCCGACCCCACCCGCGCGGACTACGGCTTCGGCCTCGGCATGGCGGTGCGTACCACCCCGGGCATCGTACGCATGATGGGCTCGGTCGGCGACTTTTCCTGGCCGGGCGCCAGCGGCACCAACTGGTGGGCCGACCCGAAGGAAGAGCTCGCGGTGGTCTTCATGGCGCAGACACCAGGACCGATGCGCTGGCACTACCGGCAGAAAATCAACGCTCTGGTGTACCAGGCGCTGAATTAATTGGGGTCAGTGTAAAAATCAGGCTCGGGGCGATCCCGGGCCTTTTAGCTAAACTCAATCACCGCCTCGATCTCCACCGCGAACCCCCGCGGCAGCGACCCCACGCCCACGGCCGAGCGCGCGTGCCCGCCCTTGTCGCCGAACACCTGCACCATCAAATCCGAGAAGCCGTTGATCACTTCTGTGTGCCCGGTGAAATCCGGCACCGCATTGACCATGCCGAACACCTTCACCACCTGCTTGACGCGGTCCAGGCTGCCGAGCGCTTCCTTGATCACGGCAAGCTGGTTCAGCCCCACTTCCTTGGCATAGGCCTGCGCCTGCGCCGCCGTCACTTCCGCGCCGACTTTCGGCACATGGTCGGCCGCCTCGCGCGCCGGCGCGCCCTTGCCTGAGAGGTAGAGCATGTTGCCGCTGATGACATAGGCCTTGAAGCTGCCGCGCGTCGGGGTGACCGCAGGCAGGGTCAGCCCCAGGGATAGCAGTCTGGATTCGATGGATTCGGACATGGGAGCTCGCGGGTTGATTGTTGGAGAGTGCGGCCGAGGCTAACGCGGCTTGCCGATGCGGCGATAGCGCGCCAGCGGCTGGCCTTTTTCGCGCAATTCGAGGCGCTGGCCGGTGCCTATGCTGGTGGTGAACACCAGCGGATGCGAGGGGTCGTTGACCTTGGTGATGCGCAGGGTGCAGTTTTCCAGGGCCCAGGTGGCGTTGCTGAACTCGGGGCGCTCATTCCGCCAGGAATTGAAGAGGTTCTGCTCGCCGGCAGTGGTGAACTCCATCTGCTCGAACACCCCGCCGTCGCTGGCAATCGTCCAGGTGCCGATCAGCACGTCGTCGCTGACTTCGCAGATGCCGGCCGCATGCGCGGGCATGGGGCCGGCAGCGGCGGCAACAAAGGCTGCCAGCGCAAACGCCCGCCGGAAAAGGGCCAACCCTCTACTGCACAAATACTTGCCGGTTTTCATTGTTGCTTTTCTTTTGTTCAGGCTGCCAGCTTTTTTTCACCAAAGGCGAACGAGGCCTTTTGTATCAGGCCATCAGCCACTTCATAGATGCACAGCATTTCAATCGTGCCCTTGCCTTCGGGAAAGTTGCGCGTGATCACCTCGACATCAGTGACAAAATTGCCGGTGACCGAGCGCGTCACCAGGGCCGCATGCAGGTCCGCTTCGGCAAAGCGCCCGGCCATGCGTGCGCCGATCTCCTCGCGCCCCTGGGCCAGGCGTTCGCCATGCAACATGAACTGCTCCGCGCCGGGCGCGTAGGTGGCCAGCCAGGCCGCGAGGTTCTTGGCGTTGTAGGCGTCGAGCTGCTGTTGCACGACGGCGGCGGGAAGCTTAAGCGAATTCATCGGGAAGTGCGGGTCCAATCTTCTTTACGCACGTAGTTTAACCGGTTCGCCGGGACCGCAAAATCATCCACACTTAGTTGACGGACTCGCGTATGTTTGACACAGGCCTCGCGGTATTGCTTCGGAGGCTTTGCTCTTTAACATCGCAAACATCAGTACCGCGCCGGACTGGCAGCCGGAGCCAACACAGTTGTGGTAGCGGTTGCGTTTCGCGGCCGGCACTTGCCGGAACCCGCTGGCGAAATTACGAAAAAATCTCAGGTTTTCTCAGGGTGCATCGGCCGTCGCAGCCGAAATCACTGCTTGGTCTCAAGTTCCAAGTGCAACACTTTAGGCCAAACAGCCAGGAGGGTTGCAATGGAAACAACGGGATACAGGCAATTGAGCGCAATTGAAAGGGAAAGAATCAGCGTTGGACTGGCAAGCGGGATGCCGCTC
>DATAZV010000510.1:0-27550 GCA_036271855.1 Burkholderiales bacterium
TCGAGGCCGACGCCGCGGCGCGCGGCTGGCCGGCGCTGCATGCCGATCTCGCCGAACTGGACCCGGTCACCGCGGCGCGCCTGGCGCCCGGCGACTCGCAGCGCGTCGGCCGGGCGCTGGAAATCATCCGCCTCACCGGCAAGCCGATGTCGGCCTCGCTGCACAACGCGCCCACCGCGCTGCCGTTTCCACTGCTGGCGCTGTCGCTCGAGCCGGGCGAGCGCGCGGTGCTGCATCAGCGCATCACCACGCGCTTCGATGCGATGCTCGCCGCCGGGCTGGTCGACGAAGTAAAGCAGTTGCGCACGCGTTACGCGCTCAAGCCCGGCCTGCCCTCGATGCGCTGCGTCGGCTACCGCCAGGCCTGGGAATATATCGACGGCAATCTGAGTCAAACAGAGATGCGCGAACAAGGCATCATAGCGACCCGGCAGCTGGCCAAGCGCCAATTGACCTGGCTGCGCGGCATGGCCGGGCTCACGCGCGTCGACTGCCTGCGCGCCGACCTTGGTGATGTCGCGCGCGCCGAGACCGAACAATTTTTAAGGGAGACCGCATGACCACTTTTGTTTTGATCCACGGCGCTTGGCACGGCGGCTGGTGCTGGCAGCGCGTGGCGCCGCTGTTGCGCGCGCAAGGGCACGAGGTGCTGACGCCTTCGCTTTCCGGCATGGGCGAGAACGCCCACATGCTGTCGCCGCAGATCACCCTGGAGACCCACGTGCAGGACGTGGTCAGCGTGTGCCAGCGCTACGAGGTGAAGGATGCCGTGCTGGTGGGCCATTCCTACGGCGGCATGATGATCACCGGCGCGGCCGACCGCCTGCACGGCACCGACCACCTGGCGAAACTGATTTACCTGGATGCGACGGTGCCCCACGACGGCTGGCGCTGGAGCGATTCGCACAAGCCCGAGCAGATCGCGGCGCGCCACGCGGCCGGGCGCGGCCCCGGCATGGGGCTATGCCTGCCGGTGCCGGCGGCGGCGGCCTTTGGCGTCAGCGATGCGGCCGACCAGGCCTGGGTGGATCGCAACCTCAAACCGCATCCCTATGGCACCTACCTGAGTTCCCTGTCGCTGCCGGAACTGGCCAGGGGCGGCGGCGCGGCGGCGTTGCCGCGCACTTATATCGACTGCACCCAGCCTTTCTATTCCGACTTCAACGGCCTCAAGGGCAAGTTGAAGGCAGACAAGAACTGGAAATACATCGAGCTGGCGACCTGTCACGACGCCATGGTGACCATGCCGAAGGAAGTCGCCGAACTGCTGATGGCGGCGTAGAAAGCAAAAGGCCCGCCTTGCGGCGGGCCTTCCTTGCCTTTCGGCCGTTGCAGGTTACTTCGGCACCACCACGCCGCGCACGCCGGCACGCTGCGCGGCGCGGGCCACAGCGCCATCGGCCTTCACATCGGCGATGAACTGGCGCACATAGGCGCGGCCGGCGTCGCGGCCCTTCGGGATGCCGGCGCCGAAATGCTCGAAGCCCCATTCGCCGGGCAGCACGCGCGAGCCTGGCAGCGCGTCGGACATCTCATACAGGATGGCCTTGTTGGTGGCGAAAGCGTCAAGCTGCCCGGCGGCCAGCATGTCGGTGGCGGCCTTGAGCGTCGGCGTGAGCACGATTTTCATGTTCTTGAACTGGCGGTTCAGGGTCGCTTCCGTGGTGCTGCCGATGGAGGCGCCGATACGCGAGCCCGGGCGGTCGAGTTCCTCCTGGCGCTGTACCGGCGACTTCGGGCCGACCAGGAAGCCGCGCTCAACGTCCAGGAAGGGCTGCGAGAAGTCCATGTCGCGGGCGCGCTCGGCGGTGGCATTGGTGAAGGTGATGTCGCTCCTGCCTTCCTTGATCGAGGCCAGCGACTCGGCGTTTTTCGGGAACACCACCGCCTCGAAGGGCACGCCCAGGCGGCGCGCCAGTTCACGGCCCAACTCGTAGCCGACGCCGCGGGTGTCAGCCGGCGTGGCGCCGGGAATGATGGAAGTCGGGCTGCCGACGTAGACGGCGACGCGCAACTTGCCGGAGGGCGCGAGCACCTGGCGCACTTCGGCGCTGGCCTGGCCGGCGGGCGGCGCACTTGACGAAGAAGCGGCGCAGCCGGCGAGCAGCGCGGCCGAGAATACAAACGGAAGCAGGAACAGCGAACGCAGGGATTTTGTCTTCATGTTTTTCTTTCTAGGCCGCGTGGTCGACGCCACGCTGGATAAAAGCCGCCAGGATGGGCGGCCGGGTATTACCTAAACGACGACGGTCTGCGCCTGGCCTTGGGCGCGCTCGACGATTTCGCCGATACGGTACACCGTCTCGCCGGTGGCCTTGAGCTCAGCCATCGCGCGGTCCGCATCACCGGCGGCCACCACCACCGCCATGCCGATGCCGCAATTGAACACGCGATGCATTTCCGCGTCCGCCACGTTGCCGTGCTGCTGCAGCCAGGTGAACAGCGGCGGCATGGTCCAGGCGTCGCGATGCAGCACGGCCGTCAAATTGTCCTGCAGCACGCGCGGCACGTTTTCCACCAGGCCGCCGCCGGTGATGTGGGCCATGCCCTTGACGCTCATTTTTTCCATCAGGGCCAGCAGAGGCTTCACATAGATGCGCGTCGGTTCCATCACCACGTCACCCAAGGGGCGGCCGTGGAAGTCGGCCTTGAAATCCGGGTTGGCGCGTTCGATGATCTTGCGCAGCAGCGAATAACCGTTGGAGTGCGCACCGGAGGAAGCGAGGCCCAGCACGACGTCACCGGGGACGATGGTCTTGCCGGTGATGATTTTCGATTTTTCCACTGCGCCGACGGCGAAACCGGCGAGATCATATTCGCCATCCGGGTACATGCTGGGCATTTCGGCGGTCTCGCCGCCGATCAACGCGCAACCGGAAATTTCACAGCCGCGGGCGATGCCGCCGACGACCTGGGCGGCGGTGTCCACATCCAGGCGCCCGCAGGCAAAGTAGTCGAGGAAAAACAGCGGCTCGGCACCCTGCACCAGGATGTCGTTGACGCTCATCGCCACCAGGTCGATGCCGACGGTGTCGTGCCGGTTCAAATGAAAGGCCAGCTTGAGCTTGGTGCCGACGCCGTCGGTGCCGGCGACCAGCACCGGCTCCTTGAATTTCTTCGACACCTCGAACAGCGCGCCGAAGCCGCCGATGCCCGCCAGCACGCCCTCGCGCATGGTTTTTTTGGCCAGCGGCTTGATGCGCTCGACCAGTTCATCGCCGGCATCGATATCGACGCCGGCATCGCGGTAGGAGAGGGAGGTGGGGGAAGTGGGGCTCATGGGGGAAAAAGCGGCAAAAACGCGAAATCTCGCGGCAGGACAATAAAACCGGCAGCTTGCGGCCGGGCCGCTGGCGCTCGGGCGACAGGGTAAAATCGCGCTGCGCGGGCATCGCCCGGCCCGGAAAACGCCGGGCAGGCGTAATTTTAACCCGGACCTTGTGGTCCCTACCCCGCTGGGCCGCTTTTTTGTCCCTCCTGGCGTGATCAACGCCCCTTCCGACCCGCTTGCGCCTGTCCTCCCACCTATCCATGCCCCTGCGCTCCGAACAGTTGCAAACCCTGATGTGGGCCGCGCTCGGGCTGGCATTTCTGGTGCTGATTTATTTTCTCAGCCCGATCCTCACGCCTTTTCTCGCCGGCGCCATCTTCGCCTACATCCTCAACCCGGGGGTGAACTGGCTGGAGCGCAAAAAGGTGCCGCGGGTGATCGGCGCGGCGCTGATGGTGACCGCGGTGCTGGTGGGCGTGCTGCTGGCCTTCCTGATCGTCGCCCCCCTGGTGACCAAGCAGGTGCACCAGTTGTCGCAGAACCTGCCGGGCCTGCTTTCCAAGCTCGACCAGCTGGTGTCGCCACGCCTGCACGACTGGTTCGGCTGGGAGGTACAGTTCGACGCCGATAGCATCAAGAACTACATTGCCGAGCACTGGGAGAGCAACGACGGCATGTCCGCGCGCATCCTCGCCTCGCTGCGCCTGGGCGGGCTGGCCCTGGCCGGCATCGTCGGCAACCTGGTGCTGATCCCGCTGGTGCTGTTTTACCTGCTGGAAGACTGGCCGCTGCTGATCTCTTCCATCGACAACGCGGTACCACGGCGCTGGCATGCGCAGGTGGGCGATATCGCGCGCGAGATCGACAGCGTGCTGGCGGAATTCCTGCGCGGGCAGACGGCGGTGATGGGCCTGCTGATCCTGTATTACTCGATCGCGCTGTGGATCGGCGGGCTCGACTTCGCCTTGCCGATCGGCCTGATCACCGGCGGCCTGGTGTTCGTGCCCTACCTGGGTTTCGGCACTGGCCTGACCGTCGCGCTGCTGGTGGCGCTGCTGCAGGGCAATGTCACCCACGCGCTGATCGTGGTGGCGGTGGTGTTCGGCGTCGGCCAGGTGCTGGAGAGTTTCATCCTGACGCCGAAAATCGTCGGCAAACGCATCGGCCTGCATCCGCTGGCGGTAGTGTTCGCCCTGCTTGCCTTTGGCCAGGTATTCGGCTTTTTCGGCGTGCTGCTGGCCCTGCCGGCCAGCGCGATCTTGCTGGTGGGCCTGCGGCGCCTGACGGCGTTTTACCTCGCCAGCCCGTTTTATACGAAATAAGCATGGTCGCGCCGCAACAACTCCTCCTGGGCCTGGCCGACGCGCCCTTGCCGACGCTGCAGAACTTCGTCACCGGGGGCAACGGCGCGGTGCTGGCCGCCCTGCGCGCCTTTGGCAACGATGCCGGCGCCCGCGCGCTCTACCTCTGGGGCGGACAGGGCAGCGGACGCAGCCATTTGCTGAGGGCCTGGGCCGCGGCGCGCGGCGCGGCCTATGCCGACGCGCGGGCGCAGCCCGAGCTCGCCGGCATCGAGTCCGGGCCGGCCCTGGCGGTCGACAATTGCGAAGCATTGAACGGCACCGGGCAGATCGCCCTATTCAATCTCTACAACCAGGCGCGCGCCAGCGACTCGCCGGCCTACCTGCTCGTCAGCGGCCCGCTGCCCCCGCCCCAGCTCAAATTGCGCGACGACCTGCAAAGCCGCCTGGCCTGGGGTTTGTCACTGGAAGTGGCGGCCCTCACCGACGCCGAAAAACTGGCGGCGCTGCAGGCGCACGCGCAGGCGCGCGGCATGCGCCTGGCCGACGAGGTCACCGCCTACATGCTGACCCACGTGCGCCGCGACATGCCGACCCTGATGCGCATCGTCGAGGCGCTGGACACAGCTTCTCTCACCGCCAAGCGCCCGGTGACCCTGCCGCTGTTGCGCGAATTGCTGAACGAAACCCAAAGCCTGCCCCTATGAGCTTGACGAAACGGGGCTGCGCCCCCTTGGCCCCCTCGAAATCAAGATTCCTGGAACTGTCATGAATCTCGCCCTGTTCGACATCGACAACACCCTGATCTCGATCGACAGCGATCATGCCTGGGGCCATTTCCTGGTCAAGCAGGGGGTGGTCGACGGCTCCGAGTATGACCGCGCCAACGATTTTTTCTACAGCCAGTACAAGGCCGGCACGCTGAACATCCTCGAGTACCTGGCCTTTGCCCTCGGCCCCCTGGCGCAGCATCCGCGCGAGCAGCTCGATGCCTGGCACAAGATTTTCATGGACAGCGTGATCCGCCCCGCCATCACGCCGGCGGCGCGCGCCCTGGTGAAAAAACATCTGGACGCCGGCGACGTCTGCTGCTGTGTCACCGCCACCAATGCTTTTGTCACCGAACCAATCGCCCGCGAATTCGGCGTGCCGCACCTGATCGCCTGCGACCTGGAAGAGCACGAAGGCCGCTTCACCGGCAAACCGCGCGGCATTCCGAGTTTCCAGGAAGGCAAGGTGCTGCGGGTGGAAGCCTGGCTGCAGACCATGGACAAGCGGATTTCCGACTATCCGAAGAGCTATTTCTACAGCGACTCGCGCAACGACATGCCGCTGCTGCTGCGCGTCTCCAATCCGGTGGCGGTCAATCCCGACCCGCTGCTCAAGCAAAAAGCGCTGGAATCCGGCTGGCCGGTGCTCGATTTGCACATCAAAGAGTAAAATTCGGCCTCATGCTGCAAAAACTGATCAATTCCGTCTTCGGCGGCAAGTCCAAGACCGCCAAGCCCGCCCGCGCCAAGGCCCCCAAGACCTATGACAAGGCTGCCCACGGCATCGGCCGCGAGCAGTTGTCGCGCGGCGCCCTGCAGACTGTCGAAGGCCTGGCCCGCGCCGGTTTCGAAGCCTACGTAGTGGGCGGCGCGGTGCGCGACCTGCTGCTGGGCCTGCCGCCGAAAGATTTCGACGTCGCCACCAACGCCACGCCGGACCAGGTGCACGCCACCTTCCGCCGCTCACGCCTGATCGGCCGCCGCTTTCGCATCGTCCACGTGCTGTTCGGTTCCGAAACCGTCGAGGTCTCCACCTTTCGCACGGCCGACGTGAAGGAAGCCGAGACCGACGCGCACGGCCGCGTGCTGCGCGACAATACCTTCGGCGACATCGTCAACGATGCCGCGCGCCGTGATTTCACCATCAATGCTATTTACTACGACGCCGCCACCGAATCGGTAATCGACTATCACGGCGGCGTCGGCGACCTGCGCAAGAAGGTGCTGCGCATCATCGGCGACGCCGAAACGCGTTATCGCGAAGACCCGGTGCGCATGCTGCGCGTCGCCCGCTTTGCCGCCAAGCTGGGCTTTGCCATCGACCCGAAGACGCGCGCGGCGATTCCCACGGTGGCGCCGCTGCTCTCCAACGTGCCCAGCTCGCGGCTGTTCGACGAGATGATCAAGATGCTGCTCTCCGGCCACGCCGTGGCGGCGGTCAAGCAGTTGCGCGGCGAGGGCCTGCACCACGGCCTGCTGCCGATGCTCGACGTCATCCTCGAGCAGCCGATGGGCGAGAAATTCGTCATGCTGGCCCTGGCGCGCACCGACGAGCGCATTTTGCTCGGCAAGGGCGTGGCGCCGGGCTTCCTGTTCGCCGCCCTGCTTTGGCACGAAGTGCTGAAGACCTGGAACGAGATGAAGACCAAGGGCGAGCATTCGATGCCGGCCTTGTACGAGGCGATGAACGTGGTGCTCGACACCCAGACCGAAAAACTGGCGATCAACCGCCGCTTTGTCGCCGACATGCGCGAAATCTGGTCGGTGCAGCCGCGCTTCGAGCGGATGAACGGGCGCACCCCGTTCAAGCTGCTGGAGCATCCGCGCTTTCGCGCCGCCTACGACTTCATGCTGCTGCGCGCCGAGAGCGGCGAGATCGACCGCGAAATCGGCGACTGGTGGACCCGCTTTTACGACGCCGCCGCAGACGAACGCAATGAGATGACCATCGCCGCCCCGGCAGGAGGCGGCGAGCAGAAAAAGCGCCGCCGCCGGCGCCGCGCGCCGGGCAAGGACGGTGAGGCGGCGGGCGTCACCGACGCCTCTTCGGCTGGCGGGTCCGCCACCGACTCCGGCGGCGACTGACCGCACATGCCGGCCGCGGTGCGCGCCTATGTGGCCCTGGGCGCCAATCTCGGCGATCCGGCCGCGACCCTGCGTGCGGCCCTGGTGCAACTGCGCCACTTGCCCGACACCGCACTGGCCGCGCAATCCTCGCTGTATGCCACCGCGCCCGTCGATGCCGGCGGCCCCGACTATTGCAATGCGGTCGCCGCGCTCGATACACGATTGGACGCGTTCGACCTGTTCCACGCCTTGCAGGGCATCGAGCAGGAGCACGGCCGCGAGCGCTCCTACCGCAACGCGCCGCGCACACTGGACCTTGACCTGCTGCTCTACGGCGATCTGCGGATGGAAACACCCACGCTGACCCTGCCGCATCCGCGCATGCACCAGCGCGCCTTCGTCCTGATTCCGCTGGCGGAAATTGCTCCCGACCTGTTGATTTTCGGCCACGGCGCAATCCGCGAGCTGCTCGGCGCGGTGGCCGGCCAGCCAATCCGCAAGCTGCCATGATGCGCGGCATATTGCCCCTGCGTTCGGCGGTTTTCTTGCGCCGGGCTTGTGTATCATGAGCGCCGTTTATTTTGTTTTCCGCAATTGATTCGCGGCACCTGGTTCCACTCACCGCCATTCCCGCGCAAGCGGGAATGGCAGTGATCAAATAATAATTATGGACTCCCGCTCGCACGGGAGTGACACGAGAGCATGAGCGTCCTCCCCGAAAAACTGCGCCACATTGTCGTCGAGGGTCCCATCGGGGCCGGCAAGACTTCGCTCGCCCGGCGCATTGCGCAAGTGGCGAATGCCGCGCTGATGCTGGAAGTGCCGGAAGAAAACCCCTTCCTGCCCAAGTTCTACAAGGACATGCCGCGCTACGCATTGCCGACGCAATTGTTCTTCCTGTTCCAGCGCATCCACCAGTTGTCTGAATTGAAGCAGCCCGACATGTTCAAGGGTGTGACGGTGGGCGACTTTTTGTTCGAAAAGGACCCGCTGTTCGCCCGCCTGACGCTGAACGATGACGAACTATCGCTGTACGAGCAGATGTATCGCCACCTTAAGCCGCAGGCGCCGGTGCCCGACCTGGTGATCTACCTGCAGGCCGAGCCGCAGACCCTGGTGGACCGGGTGCGCCGGCGCGGCATCGCCCACGAGCAGCCGATCGCCGAGAGCTACCTGTTGCGCCTGGCCGAGCGCTATACGCGGTTTTTCCACCATTACGAAGCGGCGCCGCTATTGATGGTGAATGCAGACCACTTCAATTTCATCGATTCCGACGAGGACTTTTCACTGCTGCTCGCGCACATCCGCGGCATGAAGGGACGGCGCGAGTATTTCAACCGGGTAGGTTAAAGTAGCGCCCCCGGGAAAACTTTTTTGATTAAGGGGGCTGCGCCCCCTTAACATCCCCCGATTCCAGAGAGAAGCTTGCCAAGCGTGTATGTGTTCAGGTAACTGATCAGCGCTTCCCGTAGGACTACCATGGACCTGATACATTCCGTCGCCGAATTGCGCGAGCGCCTGCAGCGCGAGCCGAACAACGTGCTGGTGCCGACCATGGGCAACCTGCATGAGGGCCATATCCAGCTGGTGAACAACGCCAAGCCGCGCGGCGCCTGCACCGTGGTGAGCATTTTCGTCAACCGCATGCAGTTCGGCCCGCGCGAGGATTTCGACAAGTACCCGCGTACCCTCAAGGCCGACTGCGACAAGCTGGAGGCCGCCGGCTGCAATGTGGTGTTCGCCCCGGACGAAAAGGAAATCTACCCGGAGCCGCAGACCTACGCGGTGGAACCGCCGGAGATTTCGCAGATTCTCGACGGCGCGATTCGCCCCGGGCATTTTCGCGGCGTCGCCACCGTGGTGCTCAAGCTGTTCAACATGGTGCAGCCGAAGGCGGCGATTTTCGGCAAAAAGGACTACCAGCAGTGCATCGTGCTGAAAAACATGGTGAGCCAGCTGGCGCTGCCGATCGAGATCATCCTGGCCGACACGGTGCGCGCGCCGGACGGCCTGGCGCTTTCCTCGCGCAACGGCTATCTTTCGGCCGCCGAGCGCAAGGAGGCGGTGTTCCTGTCGCTGGCACTGAAACGGGGGCGGGCCGAGATCGCCGCCGGCAAGCGCGATTTCCAGCGCATCGAACTGCAGGAAATGGCGGCCCTGGCCGCGCGCGGCTGGAAACCGGACTACATCGCCATCCGCCGCCAGAGCGACCTGCAGGCCCCCAGCCCGGAAGACCGTGCGCTGGTGATCCTGGCGGCCGCCCGCCTGGGTGCGACGCGCCTGATCGACAATCTGGAAATCACTCTCTGAAACCTCGCTGCGTCCCTCAAGGGATGCCGCGGCCAAGCACCAAAAAACCGGTCCTATTCTTGCAATTGGACATGATCACTTTGGCGGTATGCTTGGGCGTTCCGGGCACCACCTGCCCGTGACAGCACATAAGCCTGCGCTCATGAACCTGGACCTCGATTTTCACGACGTTTACCAGCACTCCCCGGTCTCCCTGTGGATCGAGGACTACGGCATGATCCGCCGCCAGCTGGACGACATCCGTGCCCAGGGGGTGACCGATTTTCCCGCCTATCTGGACCAGCACCCGCATGTGGTCGAATCCTGCATGGCGAGCATCGAAGTGCTGGATGTGAACGACTACACGCTGAAGATGTTCCGCGCGCCCTCGCGCGAAGTGCTGCTGTCGAACCTGCACCGGGTGTTCCGCGACGACATGCGCGCGCATTTCCGCACCGAGCTGGAAGACATGTGGCACGGCCGCCTGGAGCTGGGCATCGAGGGCATCAACTACGCACTCGACGGCACGCCGATCTACATCCACCTTTCGCGCCGCGCCCTGCCCGGGCATGAGCACGACTGGTCGCGCATCCTGCTTTCGCTAGTCGACATCACCGATCGCAAGCGCGCGCTCGACCGCGCAGCGGAAAACGAGAACTATGCCAAGGGCCTGTTCGAGTATTCGCCGGTGTCCCTCTGGGTTGAAGACTACAGCGCGGTCAAGGCCTGGCTGGCGGAGTTGCGCGCCGAAGGCATCACCAATTTCGCCCGCCACCTGGCCGACAACCCGCAGGTGGTGACCGAGAGCCTGAAGCTGATCAAGGTGCTGGACGTCAACCACCGCACGCTTTCCATGTTCCAGGCCGCCAGCAAGGACGAGCTGATCAACAACCTGGACAAGATTTTCCGCGACGGCATGCGCCTGCACTGGGAGCACGAGTTGCTCGACATGTGGAACGGCAAGCTCGACTCCGAATACGAAGGCGTCAATTACGCGCTGAACGGCGAGCCGGTGGACATCCTGATGCGCTGCTCGCCCCTGCCCGGCGCCGAGGAAACCTGGGACCGTGTGCTGATCGCGATTTCCGACATCACCGCGCGCAAAAAGGCCGAAGCCTATCTTTCCTACCTCGGCACCCACGATGTGCTCACGGGCCTGCGCAATCGCACTTTTTTCGAGGAACGGCGCCACCAGGTGCAAAGGGACGAGCGCTACCCGGCCAGCATCATGATGATCGACCTGAACGGCCTGAAAAAGGCCAACGACGAAGGCGGCCACGAGGCCGGCGACGCGCTGATCCGCCGCGCCGGCGAGGTGATCGCCAAGATCGTTACCGAGAACGACACCGCGGCGCGCGTCGGCGGCGATGAATTCGCCATCCTGCTGCCGTTCCAGGACGAGCGCGCCGCGCGCCTGAAGCTGGCGCAAATGCAGTCGCTGATCGACATGAACAACCAGTTCTACACCGGCCCGCGCCTGTCTTTTTCCACCGGCGTGGCCACCGGTTACACCGGCCAGAGCCTGGAGATGGTGCAAAAGCAGGCCGACAAGCGCATGTACGAAGCCAAGCGCGAGCACTACGCCGGCATCGGCCGCGAAGCGGACCGGCGCGCCGGCTGAAAGCGGGCGCCTTGCCGTAAGCGCACCGGCGGCACTGGCCGGGGAGCTACAAAAAAACAAGCCCGCTCACGGCGGGCTTGCCCGGTACGCCAACGCTTCTAGTCGATACTCTTGATGACTTCGGCGATGGTCGAGAAAATGCGCTCGATCTGCGCTTCTTCCACAATCAGCGGCGGCGAGACGGCGATGGTGTCGCCGGTGGCCCGCACCATCAGGCCCTTTTCGAAGCAACCTACCAGGGCCTCATAGCCGCGCTTGCCGACGGCGCCGGTGCGCGGCTGCATCTCGATGCCGGCCACCAGGCCGTAGTTGCGGATGTCGATGACGTGCTTCGTGCCCTTGAGGGCGTGCGCGGCGGCTTCGAAGAACGGCGCCATTTTCCCGGCGCGCTCGAACAGCCTTTCTTTTTCGTACAAAGCGAGCGTTGCGTTGGCGGCGGCGCAGGCCACCGGGTGGGCCGAATAGGTGTAGCCGTGGGCGAATTCGATGCCGCCTTCGGGGGTGGCGTTGATGACGGCGTCGTGCACTTCCTGCTTCACCGCCACCGCGCCCATCGGGATGGTGGCGTTGTTGATCGCCTTGGCCATGGTCATCAGGTCGGGCTTGACGCCGAAGACGTCGTAGGCGAAGGCGCCGCCCAGGCGGCCGAAGCCGGTGATGACTTCGTCGAATATCAGCAGGATGCCGTGCTTGTCGCAGATCGAACGCAGGCGTTCCAGGTAACCTTTCGGCGGCACCAGCACGCCGGCGGAGCCGCACAGCGGTTCAACGATGACGGCGGCGATGTTGGAAGCATCGTGCAGGGCGACCAGGCGCTCCAGTTCGTCGGCGAACTCGGCGCCGTGTGCCGGCTGGCCCTTGGAAAATGCATTGCGTTCGATGTCGTGGGTGGCGCGCAGGTGGTCGACACCGGGCAGCATGGAAGAGCCGAACATCTTGCGGTTGCCGGGAATACCGCCCACGCTCATGCCGCCGAAGTTGACGCCGTGGTAGGCGCGCTCGCGGCCGATAAAGCGGGTGCGCGAAGTGTCGCCGCGGGCGCGATGGTAGGCCAGCGCGATTTTCATCGCCGTGTCGGCCGATTCGGAACCGGAGTTGGTGAAGAAAATACGGTTCAGGCCCGGCGGGGTGATGGCGGCCAGGCGGCTGGCGGTCTCGAAGGCCACCGGGTGGCCCATATTGAAGGTAGGCGCGAAGTCCATGCGGCCGACCTGGTCGCGCACAGCGGCGACGATCTCGTCGCGGCAATGGCCGGCAGCGACGCACCACAGGCCGGCGGTGCCGTCGAGAATCTCGCGGCCGTCCGGGGTCTTGTAGTACATGCCTTTCGCTTCGCTGAGCAGGCGCGGCGCCTGCTTGAACTGGCGATTGGCGGTAAACGGCATCCAGAATGGCGCCAGGTCGTTTTGCAGATCGTTCATGTTCATGATGATTTCCTTCACCGCCAAACGGCGCATAAGTGAAGCATATCATCCGGCCCCGGCACCTGCCACCCGCAAACGGATCGGAATCAGGCGGCCCGCAGCGAATCGACGATGTTCATGCGCGCCGCGCGCAGCGCCGGCAGAAAGCCGCCGATCAAACCCATGAACAAGGCGAAAATCAGCGAGCGGACGACGATGCCGGGGTTGAGCGTGAAGCTGAACGCCAGCTCGGCGAAAGACTGGAAGTTGATGGTGGAAATGCTGAAGAACTGCATGAACGAGGCCAGGAACAGCCCGGCCGCGCCACCCACCAGCGCCAGCAGCAGCGACTCGGCCAGGAAGGTCAGCAGGATGGCGTAGCGCTGGAAGCCGAGCGCGCGCAGGGCACCGATCTCGGCGGTGCGATTGGCCACCGCGGCGTACATGGTGATCATCGCGCCGATCATCGCGCCGATGGAAAAAATGGCGGAGAGCACCAGGCCGAGGTAGCTGATGAAGGCGGAGAGCTTTTCCGACTGGTCGGCGTAGTAGCGGGTCTCACGCTTGGCATCGACGGTCAGGCGCGGGTCGGTGCGGATGCGCTCGGCAAAGGCGTCGAAGGTCTGCGAGTCCTTGAGCTTGAAAATCACCGAGGAAAAAATGCTGCGGCGAAACGCCTGCATCAATTGCTCGGCGTCGCCCCACACTTCCGAATCGAAGCCACTGTGACCGGCGTCGAACACGCCGACCACCACCCACTGGCGCCCGCCGAAGCGCATCGACTCCCCCAGGCCGGCGCCGCCGAAACGCTCGGCCACCGAGCGGCCGGTGACGATCTCGTTGCTGCCCGGCTTGAACATGCGGCCGGCGACGATGTGCAACTGCGGGCGCAGGGTCAGGCCCGTCGGGCTGGTGCCGCGGATGATCACGTTGGCCGGCTTGTCGGTGCCGCGCTTGACCAGCGAGATCAGCACCACGCATTCCTTCGACAGCATGGAGCGCCCGCCGGGGCCCAGCGCCACCTCGGGCTGCGACTCGATGGTGTTGGCCTGCGCCCGGTCGACGATGCTTTGCACCTCGGACTCGGCGCCCCGCCGCGTCACCACCACGTTGTCCCAGGAGCCGGTATCGACGAGCGTCTTTTGCAGGCCGGCATCGAGCATCAGCACGGCGGCGAAGACGAACACCACCAGCGCCATGCCGCCGGCTGTGAGCAAGGTGGTGAGCTTGCGCGCCCATAGGTTGCGATAGCTGTAGAGGTAAGGAACCTTCACCCGATGCTCCGCAGGCCGTCGACGATTTTCACCCGCGCGGCGCGCCATGCCGGTACGGCAGCCGCCAGCACGCCGACGATGAGTGCGCTGACCACTTGGCGCCACACAGTCGCATCCGCCACCTGCATGGTCGGGAACAGGGTGCCGGTGAGCGCGGAGAAACCACGCGCGGCGGGAAAGGTGAGCGCGATGCCGAACACCGCACCGATGGCGGCGAGCGTCAGGCTTTCGCCAAAGATCAGCGCGGCGACGTAGCGCGGGCTGAAGCCCAATGCCTTCAGCGTCGCGTATTCGGACAAGCGCTCGCGCGCCGTCATCGCCATGGTGTTGGCCATCACCGCCAGGATGATGACGATCACTACATAGGACATCAGGCGGATCGCCACCACGATGGCCTCGATCATCGAGACGAAGCCGAGCTGGAAGGCCTGCTCGGTTTCGGTCAGCGTTTCCCAGGCGGAGTTCTTGAACAGCGCATCGATGGCCTGGCTGACCGGCGCGGCATCCTCCGGGTTGGCGATTTCGACCACGTAGACGCCGACGTAGTTGGCACGCCGCGGCGTCACCTTTTTCATTGTCTCGTTGAGCAGTTCCCAATGAAAGAATAGCTGGGACGTATCGGTCTTCGCCTCGCGACCGTCGTAGATGCCGCGCACGACAAATTCCCAGTCGCCGGGGAAAATGCTTCCTTTCAGGGTCAAGGTATCCCCGACTTTGAAGCCGTAGGCCTGGGCCAGGCGGCGCCCGACGATGCAGCTCTTGCGGTCGCGGATGAAATTGCGCAAATCGTCTTCCGGCAACAGATAGTCGCGGTAGATGCGCAGGTAGCTTTCCGGGTCGATGGCGAATTGCGGAAAGAAATTCTTCGGGTCCTTGTAGATGCCGCCAAACCAGTTGGCGTAGGTGATGTCTTTCACCCCTTCCACCGAGCGGATCTTTTGCTTGTAGGAAATCGGCATCGAGAAGGCCAGCGAGATCGCGTTGCGTGTCACCAGGCGGGCGTTGGAAGCCGCCTCGGAGTTCGCGTACCAGGCGCCGACCACGGTGGAGATCAAACCGAAGGCGAGGATCGCCACCACCAGGCCCGCCAGGGTCAGCAGGCTGCGCAGCTTGTGGCGCAGCGCATTGCGCAGGATCAGGCCGAGATAGAACATGTGCCGTCAGCCCGCCTAGTGTTTGATCTGCACGGTTTCCTCGCGCGAGTCCAGCACACCTTTTTCCAGATGCATGATCACCTGGGCCGCGTTGGCCGCGCGCTGGTCGTGGGTCACCATGACGATGGTGGCGCCGAGGTCGCGGTTCAGGCGCTGCAGCATGCCGAGCACCTCATTGGCGGAGTCGCGGTCGAGGTCGCCGGTGGGTTCATCCGCCACCAGGATGGCCGGGTCGGTGACGATGGCGCGGGCGATCGCCACCCGCTGCTGCTGGCCGCCGGAGAGCTCGTTGGGCGTGTGGTCCAGGCGGTCGGACAGGTTGACCATTTCCAGCGCCAGGGCAGCGCGTTCGCGGCGCTCGCGGCGCGGCAGGTCGGTAAGCAATAGGGGCAGCTCGACATTTTCCAGCGCGGTCAGCACCGGCATCAGGTTGTAGAACTGGAAAATGAACCCGACCTTGGCGGCGCGCCAGTGCGCCAATTCACTTTCGCGCAATTTCGTAATGTCTTCGCCGTCGATCAGCAACTCGCCACTGGTGGGCTTGTCGATGCCGGCGATCAGGTTGAGCAAGGTGCTCTTGCCCGAACCGGAGGGCCCCATCAGTGCGACAAACTCGCCGCGTACGATTTCCAGGCTGATGCCTTCGAGCACCTTCACCGTCTGGCCGCCGCGAATGTAGTTTTTCACCACGCGGCGAATCGAAATGATGGCCTCGCTCATGCCGACGGGCACATCGCCTATTTCGTCTCGGGTTGCACTGCTGCGCCGTCGCGCAGGCGCGGCGGCGGCGTCAGCACCACCTTGTCGCCGGGCGCGACGCCGCCGGCTACCACCGCATCACCGATTTTCGCCCCCAGGGTAACCGGCGCCTGATGCACGCGATCACCCTGCAGCACGAAGGCCACCTTGGCGCCGTCGCGCTCGACCACTGCCTGCGGATTGATCACGGTGAGCGCCTTGCGCTGGTCCGGCGCCATCTCGCGCTCCAGAAACGCCACCTTGGCACTCATATCGGGCAGGATGCGCGGATCCAGCTGCTTGAATTTGACCTTCACCATCACCGAAGCCTTGGAACGGTCCACCGTCGGCACCATGCGCGAGACATTGCCCTGGAAGCGCTGCTCGGGAAAAGCATCCAGCTGTATTTCACAGGGCGTGCCCACCGCTACCTTGCCGATGTTGGATTCGGAAACATCGGCCTCCACTTCCAGCGTGCTCATGTCGGCAATTGTCACCACCGCGCCCTTGCTGTCGGCGGCGTTGGAAAACGGCGTGATGACGTCGCCGATATTGGCCGCCTTGGTCAGCACCACGCCGTCGAACGGCGCGCGGATCAGGGTCTGCTCCACACCCACGCGCGCGCCGCGCTCGCCCGCCTGCGCCACACCGATGGCCGCCTGCATGCCGGCCAGGGCGGCGCGCGCCTTGTCGTAGCGCGCAATCGACTGGTCGAGCACCGCCTGCGATTCGAATTTCTTTTCCACCAGTTCACGGGTGCGGTTGAGGTTCGCCTGCGCGTCCTTCAGCTCCGCCTGCCCCTGCACCAGGTTGGCCTGGGCCTGGCGTACATTGGCTTGCGCCTGGTCCGCGGTGGCGGCGACGTCGCTGGATTCCAGCTTGGCGACCACCTCGCCCTCCTTCACCTTGCTGCCTTCGAGCACGCCCAGCCAGATCAGCCGCCCGGTGGCTTTGGAAGCCAGCGCCGCCTTGCGTTGCGCGGCGACGTAGCCGGTGGCATTCATCAGGGTGGCGCCCTGATAGGGAAAGGCGGTGGTGACGGTAACTGTCTGCACCTTCACCGGCGCGGTGACATAGCGCCAGGCGCCGCCGGCGAGCAGCAAGGCGAGAATGATCAGCCCCCACAGCAGCTTGCCGCCGCGCTTGCGCGTGCGCGGCCCCTTGCTGCCGCTGCGGTCGATTTTCAGGCGGGAAAGATCAGGGGCGTTCATCGGGGACAAGGACAGAAATGCGGCGAGCGCCGCGGCACAGGCGCGACACCGGGAGTATAACGGCGCAACCGTCGGCGTGCTCCTACTTGGCGGACAAACCGGGGCCGGCTGCAAGCGTCGGCGGTGCGTTCTCCAGCCAGGGCAAAAACCGGCTGGCATAGTAGTCGCTCCCCGCCAGGCTCAAGTGGTGGGAATCGCGATAGAACGACATGGTGTCGTCCGGCATGCGGCACTCCCGCCCCGGGCACAGCCAGTCGAGCGGGTCGTAAATCCGCATGCCGGGATGCCGGGCATGCATCCGGCCCACCATGGCGCGCAATTGCGATTGCCGCGCCAGCACTTCCTCGCGGCTCAACCGGCACCTGAAGGCCGCCGCACGCCGCACGCAATCATAGGCAAAGAAGGGCAATTCCGGGGTGTCGACCAGCAACACCAGCGACTTGCCGCCGCGCTCGAGGATGGATATTGTATTTTCCAGGCCGCGTTCGAACAATTCCATCGGCGCACCGCGCTCGCCGGCCGGCCCGGCAATGGTGACCACGCGCGGCCTGGCCGCAGAGGTATGGTCGGCCGCATAGGAAGGAAGCAGCGTGTTGCCCCAGAAGGAAAGCACCACCAGCTTGATCTGCGGATGCGCGAGCAGCCAGCGTGTCGCCCTTTCGCTGCGCTGCTGGCATTGCGTGACCTCGGCCACCAGGCTGACGCCGTTCAGCGGCGGGCAACTGGTACTGGCCGCCAATACCCAGCCATGCGCATGGTCGAGTTGCGCAATCCCGGGAAACTTGTCGTCGGCATGGCTATCGCCGAACAGGGCGCGGGTGAGCGGCTCCTGCGCCGACCTCGCGCAGACGTTCAGCGGCAGCGCCTGGTCCTGCAGGGAATCCGGGCAGGGCAGCAGCGGAAATCTGGGCGCAGCCTTGCCGGCAACGGTCGATGTGTACGCCGCATTCATCCCCTGCGCGATGACTGACAGGCCGTAGCCGACGCAGCCGGCCAGCGCCATGCCGGCGCACAGCAGCGCGCAATTCGCGGCCCGCCCGAACCCGCCGAAACGCATCGGCCGCTCGATTATCCGCCAGGTGATCCAGGCCAGGACGAACGCCAGCAAAACCGCCCCCAGGCGCAATTCCAGGGAGGGTGTCTGCCCGTTCAAAATGCGCGCGAATGAAAGAATCGGCCAGTGCCAGAGGTAAAGCGGATAGCTGATCAGGCCGACCCAGACCAGCACCGGCTGCGACAGGAACTTGCGGTTGATCCAGGCGCCGGGCGCCGAGATCAGCAATCCCGCACCCACCACCGGAAGCAGGGCCCACCAGCCGGGGAACTGTGATTGCTGATTCAACAACACCACGCCCAGCCCCATCAACAGCAGCCCGGCCACCGATCTCGACTCCGCGCTTCCTGGCCACGCGGGTGCGCCGCGCGCCTGCAGGTGGGCCAGCAGCGCGCCGGCCATCAATTCCCAGCCGCGCGACAGCGGCGAGTAGAAAGCGGCCACCGGGTGGCTGGCCACGGTCGCCACGTTAAGCAGGAAAGAAGCAGCCGCCAGCGCACCAGCGACGGCGGCAAAAGACCAGCGCCGGCGCCACAGGAAAGCCAGCAGCAGGGGCCAGACGATATAGAACTGTTCTTCGATGCCTAGCGACCAGAGATGCAACAGCGGCTTGGTGGCGGCGGCAACGTCGAAATAGCCAGCCTCGCCCCACAGCGCAAGATTCGAAACAAAGGCGGCGCCGGCGGCGGCCTGCCAGCCCAGGCGCGCATTTTCCGCCGGCAGCAACACCAGCCAGCCGGCCACGAGACAGGTGAACAGCACCAGCGCCAGCGCGGGAAAAATGCGCAGGACACGCCTTGTGTAGAACCGTGAGAAGCTGAAGCTCCCCTGCGCCAGCTCGCGGCGGATGATGCCGCTGATCAAATAGCCGGAAATGACGAAAAATATATCGACGCCG
Organism: Burkholderiales bacterium; assembly: GCA_036271855.1. Classification (GTDB taxonomy): domain Bacteria; phylum Pseudomonadota; class Gammaproteobacteria; order Burkholderiales; family JAEUOS01; genus JAQGMJ01. The sequence goes on from DATAZV010000510.1 coordinate 19,052, forward strand.
CAAAAGCCGCCGCCCAGCCATTCGGGCACGGCATGAAAGCCGACCACGCAGAGGACGGCGACGGCGCGCAAACCGTCGATGTCGGCGCGATAGCCTGGTTCCGGTATTCGCGTCATGCCCGGGATGGAAGCCAGATCGTTGTTCTTGAACCAGGTCATGCCGTTTTTCAGTTGCCTAAAAATAGCTCTTCGCCGCCAGCCCGCTGCGTCTTGGCTCGGGCGCCTCTCCTCGACCATACTTTACGGCATTACGGCAACGGCGCCCGGGGCGCCGGTGAGCCAGGGGCGAATCCGGGTAAAATTTCACCATATGAAATCCGCTCCTAGCGCAATGCGCGGCCAGCCGTGAACGAAGAAGCGAAAACGCCGATCCAGGTGATCGACCGCATGATGCAGTTGATCGATGCGCTCACCGCAACGCCAGACCCCGCCAGCCTGAAGTCGCTGGCCGCCGCCACCGGCCTGCACCCCTCGACCGCGCACCGCATTCTCAACGTGATGGTGCAAAACGGCTTTGCCGACCGCGGCGAGGGCGGCAGCTACGCCCTCGGGATGCGCTTTCTCGAACTCGGCAACATCGTGCGCTCGCGCCTCTCGGTGCGCGACATCGCCCTGCCCTATATGCGCGAACTGGCCGCGGCCACCGGCGAGACCGTCAACCTGTCGGTACGCCAGGGCGACGAGATCATTTACGTCGAGCGCACCGCGGAAAACCGCTCCATGATGCGGGTGGTGCAGGTGATCGGCGCACGCGCGCCGCTGCACATCACCGCCGCCGGCAAGCTCTACCTGGCGCGCGACGAAGCCGAATCGGTAAAGGCCTACGCCGAGCGCACCGGCCTGAAGGCGTATACCCCGCACAGCCTGAAATCGCTCACCGCACTCAACCGCGAACTGACCGACGTGCGCAAGCAGGGCTATGCGCTGGACCAGGAAGAAGCGGAAATCGGCGTGCGCTGCATCGCCGCCGGAGTCTGGGACGATGCCGGCCAGTTGATTGCGGGGTTGTCGGTTTCCGCCCCCGCGGAGCGCCAGAAATCGGATGCCTGGACCCCTCTGATCCAGGAAACCGCGGCGCGCATCTCGCGCTCCCTGGGCCACGCGGCTTAAGGCCGCGGGCGTTCAGCCGCCGGCAGCCTCGCCGGTGGCGCTCACGTGCCCGGCCTGCCCTGCCTGCGAAGTCAGCCATTTGCGGATGCGGTTGGCGTCGCCGATGCGCGTGAGGCGGCCGTAGGAGTCCAGCAGCACGATGGTCAGGGGGCGGCCCTCGATGCGCGCCTGCATCACCAGGCAGCGCCCGGCTTCGTTGATGAAACCGGTCTTCGACAGCACGATGTCCCAGGACTCGCTGCCGACCAGGCGGTTGGTGTTGTGGAACGCCACCACCCGCCCCAGCACTTCCATCTCCCGCGAAGAGGTGGTGGTGTACTCGCGGATCAGCGCATAGCGCTCGCTGGCACGCACCAGCTTGACCAGGTCGGAAGCGGTGGAAACGTTGCTGCTGGAAAGGCCGGTGGGCTCGATGAAATGGGTGTTGGCCATGCCCAGGGCTTTGGCCTTCTGGTTCATCAGCAGCACGAAAGCCTGCATGCCGTCCGGATAGGTGCGCGCCAGCGCATGGGCGGCGCGGTTCTCGGAAGCCATCAAAGCCAGTTGCAGCAATTGCGTGCGGGTCAGCTCGGCGCCGACGCGCAGGCGCGAGCGGCTGTTCTTTTCGGTGTCGACATCGGCGTCGGTGATCTTTACCAGTTGCTGCATCGGCAATTGCGCGTCCAGCAGCACCTGCGCGGTCATCAGCTTGGTGATGGAGGCGATCGGACGGACTTCGTCGATGTTCTTGGCGAACACCGGCTGGCCGGTGCTCTGGTCGACCACCAGGGCGATGTTCGATTGCAGGTTGAGGTCGCCGCTCTCGGCAGCGACGTGGCGCAGATGCGCGCGCACGTGGTGCTTGTGCTTGGCCGAACCGGTTGCCGCAAGCGCACCGGCACCCGGCGCCAGCAAGCCAAGGGCAAACAAAGACAAGGTCATCCAGCGCAGTAGCATGGTGCGCACTCGCAAATCAAGTTGCCGCCATTTTAGTGCAGGGCAGGAATAATTCAAGAGAATTAACGACATATGACACCAATTTCATGTTTCTTCGAGAAAATATCTGAAGAAGCGGCAAATTGTCCCAAATTCATGGCACATTGCTTTGATCGGCCTGAAAATACGCCCGAGAGCAGCAAGCGGCAGAGTGGGCCCTGCGGCCCAGATTACGCAAGACATGCGGCTTTAAAGGACCCTTCGGGCTGTGTAAAACCGTGCTTTTTAATGGATAACAGCACAGGCAAACAAATAATCAGGACTTTCCCTGCTCCGCGCGCCCGACGGCAGGTCCCGCGGACCGCGGCCACACCAGCACCACGCCCAGCGCGCTGACAATGCATGCCAGCGCGATCCAGTCGCTCAGGGTCGGCTTTTCGCCCAGGAAAATCATGCCCGTGAGCACACCCACCACCGGTACGATCAGGCTGGCGATGCCGGCGACGCTGGCGGGCACCATGTTGACCAGCTTGTAAAAGGCCCAGTAGCAGACCACCCCCGCCACCAGCACGTTGTAGACGATCGCCAGCCATGCCACGCCCGACATCGGCGGCGGCAGCGCGCTCTCGAAGGCCAGCGCCAGCGCGGCAGTGGGAAAGCCGCCGACCACCATCATCCACGCCGTCTGCACCGTCGGCGGCAGGCCGAAGGGCCTCTTCTTGATCAATGCCACGCCCACTGCCCAGCTGACGGCCGCCCCCAGCATGCACAGGGTGCCGACCGGGGAGCGCAGCACCGCGCCCATGTCCTCGCCAATCAACAGCACCACGCCGCTCATGCCCAGCAGGATGCCCAGGCCGTTTTGCAGATCCAGTTTTTCCTTCAGCCAGGTGACCGAGAGGATCACCAGCCACAGAGGCATGGTGTAGGCCAGCATGGAAGCACGGCCGGCCGGCAGGTTGAGGATGCCGTAGCCCGAAAACGCGTTCCAGCCGGCGATCGACAGCAGGCCGACCAGGCCCAGGCGCAGCCAGTCCTTGCGCGGCACCGCCAGAGGGGTGCCGGAGGCGCGCGCCACCAGCAGCAGGCCGATTGCCCCGCCCCAGGCGCAGACGGTGCGGAACCAGAACACCGGCGCCTCGCGCACCGCGATTTTCAGGATCGGCCAGTTGCCCCCCCAAAACAATGCCAAAATCAGCAGCAACAACAGGGCCGTGCGGGGAATCTGTTTCAAGTCCGGCCCCCGGAAAAGCCGGCCCCGCCACCGTCCGGGGCTTGCCAAGGTCGCCCGCCCGCAGGAGAATGGCGCCAGTGCACGGTCGCCGTCACCATATCCACACCAATATCCGGCGGCGTTGCGGCACTCGGGCGGTACGGTGGCATCGTCCTTGGGAGAGAACCAATTGAATCTGAAGATCAGCAGAAAAGAATGGATTCTGATGGTGATGGTGGCGATCATCGCCATCCTCGCGAACCTGCCGGAAAGTATGCTGCAAGGGTGGGGGCTCTCCGTCCATTATCTGGTGATCACGCTGGCGGCGGTGGTGTTCATCGCCCTGCTGCTCTACCTGCGCTTCACGTTCTTCCTGATCATCACGCTGCTGGTGATCGGCGCCAACCTGCCGGGCCAATTCGCCTCGGCGTTGAACATCTCCAAGGTGCCGCTGATCCTGGCGCTGGCGCTGATGGTCGGCATCTCGCTGATCAACCACATCGTGCGCCTGCTGCCTTCCGGCCTGGAAAAGGATAACAGCAAGGAAGCGCAGAAGGCCCTATTTTACGCCGTCGAAAAGGGCAATATGGTGTATGCCCAGAAGCTGCTCAACATGAATCTCGACCCCAACGTGAAAGGTCCGGGCGGCTACACCCCGCTGATGTATTCCGCCGCCCGCGGCCACGCCGGCCTGGCCGAGTTGTTCCTGCGCAACGGCGCCGACACCACGCTGGTCAACGACGAGGGCGACTCCGCCGTCGACCTGGCCCTGCGTTTCGGCCATTCCCCGGTGGCGGACGCGCTCAAGCAGGCGCGCATGCAGCAGATGGCGATGAAGGGCAGCAAATCCACCGAGCAGGGCGCCTTCGCCAACGCCTGAGCAGGCCGGGGCCGCGCGCAGTGCGGCTATTCCAGAAATACCGCGAAATCGGACACCGCCGCCCGCTCGGTCTTGAGCTGGTTGGCGATCACGCTCTTGTCCTCGTGGCCAAGCGCCATGCCGCACACCACCGCCTCGTTCTCCGGCAGCTGCAGGTGCTCTGCGATGATGCGATGGTAGGTGGCGAAGGCCTGCTGCGGGCAGCTGTCCAGCCCGCGGCCGCGCGCGGCGATCATGATGTTCTCGATGAACATGCCGTAGTCCAGCCAGGAACCCTGCTCCAGGCGCCGGTCGATGGTGAAGATCATGCCCACCGGGGCGCCGAAAAATTCGTAGTTGCGGCCGTGCTGCTGGTGCATCTTGTCGTAGTCGGTCTTGCCGATGCCCAGCAGGCCGTATAAATCCCAGCCGAGCTTGCGCCGCCGCGCCAGGTAGGGCTCGAACCACTGGCGCGGGTAGTAGAAATATTCCTGGTCGTGCAGTGGCGGCTCGCTGCGCTTTTTGCGCGCGTAGTCCTCGTCGTGGGCGGCGAGGATTTTCGCGCTCAAAGCCAGCTTGGGCGCGCCGCCGAGCACGTAGACCTTCCACGGCTGGATGTTGGTGCCCGAGGGCGCGCGCCCGGCCGCATGCAGCATGGCCTCGATCTCCGCACGCGGCACCGGTGTCGGCAAAAAGCCGCGCACCGAGCGGCGGCTGAGCAAGGCGTGGTCGACGATTTCGGATTGGTTCATGGGTTGCCGTTTTCCATCAGCAAGGGTTGCAGGGCGGCGCGCAGCGGCGCCGGCAGCGGTACCGGGCGGCGCGTTTGCGCATCGACATAGACATGGACGAAATGCCCGTGGGCGGCGCTTGCCGTTTCTTCGCCGCGAAACACCGCCACTTCATAGCGCACGCTGGAGCCGCCCAGGCGGGTCACGCGCAAGCCGGCCTGCACCACGTCCGGATAGGCGATCGACGAAAAGTAATGGCAGCCGGTTTCCACCACCAGGCCGATCACCGGGCTCTTGCCGATTTCGAGCACGCCTTGTTCGATCAGGTAGGCATTCACCACGGTATCGAAAAACGCGTAGTAGACGACGTTGTTGATATGGCCGTAGGCGTCGTTGTCGGACCAGCGCGTGGTGATCGTCAGCAGGTGCGGGAAGCCGCTTTTTTCCACCGGCCTGGGCCGGCGCTCCTTCGGTTCGCTCGCGGAAGTCATGCGCCCATTCTACTTCGGCGTTCGCACCACCAGCGCCACGCCCACCGCCGCCACCGCCATGCCGAGGATAGCCAGCAGCCCCAGGTGCTCGTCGAACAGCGCATAGGCGATCAGCGCCGTCACCGGCGGCACCAGGTACATCAGGCTGGAGACCAGGGTGGCCGCGCCTTTGCGCAACAGCAGCATCAGCAGCGAGGTGGCGCCGAAAGAAAGCACGAACACCAGCCACAACAGCGCGAAGACGAAGGGCCCGTTCCACACCACCTCGCGGGTCTCGAAGGCCAGCGACAGCGGCAGCAATACCAGGGCGGCGGCGGCGAATTGCACCACCGACTGCGTGCGCAGGTCTTCGCCGCCGCAGTATTTGCGCTGGTACAGGGTGCCCAGGGTGATCGACACTAACGCGGTGCTTGTGCATGCCACTGCTTCCCAGCCGAAGCCGGACAAGCCCACCTTGTTCGATACCACCAGCACCACGCCGGCGAATCCCAGCCCCAATCCAGCCCACTGGCGCGCGCGCAAACGCTCGCCGGCGAACACGCCGATGACACCGGTCAGCAGCGGCTGCATGCCGACGATCAGCGAAGACAGCCCCGCCGGCATATGCAGCGAGATGCCGACGAACACGCCGCCGAGATAACCTGCCTGCATCAGCACGCCGGCCACCGCGACATGCCATATGCGGATGCCGCGCGGCCAGGGCGCGCGGGTGAGCCAGGCCAGCGGCGCCATCAGCGCCACCACCACCAAGTAGCGCCAGAGCAGGAATTTCAGCGGCGGCGCGTAAGGCAGGCCCAGTTTGGCGCCGATGAAGCCGGTGGCCCAGAGCAGGACGAACACGGCGGGCATGGCGCGCAGCGCCAGGGAAGGCGGCGCAGCGGAAGAAGGGGCAGTACTCATGATTGCTTGTTGCGCTGGGGTGAAACCGGAGCGAGGCGATTGTGGGTGCCGATCGCCTGTTTGTGAAACGAATTGTTCAAATTGTTTTCATTCGATCCGTTCACCCACAGTCGCCGCACGCCACGGCATCGCCGGCCTGCCGGTACGGCCAAACGCGAATGAAAAGTATGCGATCAGTCTGATTGAAGATCGGCCAAGTGATGACCGGTCACGGGCCATGCACCGAAGTTGAAAAACGCAGTGTAGCCGCGCGCACCTGTCTTGCGCATCAACGCCTTATCAGGCTGCATGCTGCAATGCCGTGTGCACCCCTGGGGCATGCGTTTCACCTGGGAGGGCGGATTATGCCGCGGGGTAACAATTGAAGTCTTAACCGGATCGTTAATTTCAATAAAATAATACTTATAAATCAATAGTTTAATTTATTTAACACGCTTTATGCTGCGTCGCACAAAAAGTGCTTGACATTTTGGTGCACAAGCCTAGAATAGCCATTGTTGCGATGCACAACGAAGTACCGTTTCACATGAGATCAACAGGTCAGGGATGAAGTGCGTCGTCTCATCAAGTGCTGCCTCGTTCAAGCATCGTGCTGCAAACCGGCTGCATTTTGGCAATACCCCATTAGTAGGTTTGCTGTCCGAGTTCACCTGATTACGCCCGCACCATTTCGTAACTAAATTTTAGTCCTGAGGAAAATCACCATGATCGCTACCCCCGAACAATTCGCCGCCGCCAACAAGGCCGGCCTGGAAAACTTTTTCGCCGCCGCCACTTCCGGTTTCTCGACCCTTGAGCGCCTGATGGAACTCAACGTCGCCACCGCCAAGGCGATGATGTCCGACGCCGCCATCAACTCCCGCGCCGCCTTCGAAGTGAAGGACGCCAAGGAACTGATGGCCCTGAACGCCAGCCTGGCCCAGCCGACCGTCGAAAAGGCCGTCTCGTATGGCCGCCATGTCTACGGCATCGTCGCCGAGACCCAACTGGCCCTGCGCAAGGCTGCCGAAGAACAAGCCGCCACCGCGCAAAAGGAATTCGCCGGCCTGATCGACAAGTCGCTGAAGAACGCCCCGGCCGGCTCCGAGTCCGCCGTCGCTGCCGTCAAGTCGGCCGTCACCGCCGCTTCCTCGGCCTACGACAACGCCAGCAAGATGATCAAGCAATCCATCGACATGTTCGAAACCAACATGGCCAATGCAGCCGCCGCCGCCAGCAGCAACGTCGGCGCCGCCGTCAAGGCCGCCAGCAAGACCGCGAAGAAGTAATTTGCGGTTCGCAGGTAAGGAAGTTGCAGTAAGTCGTCTCCTCTGGTTGTAATTTCAAGCCCGGCGCAAGCCGGGCTTTTTTTATCTGTGGGTCTGCCTGGCTTGCCCGGCCAGGCGGCGCGGTGGAGAATGCATCTTCGCCGTCAGAAATAGAACACCTGGAGAAAACGCCATGTCCCGATTGCTCGCCCGAGCCGCTTGTTTTTCACTCGCCGCGTTCGCCCTCGCCGGCTGCGCCCTGCCCGGCCCGCAGGTGCCCGACAAACTGAAGGCTCCCGCTGCGCAGGACGTCAGCCTGATTGCCTATGCCCAGGGCGTGCAGATCTACGAATGCCAGGCCGGCAAGATCAACCCGGCGCGCTTCGAATGGGCATTCAAGGCGCCGCAGGCGACCCTGGCCGATCGCGCCGGCAAGACCATCGGCAAACACTACGGCGGCCCGACCTGGGAATCGGACGACGGCAGCAAGGTGGTGGGCCAGGTGCTCGCCAGCGACTCCGGACCGGACGCCAATGCGATTCCCTGGCTGCTGCTTTCCGCCAAGTCGGTCAGCGGCAGCGGCGTATTCGGCCGCACCCAGACCATCCAGCGGGTGCAGACCGTGGCTGGCAAGGCGCCCGGCGCGACCTGCGAAGCCACCCAGGCCGGCACCGAAGCGCGCGTGCCCTACCAGGCGATCTACTACTTCTACAACGCGCGCGGCTGACGCGCCGCGCAAGCTGTGCAATGGCGGCGCGTGATCCTGATTACAGGCTCTCGCGCCATATGCCGCCCAGGCGCACCACTTCCGACTGGAAGTATTTCAGCGCCTCTTCCACCGCGTGCGGCTCGCCCTTGGCGCCGAGCTCGATGTGGCGCGGCGTCTTTTCGTCGCCCACCGAGGGCAGGCTGAAGGTCTTCACTTCCGGGTTCTGCTCGACCTTGGTCATCATGTCGATCACCTGCGACTCGCCCAGCTCCAGCACGTAGACCGACTTTTCAAGATACGGCGCGTGGTTGAAGTATTTCGGGTA
>DATAZV010000511.1:0-11806 GCA_036271855.1 Burkholderiales bacterium
AGTTCCAGGTGGCAGCCTTCCTCGGCCAGCATGCGGGCGATGCCCAGGCCAATGCCGCGCGAGCCGCCGGTGACCAGCGCCGTTTTTCCTTTGAGATGAAGTTCCATGATGATTTCAGTCGAGATTGAGAATAAGGAAGACCGCTTGTCCGCGGCGATGGTTCAACCGGCCAGCCAGCCGCCTTCCATCGGCATCACCGCGCCGTTGATGTCGCCGCCGGCTTCGCTGCACAGGAACAGGATCAGGTCGCCGATGTGCTCGGCGCTGATGAAGCGGCCGCTGGGATTTTTGCCTACCAGGAACTCGCGCACGGTGTCGTCGCGGCTGCGCCCGTTCTTTTTCAGCATGCCCTGGATGCGCACCTCGATGCCCGGCGTGTGCACGGCGCCGGGGCAGATCGCGTTGCAGGTGATGCCGTCGGCCGCCGCTTCGACGGCCACCGAGCGGGTGATGCCGATCAGCGCGGTCTTGGTGGTGACGTAGTCGATGCGGTTCGGCGTGGCACGCTGGCCGTATACCGAGGTCATGTTGAATATCCGCCCCCAGCCCTTTTTGCGCATGCCGGGCAGGCACAGGCGGATGGTGTGAAAGGCCGCCGACAGGTTGACCGCGATGGCCTGGTCCCACTTGTCGGGCGGAAATTCGTCGATCGGCGCGAAATGCCGCACCACTGCGTTGTTGAGCAGGATGTCGACGCCGCCGAATTTCGATTGCAGGCCGGCGATCATCGCCTCGATTGCCCGCGGGTCGGCGAGATCGGCCTGCACGTAGTGCACCGGTACGCCGTGGGATTTGGCCAGCGCCTCGCGCTGCGGCTCGGCCGCTTCGGCGCTTTCCAGGCCGTTGAGGACGATGATGCAGCCGGCTGCCGCCAGGCGCGCCGCCACCGCGTGGCCCATGCCGCCGACCGAGCCCGTCACCAGGGCAAGCTTGTCTTTCATCGCATCATTCCACTTTGACGCCGGAGGCCTTGGCCACCTTGCCCCATTTTTCAGAGTCCACGCGGATCTGCCGGGCGAACTGCTCGGGCGTCGAGGGCGAGGGCTCCAGCCCCTGCGCGCGGATCGATTTTTGCGCTTCGGGCGCGTTCAGCGCCGCCACCAGATCGGTGTTGAGCTGCGCGATGATTGCCGCGGGGGTGCCCGCCGGGGCGGAATAGCCGTACCACTCGATCATTTCACTCAGCTGCGGATAGCCGGCCTCGGTGGAGGTCGGTACGTCGGGAATGGCGTCGTTGCGTTTGAGGGCGAACACGGCCAGGGCGCGCAGCTTGCCTGCCTTGATGTGCTGCGCCGCCGAGGTCGGGTTGGAAAACATCATGTCGACCTGGCCGGCCAGCAGGTCCACCACGGCCGGACCGGCGCCCTTGTAGGGCACGTGCAGCAGGTCGATGCCGGCGGTCATCTTGTACATTTCGCCGGCCATTTGCGGGCCGGAGGCGCTGGAGGCGAAGGTGTATTTGCCGGGCTGCTTTTTCGCCAGTTCGGTGAGTTCCTTCAGGCTCTTCGCCGGCAAGGCAGGATTGACCACCAGGATGAAGGGCTGCTGCGAGCCGCGGGTGATCGGCATCAGGTCCTTCAGCGGGTCAAAGCCGATGTTGGTGTAGATGTACGGATTGACCGTCATCACGCCCTGATGGGTCAGTACCAGCGTATAGCCGTCGGGCGGCGACTTGGCGGCGATGGCGGTGCCGATGTTGCCCTGGGCGCCGGAGCGATTGTCGACCAGCACCTGCTGGTTCCAGATGCGGGTCAATTCGCTGGCGAGGATGCGCGTCAGCGTATCGGTGCCGCCGCCCGGCGGGAATGGAACGATGATGCGCACCGGGTGGTCCGGAAAAGCGGCAAGGGCCGCGCCATGCGGGCCGCAGATGCAAAAAAGCAGGGCCAGGATTTTTAAGCAGGAAGCCTTCATGCTGTTTGTCTCCAGTTATCGATTTATGGTTTCACACCTGTTTGCGCCGCCGGACTACCCTTTCCATTTTCCCGCGGCCAGCCGCAAAATTGCCCGGACATCGTCGCTCGCCTCCAGGGCCCAGAGCGCATCGATCAGCGGGCCTGGTTCGCACCCGGAGCGGCCATAGGCGCAAAGGGTTTGGAGTTTGTGTTCCAGCGCGCGATCCGTCAAAGGCCTTTTCAGGCTGCCGCTGGCCGATTCCACCCAGGCGCTCAAGGCCGGCTTGTCGGCCCTCTTCACGGCCACGCGTGCGGCATCGAGCGAAAAGGAGTCGTCATCGACAAAGCAGACCTTGCTTCCCAGGTCGCGCACCGCCTGCTGCGCCACCGCCGCGTCGCTGAATTGCTCCAGCCCCGCCAGGCCCGTGGTCAGGACCACGCCGGCGGCGTGTTGCGCGCTGACCTGGGATTCGCGCCCGGTGCGCACGGCGGGGCGGTCGGTGCGCTGGCGCAACAGCGGATGACCGGTGATTTCGATGCTGTCGATCGACGCGATGTCGAGACCGCGGTTTGCGTGCAACTCAAGGCAGGCCTCGATCACCGGATTGAGCACCACGCCGCAGGGATAAGGCTTGTAGGTATTGGATAACAGTTCCCAGGTGTCGCCGAGACCACCGGCCAGGCCGGCCAGGTCCGGCCGCTCGCCGGTCACGTTCAGGAAGCCACGCACACCTTCCAGCGGCTGCGCCGGGCCGTCGAAGCCCTCCCGCGCGAGCAGGGCGGAAAGCAGCCCGTTGCGCGCGGCGTTGCCCACGCTCATGCTCTTGGCCATGGTGCCCAGCGTTTCCACCAGTCCGCAGGCCTGGTTCGCCGCGCTGCCGAAGCTCCAGGCCAGATGTTGCGCATCCAGGCCCAGCACCTTGCCCGCGGCGGCGGCGGCGCCGAACACGCCGCAAGTGGAGGTGATGTGCCAGCCCCGGCTGTAATGTCCGGGCGAAATGGCCTTGCCGATGCGGCATTCGATTTCCACGCCGAGAACAAAGGCATGCAGGAATTGCCGGCCGCTGACCGGCGTCGATTCGGCGAGGGCGAACAAGGCGGCCGCCACCGGCGCGGTCGGATGCATGACGGTGGGAATGTGGGTGTCGTCGAAATCGAACACGTTCGCGCTCATCGCGTTGAGCGCGGCGGCGTTGAGCAGGTCGGTGCGTTCGCCGCGGCCGATCAGGGTCGCCTGTTCGCCAGCGCGAAAGCGTCCGAGTACGCGCGCCGCTTTCGCAATCGTCGGATCGTTGCAGCCGGCGAGGCTGACGGCGAAAAAATTCACCAGGCTGCGAATTGCCTCGTGGCGCACCTGCCCCGGAATGGCGTCCCAGGAACAGGCGGCGACAAACTCACTCAGGCGCTGCGTGACGGCAATTTGCGTTGGGTTTTCGGGCATCGTGGCAAGGCTTGAGCGTTGGGATACCGTCGCCACCTCACCAGCGAGCCAGGCGTAAGGGTCGCGAAGCCGCCGGGTCCGGCGCGGCGGCCGAAAATGCGATCCCCACTTTACGCTTTTTTGCGCGGCCAATTGCATATTCGATGCATCAGCATTTGCGGCGCGGAGCCGCGAGCGATTCCGGCAGGCTTACGGGTTGTCCAGCGTGACGGAGAACTTGAAGCGGTCGCCGCGATAGTGAATCCGGGCGACATCGACCACGCGATCGTCGGCGTCATAGGTGACGCCGCAAAAAAAAAGCACCGGCGACACCAGGCCGATCTCAAGATGCCCGGCCACCTCGGGCGAAGGCAGGCGCGCTTCCACCGTGTCTTCGATGCGGCGGATCGGCACCGAGAGTTTGTCGCGCAAGATCTTGGTCACCGGGGAATCCCGCAGGTCGCGGTTGCTCACCTTGCTGCCGTACTCGGTCAGGAGATAGTTGCAGGCATAGCTGATCACTTCGCCCTCGGAGCGGCGCAGGCGGCGCAGCAGCGTCACCTGCTTGACGCCAGGGAATAGGATGGCCAGGTCCGCCGGCACGGCAATGCGCCGGTTTTCCAGTACGGTGACTTCCTGGCTCATCTGCTGGGCAATCACGCTGTCGAGCGAGCCCGCCAGCTTGAGCGGCGTGGCGAGCGGCGCGTTGGCGTTGATGAAAGTGCCCTTGTTGCGCTGGCGGGTGATCAGCCCGTCGCGCTGCAGCACCTTGAGCGCCTGCCTGACCGTGATCAGGCTCACGCCGAACGACTCGGCCAGCGCCGCCTCGGTCGGCAGGCGCAGCGTTTCGGTGGAGCCGCGCGCGAGTATCTTGGCGCGCAGGCTTTGCTCCACCTGGTACCAGAGCGGCAGCCCGGTGGCGCCGCCGGACGGCGGCCGGCCGCGCGGGCGCGGGGCACGGGAGGGCGCACCGGACGACTTGCGTGCTTGGGGCGTGGCGCGGTCCGCCGGCTTGTTGTTGGTTTTGCGGTTCATGGCCGAAAGCGCCGATGCATGGACTGGGAAAGCCGATAGCCTAACAAAAAAGACCCGCTTGACTTTATATATTATATAAATATAATGAATGAATCGCGGCGTGGATACGGGGTGTGTGACGGTCACCGGCTGGTTGACCGCGGCGTTTCCCGCGTTGCCGGCCGGCGCTCCCTAGCTGGAGGCCGATGAGAAAAATTTCTGGAGACTTCGATGCTTTGCAAAAGCCTGCATCACGCCGCGTTCCGCTGCAAGGACGCCCGCGAGACGGTCGATTTTTACACCGGCGTTCTCGGCCTGAAGTTCATCCACGCGATGGGCGAGGACCATGTTCCCTCCACCGGCCAATACAGCCCGCACATCCACATTTTTTTCGAGATGGAAGACGGCAGCTGCATCGCGTTTTTCGAATTGCCCAACGATGCCGGTGAGCCTTCCGGCCGTGACCAGGGAACGCCGGGCTGGGTGCAGCACTTCGCCTTTCGCGTGGCTGACGTCGATACCCTGCTGCGCGCCAAGAAAGAGCTGGAAGCCAAGGGCATCGAGGTGGTGGGGCCGACCAATCACGACGACTTCCTGCTGTCGATCTACTTTTTCGATCCTTCCGGGCACCGGCTGGAACTGAGCGCGCATACGTCGACGGCGGACCAGGATGCCGGCTTCAGGGCCGAGGCGATGAAGGTACTGGAGGTGTGGGACCGGCATCACAACTGGTCCGAGCGCGCCAGTGTTTTTGGCTCGGCGACCGGCTATGGGCGTGTGCCCGCCAAGCAGCCCGCCTGAAGCCGGCGCAAGCCGGCGGTAAAACCCCAAGGATGTACGTGCCATGAGCCAGGAAGTCCAGGTCTCCGTCGACGGGGATGTCACCACCTTATTGCTGAACCGGCCGGAAGCCGGCAACCGCCTGACCAACGCCATGGCCGGCGCGGTGGAGGCGGGTATCCGCCAGGCCAAAGGCAGCCGGTTGATCCTGCTGCGCGGCGCCGGCGCGGACTTTTGTGCCGGGCGCGACATGCAGCCGCCGGCGCCCGGCTCCGGCGTCAAGCCGGCCGACGTGCTGCGTGACGATGCCGCGCCGATGCTTTCGCTGTTCGAGGCCTGGCGCAATTGCCGCGCGCCGATTGTCGGCGTGGTGCAGGGCAAGGCCTGGGGCATCGGCACGGTGTTCGCCGGCCTTTGCGATGTGACCCTGGCCGCCGACTCCAGCACCTTCCGCCTGGGCGAACTCGAGCGCGGCATCCCGCCGTGCATTGCGATGGCGCCGCTGCTTGATCGTATGCCGAAAAAGGCGCTGGCCTACCTGGTGCTGTCGGCGGAGGAGATGGCGGCCGATGCGGCTCAGGCGCATGGCATCGTCAGCCGCGTGCTGCCGGCCGCGCAACTGGAAGCAGCGGCGCAAGCACTGGTGAAACGGCTGCTGGGGTTTTCGCAGGCGTCGGTGGAAGCGGTGAAGTTGTACCTGGATACCGCGCCGCATTTCAATGATGCAAATGCCGTGACGTATGGCAGCAGCCTGCTGGCCAACGTATTGGCGTCGAGGTGAATATGAAACGCAACTCAGTTCGCTGTTTCCGCGCCGCTGTGGCGCTGGCTGCATGCCTGGCGGTGCCGGCAGTGTTCGGCCAGGGCTATCCGGTCAAACCGATACGCGTGGTGATCGGCTTTCCCGCCGGTACCACCGGCGATGTTGCGGCCCGCATCCTCGCGCCGCAGCTTGCCGAGGGCCTGGGGCAACAATTGGTGATCGACAACCGGCCCGGCGCTGGCAGCAGCCTGGCGGCCGAGGCGGTGGCGCACGCGGCCCCGGACGGTTATACGCTGCTGCTTTCGACCATCGCCAACGCGATCAATCCGGCGCTGTACACCCTCAATTTCGATTTCGGCAAGGACTTGATGCCGGTGTCTCTGCTGACCGAGGCGCCGGCGCTGCTGGTGGCGAACCCCGGCCTGCCGGTGCAATCGTTGCGCGATCTGGTGAAGCTGGCCAAATCGAAGCCGGGCGAGATCATGTACGGGTCGTCGGGCACCGGTACGGTGACCCACTTGTACGGCGAGCTGTTCAATCTCGGCGAGGGCGTCAAGCTCGGCCACGTGCCGTACAAGGGCAGTTCGCAGGCGGTCACCGACCTGTTGGGCGGGCGTATCGGCCTGCTGTTTTCACCGGCCTCGACGGTGATTCCACACGTGAAGTCCGGCGGCCTGAAGGCCCTGGGGGTGATCGGCAGGCAGCGGCTGATCGCGCTGCCGCAGGTGCCGACGTTTGCGCAGCAAGGGGTTTCGGGGTTTGATTCCGCCCTGTGGTTCGGGCTGAATGCGCCGGCGGGTACGCCGAGTGCCGTGATCGCGAAATTGAATCATGAGCTGGCACGGGTGATGGCGCTGCCGCAGGTCAAGTCGCAACTGGAGGGGCAGGATATCGTGCCCCTGCCGGTGGGCAGCGACCGCTTCGGCTTGTTCATTACTTCCGAGACGGAAAAATGGAAGCGGGTGGTGCAAAGCGCCGGTGTCAAACTGGAATGAGCAAGGGGAGCGAACATGGACATCGGATTTGAGACGCGCGGGCATGGTCCCGCCAAAGTGCTGGTGCTGCATGGCTGGTTCGGCGACCACGCCGCCTGGTCGCCCACCTATCCGTTTCTCGACGAGAAGGCATTTACCTATGTGTTTCCCGACTACCGGGGCTATGGCGCCTCGCGCGGCCTGAAGGGCAGCTACACGATTGACGAAATCGCCGGCGACGCCCTGGGTCTCGCGGACCACCTGGGCTGGGATCGTTTTTCCATCGTTGGGCATTCGATGGGCGGGATGGCGGCGCAGCGCCTGGCGATTGACGCTGCCGCGCGGGTCCAGGCGATGGTCGGCGTCACCCCGGTGCCGGCCTCGGGCGTGCCGCTGCCACCGGAGCTCGAAGCCGTGTTTGGCAGCGTGGTGTCCAGCGACGACGCCGGTCACGGCGTATTGCAGGCTTCGCTCGGCGGGCGCTATACACAGGCGGTGGCGGATTTCATTCTCCGGCATGCGCGTGCAACTTCGACACCGGAGGCGTTCGCTGCTTACTTCACCGCCTTCAGCAAGACGAATTTCTCCGGCGAGGCTTCAGGCCTGAAGGCGCCGGCGCTGATCCTGATCGGCCAACACGACCAGGGCGTCAGCGAGGAGTTCGTGCGCGCCACCTACCCTGGCATGTATCCGCACGCGGTGCTGGAAATACTGCCCGGCGCAGGACACTATCCGATGCTGGAGACGCCGCCGCACTTGGTGAGCCGGATCGAGGGTTTCCTCAAGCAACACGCCAGCGCCTGAGCGGCAGCGAACACACTATCAATGAAGAGGCCTGGGAAAAATGGTTGAGCAAGCAGCAAAGCCTGTGCTGGATGGAAAAATCGCGGTGGTGACCGGCGGCAGCAGCGGTATCGGCGCGGCTTGCGTCAGAACCCTGGCCGCGGAAGGCGCGACCGTGGTGATCGGCTACAACCGCGGCCTGGATCGCGCCGAATCGCTGCGCGCTTCCCTGCCCGGCAGCGGCCACCTCACGCTCGCCATTCCGCTGGAAGACAGCGCCGCCCATGCGGCGGTGGCCGAGCAACTGCGTGGCCGCTTTGGCCATATCGATGTGCTGATCAATTCCGCCGGCTACAGCCAGCGCATCGCGCACAAGAACCTGGAGGCGCTCGACAGCGCCCTGTTCAACAAAATGCTGCTGGCCAATGTGGGCGGGCCGTACTCGATCACGCGGGCGCTGATGCCGCTGTTGCGCGCATCAAGCGATGCCGTGGTGGTCAGTGTCTCCTCGATTTCCGCCTTCACCGGCTCGGGCAGCAACATTGCCTACTGCGCGGCCAAGGCGGCGATCGATACCATGACCATGTCGCTGGCGCGCGCCCTCGGGCCGGTGCGCTTCGTGTGTGTCTCGCCCGCCTCGGTGGACACCGACTTCATCCCCGGGCGCAATCGCGAGGAGCTGGAGCAAAAGGCGGCGCAAACACCGGTCGGGCGCATTGTCACGCCGGATGACGTGGCCCGCGCAGCGCTGGCCTGCGTTACGCATTTGCGCACCGCGACCGGAACGCGGATTGTGATCGACGGCGGTTATCAGTTGTAGTTCGCCGGGTTGATGGGCGGCGGCTCAAGCAATACGGCCGCAAATAAATATACGGGGAGACAATATGCATTCGATTTCACGCCGGCGCCTTTTGCTGGGCGCCGCCGCCCTGGCCGCCGCGCCCTTGGCCCAGGGCGAGGACTATCCAGTGCGGCCGATCCAGCTGGTCCACGGCTTCGGCGCGGGCGGCAACGCCGACGTGATCGCGCGCTTGGTGGCGCAAAAGCTGCAGGAGATGCTCAGGCAACCGGTGGTGGTCGACATCAAGGCGGGGGCGGGCGGGATGATCGCGACCAACTACATCGCCAAGGCGGCGCCGGATGGCTACGGCCTGGTGATGCTCACCGGGGCGCACACGGTGTCAGCGGCGATGCGCAAATCGCTGCCCTACGACCCGGTCAAGGACTTCTCCTTCATCAGTACCGTCTCTGCCTTCCCTTTTGTCATCGCCGTGCGCGCCGAGCACCCGGCCAAATCCCTGGCGGACCTGATTGCGCTGGCGAAGCAGACGCCCGGCAAGATCACCTTCACTTCGGTAGGTGTCGGCTCGACACAACACATGGTGGGCGAACTGCTGGCGTCGTCCGCCAGCGTGCAGTTGCTGCACATTCCCTATCGCGGCGGCGGCGCGCCGGTGCAAGCGGTGATCGGCGGCGAGGTGGACATTCTCGCGGATACCTTGACGGTGGCGATGCCGCACATCCAGTCGGGCCGGCTGCGCGCGCTGGCGGTAACCAGCGCCGGTGCGTGGCCGTCGATTCCCAGCGTGCCGACGGTGGCGGCGACGGTGCCTGGTTTCGAAGTACGCTCCTGGCTCGGCCTGGCCGCACCGGCGGGAACGCCGGAGGCGATTGTGCGCAAGCTGAATGCGGAAACCCGGCGTGTGCTGCAACTGCCGGAGATCCAGAAGGCGTTCGCCGGCGCCGGCAGTGAAGTGGCGCCCTGCTCGCCGGCGGAAATGCGCAACATGGTGCAGACCGACATCGCACGCTGGCGCGCCGTGGTCGCGCGCAGCCACATCCCCTTGCAGGAATAGGGGCCGGCCCGGCCAATCGAGCGCCGGGCCCGCGGAAGTAGAGGCAGGCAGCCCCTGGCGCTAGGCCATCAGGGCGCGCACCCGCTCCGGGCGCAGCGGATAGCGCCGGATGCGCACGCCGGTGGCATCGAACACCGCATTGGCAATTGCTGCCGGAAAGCAGACGATGGCCGGCTCGCCGGCACCGCCGATGGGCTTGTCGATGCGGTTGATCAGGACGAACTCCACCTGCGCCGGCATGTCGTCCATGTTGGCGATGCGGTAGGTGGCCCAGTCCACGCTGGTGACCCGCTTGTCGTCGAAGTGCACTTCTTCATACAGGGCGCGGCTGATGCCCTGCATGATCTGCCCTTCGAGCGCGGCCTTCACGCCGGTCGGGTTGACCACCAGGCCGCAGTCGTGGGCGATGACCACTTTTTTCACCCAGATGCGCCCGCTCTCGCGATTGACTTCGACTTCGCAGGCGACCGCCGCAAAAGACTGGTAGCCGGCATGCAGCGCCAGGCCGCGGCCGGTGCGGATCTTGCCGGTCTGCTTGCGCGGATGATTTTCCTCGCGCGGCTGCCAGCCGATCTTTTCCGCGGCGGCCTTCACCACGTCGATTTCGCGCTCGTCCTTCAGGTGCTTGAGCCGGAAGGCCACCGGGTCCATGCCGGCGGCGTGGGCCACTTCGTCGATAAAGCTTTCCTGGCCGAAATGGGTCTGCATTTCCTGCGGCGCGCGCATGTGGGCGGTGCGCATGGGTGAAGCCTCCTGCAGGTAAGGCGGCACCGTTTCCCACCAGTGGACGTGCTTGGGAAACTGGTAGCTCTCGTCGGGCGTGTTGAAGTTGTAGGCATTCCATTTCTTGTGGCCGGTCTGCATGCCCACCAGGGTGTGCTCGGGGCTTTCGCCGGTAAAGCGCACGTCCCAGCCGTTGAAGCCCTTGGCCTTGAACAGCCAGCCGGTGACGTTGCCCGCGTCATCTAAGCCCGCCTTCATGCTGATCACCCCAGCCGGCGCCTTCGGGTCCCAGGCGGTGCCCTCCTCGCGCGACCACTGCATGCGTACCGGCCGGCCGAATTCCTTCGACAGCAGCGCCGCTTCATAGGGCGCCTCGTCGGCATCGCTGCGGCCGTAGGAGCCGGCGCCATGCATCCAGGTCACTTGCACATTGCCCGCCGGCAGGCCCAGGAACTTGGCGATGCCGTCGCGCAGGAAATGCGGCTTTTGCGTGTCGGCCCAGATTTCGGCATGATCGCCGCGGACGTCGGCGAGGCCGCAGGAAGGGGAGATGCGGGCGTGGGACTGGAACGCGCACTCGTATTCGGCTTCGATCACACGTTTGGAAGCAGCCAGCGCCGCCATGGTTGGTGCGGGATCGTAAGGCTTCTTGCCGTTGAACATCGGCTCGGCGTTCGAGGCCGTCGGCTGGGCGGCGCGAATGTAGTCGAAGGTCTTGGCGTCGCCGCCGGCAAAGGGGCCGGGCACGTCGGACCAGGTGACCTTCAGCGCGCGCGCCGCGCGCACCGCATCCCACTCCCGCTCGGCCACCACGGCGACAAAGCCGCCCTTGACGAACGACCTGGCGCCCTTGATGCCGGCGATCGACTTGTCGTCCACCGAAACCGGCATCGCACCGGCCACCGGCGGGCGTACCGCGCGCGCGTGCAGCAGGTTGGCGGGGCGGATATGGGCGGTGTAATGTTCCTTCGCCGCCACCTTGTCGAGGATGTCCTTGCGTTTTTGCCCCTTGCCGACGACCTTGTATTGCGACGGGTCCTTCGGCTTTGCCAGGCCCTTGACGTCCATGGTGTTGCCGACAGCGTTGTTCCATTGCAGCGGCGTATCGAAAGTCTTGCCGCCAATCAATTCGGCATAGGTGATGCCTTTGGCGGGCTCGGCGGCGACGAAGACGCGGCCGTTTTCCACCGCCAACGCGTCGGCCGGAACCGCCAGCCGGCTGGCAGCGGATTCGACCAGCACGCGGCGCGCCTCGGCGGCGGCGTTGCGCAGGGGTTTGGCGCCCAGGCGCAGTCCGGTGCTGCCGCTGCCGCCGCCCTGGTTGGGCGACAGTCGGGTATCGCCCAGGGTGACGGTGACCTGATCCAGTGCGACATCGAGTTCCTCGGCGACGATCTGTGCATAGGCCAGGTCCAGGCCCTGGCCGCAATCCATCTTGCCGGAGTTGACGGTGACCGCGCCATTGGCGGCGATGCGGATCCAGGTATCGAGCGCGGTCGGCTGCGGGCCGACGACTACCGGCGCGGCGGCCTGGGCCGCAGCTTCGCCCATGAACATCGGGCCGGCGGTGACGCTGACGACCAGGGCACCGGTGCCCT
>DATAZV010000512.1:0-2585 GCA_036271855.1 Burkholderiales bacterium
CGCTTTCACCAGGTCGGCCAGGGTCTTGTAGGGCGAGTCGTTCGACACCACCAGCAGGCTGGGGATGGTGGCGATGCCGGCGACGGGCACCAGGTCTTTGCGCGGGTCGAAGTTGAGCTTCATCAGCGAGACGCTGGTGGAAAGACTCACCGAGGCAAACAGGAAGGTGTAGCCGTCGTGCGGCGTGCTCTTGGCGACGATCTCGGCGCCGAGGTTGCCGCCGGCGCCGGGGCGCAGGTCCACTACAACGTTTTGCCCCAAAGGCTTGGCCATTTCCTGCGCGATCACCCGGCCCAGCACGTCGGCGCTGCCGCCGGCGGCGTAGGGCACGATCATGGTGACCGGGTGGGCGGGAAACTCGTCGGCGGCGCGCGCGCGGCCGGCGACGCACAGCGTTGCCAGGACCAGCGCGGAGAAGGTCAGCAGCGCGGCGGGGTGAAGAAAACGTGAACCAGCAACGGCGAGCGCGGGGCGCTTCATGGGTGACTCCTGGAGATGAGGTCGATCTTGGTTATTGGATGCAGCAAAAGCAGCAAGGGGGAGGCCTGCGGAATATAGGGACAAGCGATGGAGCAATGCAAGGAACGGCACCAGGCCAGCGCCAACGATAGCAGAACCGCCGCCGGCGCCGCCACCTGCCTGCCCCGCAAGGACCGTACCTTACGGATAACGCATGTGCGGCCGGCGCGCCGACAGCACAAGCGCATGAGTTAGGTATTTGTTCTTATATGCGCGGTGCCGGCAGACCTTATTATTGGCGGCCCTGCCCCCGGTTATTGGCGGCCCTGCCCCCGGATCCCCGATGAATTCACCTGCCTTGATGCCCGCGCCTGCCGCGCGGCCCGTGCCCAGACTCACCCACCTGGCCCTGCACGTCGCCGACCTGGGAAAAAGCGTGGACTTCTACACCGGCGTCGGCGGCATGCGCCTGGTACACGAGCGTGTCGACGCCAGCAGCGGGGTGGCGGTGGCCTGGGTCACGACTTGCGCGGCGGACGTGCCGCCGGACTTCGCCATCGTGCTGATCTGCGACACCGGCAATGCGCTCGGCTACGGCGCGCCGCAGGTGCCGATCGGGCCCCTGAGCCATCTCGGCTTCAGCCTCGACAGCCGCGCCGAGGTTGACGCCGTCGCCGCGCGCGCGCAGGCCGCCGGGGTGTTGCAGCAGGCGGCGGGCTATGTGAACGAGGTAGTGGCCTACATCTGCATGCTGCGCGACCCCGACGGCCACAGCGTCGAGTTCAGCCACGGCCAGGATTTCGAGCGCAACGCCACCTAGGCAGGGCGCCGGCCGGCAGGGCGCAAGGCGGCGCATGCAACATCGATGAGGCGGCGGCGTGCCGCCGGGGAGGCGCGGATGCGTGCCCGCTCGCGTTTCCAGTCAGGTTCGCGGCTGCGCTCTCAGTTGCGTGCTCAGTTACGCTGCACTCCGGCCTCTTGCCGCGCCGCCTTTTCCTTGCGCAGGGCGCGGCGCGCGCGGTCGATGAACTTGCCGGTGACGCCAGGCGCGGGCGGCGGCTCCTCCGGGATCACCGGCATGCGGATGGTCTCGGGGCGCGGGGTGGCGCGGCGCTCGATGCCGCCGGGCGGGCGGCCGGCGGGGGCGGCGCCGATTTCACCATCGAGGCGGCGCAACTGCGCGGCCAGGTAGTCTTCCTGCACGCGCAGGCGCTCGGCCAGGCCGAGGCCCGATTGCAAGTGCTCGACCCGGGCTTCGGCGGCGGCGAGTTGCGCCTGCAGGCGCGCGCGCTCGGCTTCCAGCCGGATCAGGGCGCGGCGCGCGTCGTCACCTTCCTCGAGCAAACGGCGCAGTTCCTGTTGTGCGGTTTGAGGCGCGTCCATGAAGATGCTCCCGTAAGATGCTCGCGCATTTCCTGCGTTGAAAGTCTAGTGCAGAAAGGCGCTGGCGTGCGTGCGTCACAAAAATTTCATCTTTCATGACAATGCAATATGCGCGAGCGCTGATGCTCTGCGCGCACGCGCTCAAGGCATGCAAACGCAATGCCCGGCGGCGGGGCATCGGGTGCGAAATGATGCAGGGAGTCCGGGCGCGCACGCCCGGGGCGCTATTACAGGGCCAGCAGCAGCTCCGCCAGCGCCTCGGGATGAGTGATCATCGCCTCGTGCGGAGCGGCGAGCTTGACGTAGTCCCAGCCCGGCTGGGCAGCGGCCAGGGCGCGCGCACTGGCCGAGAGCGGGTTCACCGGGGCGGTGCATTCGATGTAGGTGACGGGCAGGCCGGCGCCCAGCGGCCCGCTGAAATTAAGCGGGGTGGTGAAGCTGCCCAAGGGGTGCGGGGTCAGGCGGCGCATGAACCAGTCGTAGTCCGGGGTGCCGGCGGCGAGTCCCCAGAGGGGCGAGATGACCCTCGGCACCGGCACCGCCAAGCCGCCATGGGCCTGTTCAGCGGCCAGAGTGCGCGCTCGCACATCAGCGGCCGGATAGGTGTCGAAGGCGGCCTGGCCGCTTTGCACCAGGGCGGCGTCGAGGTAGACCACGCGCGACAGGCGCCGCGCCACCCGGGCGGCGGCGCCGCTGACCGGAATGCCGCCGAAGCTGTGGCCGACCAGGATGGCGTCTTCCAG
>DATAZV010000513.1:0-2698 GCA_036271855.1 Burkholderiales bacterium
GACCAGCCCCAGCCGGTCTGCTCCCACACCGCGATGGAGAACAGCATGGCACCGAAGGCGATCGAGTAAGGCGCCATGACCAGGGAGGCACCGGTGAACGGGCGCACCTTAAACAGAGCCGGGTCGATGAAGGGGTTGGCGGCGCGCATGCAGTGGGCGACGAACCAGCCGAGCATGACCACCGCGGCGGCCAGCGTGGCGCCGATGCCGGGCGAAAACCAGCCCCAATCGTTCACCTTGACGATGGCAAAGGTGAGCGAAGCGATGCCGCCGGTGATCAGGGCCGCGGCCCAGGCGTCCGGCGCCGGCGCCTCGTGGCCGGGGATGGCGGGCAGCTTGCGCCAGCCGATGAACAGCGCAACAATGCCGATGGGCACGTTCACCAGAAAAATCCAGCGCCAGCTGGCCGTCACCAGCAAGCCGCCGACCAGGGGGCCGAGCGCCGCGGCCAGGCCGCCGACGGCGGTCCAGGTGCGCACCGCGCCGCTGCGGCGTTCCGGCGGGAAAGAGGCCAGCAGCAGGCCGAGCGAGGTCGGGGTCATCAGCGCCGCCCCGGCGGCCTGCAGCACGCGAAACGCCACCAGCATTTCAATGTCGTTGGCCGCGGCGCAGGCGGCCGATGCGGCCGTGAACAAGCCTACCCCGAGCAGGAAGCTCAGGTTGCGCGGGAAGCGTTCGGCCAGCCGGCCGAAGAACACCAGCAGCGCGGCGTAGGCAATCGCATAGCCGTTCAGGATCCAGGAGAGGCTTTCGAGATTGGCGGTGTGAAAATCCCGCGCGATGTCGGGCAGGCCGACATTGACGATGAACAGGTCGAGATTGGCCAGCACAATGCCCACGCAGACAATCGCGAGCACCTGGTTGGGAGAGGCGGCAAGGGCGGGTCGCTTGCGATTGGCGGGTTCGGCTTCGGTGAGGGTCATGGGGGGTTTCCTCCGGTTGCGGTTATAAAACAGAACAGTTACGGTTACATTTATAGGCAAAAAAAATCAGGGAATGGCGCTCAGCAGGCCGGCTACTGTCGTCCGGCTCAGGGAGTCCTGAACGGCTTCATTCGCCGACCCGAATACGGCGGGAAGCAGGCTCCGCATGCCGCGCGCCACCGGGCAGCGCGGGCTGACCTGGCTGCGCATCGAAAGCACGCCTTCCTCCCGCTCGACCGCCTTGTAAATCTGGCCCAGGGTGATGTCCGCAGGGTCGCGCGCCAGCACCACGCCGCCGTTCTTGCCCTGGCGCAACTCCACCAGCCCCTCGCCCTCGAGTAGCTTCAACATCTTGCGCACCACCACCGCATTGGTCTGCAGGCTCCTGGCGATAGCTTCGGAAGTCGTTCCTTCTTCCCCGGCGTAGGCGACGAAGCAAACGATGTGGACCGCACTTGCCATCTGACTGTTCTTTGCCATAACAGAACAGTAACAGTTACAGTTGTTCTTGTCAACACCTCCGGTGAAGCGGCGAAACAATAGGCTTAAAGAGAATCGGGGACGGACCACGCCAATCCGCTTGTGGTCATTGCCTGATCGAATGAACGGTTTCCGCCAAGTCCCGCCGAACTGCTACCCTTCGGCTCCCCAACCGTTCCAGGCCATCCCGCTCCATGCCCTCCGATCCGCTGCCGGCCGCAAAACCTCCGGGCGCCAAGGCGCGCTTGCTCGCCATCCCTTTTGTGCTCGTTGTTCTGGCGGCTTACTTCGGGACGGCGAACTGGTATGGCCATTACCGCGCCGGCGCGGTATGCGACCAGGCGCGCGCTGCGCGTTCGGCCGACGAGTTTCGCGCGCACCTGAAGGCACAGGGCGCGCCCTGGCACGAAGGGCTGCGGGGGTCCGGTGAAACGCAGTTCGTCATCACCTATCCGGGTTCGATGATGGACGGCTACGCGTGCAAGGTGAACGCGGTCGGCAATCAGGTCACGGGAATGGAAGTCAGCCACACTGATTGAGCGGCCGCGTATTTATCTGCCCGCGGAAAAATCGGGGCAGGCCGCCGTTGCCTGAGTCGCGGCGGCCACTCACGCCCCGCCGCCGACTGATGCTATTCTGTTGCGGCACTCCCGCCACATTTCCGCGCATTTCCGTTCCACTCGCTCGTTCACCCTTGCCCGAGGAAGCCATGCACAATGTTCCGGTAGTGCTCAGGCGCTGTTCCGCAGCCGCCCTGTTTTCACTCTGCGCCCAGGCGGCGTGGTGCCACACCGGCATCGACGCCGACGACCAGAAGCGCATCGACGCCGCCGGTTGCGAAGAGATCGTCAAGCAGCACGGCATCCACGTCGCCGAGGAAAAGGCGGTGGTGGCGGAGATGCAGCGCACCACCAACGGCACGGTGGCGACCAACGTCGTCGGCGTGGCGACGATGGCGGCGTTCGGCTTCGGCTTTTTCACCTGGGACAACAACGCCGACGCCGAGGAAAATCTCGCCGAGCTGCGGCTTTACCGCGACGCCATTGCGGCGGCGGGGCGCAAGAAGGGTTGCAAGCTGTAGCAGTAGCGGCGCGTCGCGCCGCGGCCTGGCGGGGATCGCCGATCCTTCGCCGCAGCGGCGGCCGGTCTTTACGCCGGGCGCCCGATGCTGCGCACCACACGGCAATGCATGGCGTGCGGCTTGAGCGAGGGGTCGACCGCGTCGATGGCGGCGCGCAAACCTGCGCTCTCGGGGTCTCGCGTGAAGCCCTTGAAGGCGGCCTCGTCGCGCCATT
>DATAZV010000514.1:0-5175 GCA_036271855.1 Burkholderiales bacterium
TGCTCCTAGTACGAGAGGACCGGAGTGGACGCACCCCTGGTGTACCTGTTGTCACGCCAGTGGCATTGCAGGGTAGCTATGTGCGGAAGAGATAAACGCTGAAAGCATCTAAGCGTGAAACTCGCCTCAAGATGAGATTTCCCGGGAACTTGATTCCCCTAAAGGGTCGTTCTAGACCAGGACGTTGATAGGTCAGGTGTGGAAGCGTAGTAATACGTTAAGCTAACTGATACTAATTGCCCGTGCGGCTTGATCCTATAACCTTAAGCGTGAGCGAAAGCGAAACGCCAAGGACATAGTGATGATTCGCGCAAATGATATAACCCCACGTTCACGCAAGTGAACACGGAGCTTCGGTAGCACGGAGCCACAACCCGAATACGTTGCACCTCAATACTTCTTCCCAATGCGCTTTGTCTGCGCCACCCGCAAGGGTGTGCAGGCATGCAACCAGTCAAGCTTGGCGGCAATAGCGAGGTGGTCCCACTCCTTCCCATCCCGAACAGGACAGTGAAACGCCTCAGCGCCGATGATAGTGTGGATTCCCATGCGAAAGTAGGTCACTGCCAAGCTGTTTAACACAAGCAAACGCCCGATACGAAAGTATCGGGCGTTTTGCTTTTTGCGCTCCGGATTGTGGTGCGCGGCGGCGGTGCTACAGGTTTTCGCTTGCGCGCTACAGGCTCGCCAGCATCCCGCCGTCCACGTACAGCACATGGCCGTTGACGAAATCCGCAGCCGCGCTCGCCAGAAAAATCGCCGCACCCCCGAGCTCCTTCACATTGCCCCAGCGTTGCGCCGGTGTGCGGTTCTTTAGCCAGGCGGTGAATTCCGCGTTTTCCACCAACGGTCGCGTCAGCTCGGTGTCGAAATACCCCGGCCCCAGTCCATTCACCTGGATGCCATGGCGCGCCCAGTCCACGCACATCCCGCGCGTGAGATTTTTCAGCGCCCCCTTGGTCGCGGTGTAAGGCGCGATCGAATAGCGCGCGCATTCGCTGTTCACCGAACACACATTGATGATCTTGCCGCGTCCGCGCGGAATCATATGCTTCACCGCTGCGCGGCTGACAAAAAATACGCTCGTCAGATTGGTCGCAATAATCGTATGCCAGGCCGCCGTCTCGAACTCCTCCAGCGGCTTGCGGATCTGGATCCCGGTGTTGTTGACCAGGATGTCGATCGGCCCGATGTCGCGCTCGATGCCGTCGATGCCGGCTGTCACCGCCGCCTCGTCAGTCACGTCGAACGCGCGCACGCTCACCGGCGCGCTGAACTGCGCCCGCGCCCGCTCCAGCTTGGTGGCATCGCGCCCGTTGATGATCACGTGCGCACCCGCCGCGCAAAGCGCCTGCGCCAGCGCCAGGCCGATGCCCTGGCTGGACCCGGTGACCAGCGCATTCTTGCCCGACAGGTCAAACAACTGTGTGCTCATGATTTGTCTCGCTTGTAATTGAGTGGCCGGGGGATTATATGGCCCGTCGCACAAGCACCTGCCGGTGCCCCTTCCGCTATCATCGAAGACTCAAGCCTGAGCTCAAAGGCGACAACGGAGACAAATCATGCGCAGCGCCATGCTGTTCGGCCCCAGGGATCTGCGGATTGTCGAAACCCCCGACCCCGCGCCGCCGCCTCCCGGCATGGTCAAGCTGCGCTTCGGCGCCGGCGGCATTTGCGGCTCCGACCTCTCCTACTACGGCAAATTCAAGGTCGGCGACTTCGACGTGCGCGAACCCATCGTCCTGGGCCACGAAGTCGCGGGTGAAGTGGTCGAAACCGGCGCCGGTGTTACCCGCGTGAAGGCGGGTGACCGCGTCGCCGTCAATCCCAACCAGCCTTGCCGCGTCTGCCGCACCTGCGTCGCCGGCCAGGGCAACCTCTGCCTGCAGATGAATTTCTACGGCAGCGCCGCCGTCTACCCGCACATCCAGGGCGTGTTCCGCGAATACATCGTTTGCTCGGAAGCCCAATGCTTTGCGGTGCCGGGCGGGCTCGACTTTCGCATCGCCGCCATGGCCGAGCCGCTGGCCGTCACCATGCACGCGGTCAATCGCGCCGGCTCGCTGCTTGGCAAACACCTGTTGATCACCGGCTGCGGCCCGATCGGTTGCCTCACGCTGATGGTCGCGCGCCGCGCCGGCGCCGCCAGCATCACCGTCACCGATCTCTCGGATGCCGCGCTCGCCCGCGCCCTCAAACTCGGTGCCGACCGCGCCGTCAATTCCGCCACCCAGGCCGACCAGGTCGAAGCGTGGTATGCCAACAAGGGCACTTTCGACATCAGCATCGAATGCTCCGGCAGCAGTCCCGGCATGAACACCGCCATCCTCGCCACCGCCTCCGGCGGCCGGGTGGTGCAGGTGGGCATGATGGGCGAGACCCCGGTGCCGATCAACCGCCTGATGTCGCGCGAGGTGGACTACGTCGGCGCTTTCCGCTTCGACCGTGAATACGCCTGGGCGGTCGCCGAGCTGGCCAACGGCCGCATCGACGTCGCCCCCCTGCTCACGCACTCCTACCGGATGGAAAAAGCCAACGACGCCTTTGTGGTCGCGGCGGATCGTTCGCAGTCGATGAAGGTGCACCTCACCCTGTAGCAGGCGAAAAAACCAAAGGCCGCGCAAGCGGCCCTGGTCTTTTCACAGCAGGCGCCTCAAAGCTTCAGATACCCCGCCAGCGGCTGGGAGTAGCGCAAAAACACCAGCGCCCCGGTGTCCGACACCAGCTCGCCGTGCCGCGCGCCGGCAAACACCGCCTCGAAATCCCCTGCCTTCAGGGTCGAGCCGCCGATGTAGCGCACCGAGCCCTCCAGCACCACGCACTCCTCGTCACCCGGATGATCATGCGCCGGCGCCCGCGCCCCCGGCTCCAGGCGCACCAGGTAAGACTCGGCAGTGCCATCGGTATAAACCTGCTTGATATGGATCTTCGGCAGCGCCTCGACCCAACCTTCGCCGCCGGCCGGTACGGTGACGATGCCGCGGCCCGCCTTGCGCTTCACCGGCGCCGCATCCGCCTTTGCGAGCCGGCCGGCGATGCGCGCTTGCAATGCCGCGGCCCGTTTCGCCCCGGGCATGATCGGCTCGACGCCCAGCAGCATTGCTTCCAGCAAGGCCGCATCCGCCGGCGCCGACAGCAAATCACCCTGGGGTGCGGCGGGCGCCGCGGCCCGGGCTTGCGATGAGGACGCAGCGCCGGAGCGCTTGCGGCTGGTGGTCATGATGGTCCTGCACAGTAACAGTCTTGCATTACGCAGCGGCGCAACGCATGGATTTAACCGCAGGCACCGCGCCTGCAACCGGCGCCGCACCTATCATCTCCAATCATCGCAGAAGCGCGCCCGCTTGCCTACCCGGGTCGCGGCGGAACGCCGGCCCGGCTTGGTAAAATCGTACGGAATCAGCAATTTAAGGCATGCAATGGCGGAAGTACTGTTGTTCGACCTCGGCAATGTGATCATCGACATCGATTTCGGCCGCGCTTTTTCCGCCTGGGGCGCCGCCGCCGGTGTGCCGGCCGCGGCCCTGGAGAGCCGTTTCGAAGTCGACGCCGCCTACCAGGCCCATGAACGCGGTGAAATCAGCGGCTACCAATATTTCGCCACCCTGCGCCACAGCCTGGACCTGCATGGCCTCTCCGACGAGCAATTTGCCGCCGGCTGGAACGCCATCCTGATCGAGGAAAAGCGCGAAGTCACCGCACTCATCGCCAGCCTGCCGCCGGAACTGCCGCGCTACGCTTTCAGCAACGCCAATCCCCTGCACCAGCAGCATTGGCTGGAACATTTTGCAGAGGCAGTCGCGCCGTTTCAGCACGTCTTCGTCTCTTCCGAAATCGGCCATCGCAAGCCTGACCTGGCGGCCTTCGAATATGTCGCCCGCGAGATCGGCGTGCCGACGACGAGCATCCTGTTTTTCGACGACCTGTTGCCCAATGTCGAAGGCGCGCGTGCCGCCGGCATGCAGGCGGTACATGTCACGGAGGTGGAAGACGTGCGCCTGGCGCTGGCACCGTATCTGCGCTGAGCAAGGGGCCTCAGGCGCCGCGCGGTGACTCCATGTACTCGCCGCGCCTAGACCGGCGTGGTCAACACGTCGTATTCGAACAGCCAATCATACCGTTCCTGCACCCGCGCCTCGCTGAACTCGCGGTCCAGGTAAGCCTGCGCTTCCGCTGCCGTGGACAGCGATTGGCTGTGAAAGCGCTTGGCGTTCGCCGCCGACCCCTGCACCACCTTGGCCGTGCGTTCGCGCCGCGCATCCTCATAGCGCCGCAGCGCCTGCGCGATGTCGGGGTAAGTATCCAGCGCCCGCGCCAGGACCATCCCGTCCTCGATCGCCATCACCGCGCCCTGCGCCATGAAGGGCAGGGTGGGGTGGCAGGCATCGCCCAGCAGCGTCACATTGCCCTGTGACCATTGCGCCATCGGCGCGCGCCCCATCAGCGCCCACTTGTAGGGTGTGCCGATGTTGCGGATCAGCGTCTGCACGTCCTCGTGCCAGCCGGCGAAATCGCTCAGGGCCTCTGCATGCGTGCCGCGCACGCTCCACGACTCCACCTGCCAGTCGTCGCGCTCGACCACGCCGACGAAGTTCATCACTTTCCCGCCATGCAGCGGGTAGTGCACCACATGCCCGCCCGGCCCCAGCCAGTTGGTGCCGACCAGGCGCGCCAGGTGCGCCGGCAATTTTTCCATCGGTACGATGCCGCGCCAGGCCATGCAGCCGGTGAACTGCGGCGCATCCGCGCCCCAGAGCTGAGCCCGCACCTTCGAATGCACGCCGTCGGCGCCGACCAGAATGTCGCCACCGGCCGTGCCGCCATCGGCGAAATGCAGGGTGACGCGTCCCGCCTCCTGCACAAAGCTGCTGGCCTTGCGCCCGAGGTGAATCGCCTGCGGCGCCGCCGCGCGTACCCCGGCCACCAGCGCATCAAGCAAATCCGGCCGGTACATGGTGAAGTAGGGAAAGCCGAAGCGCGCCACCGAAGTGGCGCCGACGTCGAACAGCTTCCACGCCTGGCCGCTGTTCCACAAGCGCACTTCCTTTTCGCTCGGCTCGCAAGCCAGCGCGCGCAAACCCTCGCCCAGCCCCAGTGCGTACAGCGCGCGCGTGCCGTTGGCGCTGATCTGCACCCCCGCGCCCACTTCCTTGAGTTCCGCCGCCTGCTCGTAAA
>DATAZV010000515.1:0-4199 GCA_036271855.1 Burkholderiales bacterium
CCGTCGTCGCCGCCGTAGGACTTCAGGCTGACGACGAAAAAGTAGCCCATTTGCGCGAAGGCGAGCGTGATCATGATGAAGGTCATGCCCGAGGTGCGCAGCACCACCGCGCCGATCAGCGCGGCCATCAGGATGCCGACGGCCAGCGCGGCGAGCAGATGCAGCCAGCCGTTGCTGATGCCGTGAAACGACAGGATGCCGACGGCGTAGGCGCCGACGCCGAGATAAAGCGCGTGGCCGAAACTCACC
Source organism: Burkholderiales bacterium (assembly GCA_036271855.1). Classification (GTDB taxonomy): domain Bacteria; phylum Pseudomonadota; class Gammaproteobacteria; order Burkholderiales; family JAEUOS01; genus JAQGMJ01. The sequence goes on from DATAZV010000515.1 coordinate 250, forward strand.
AGGCCGCCGTAGCCGAGAATGAAGTTCAGGCCCAATGCCGCGAGGGCGAAAATCATGATGCGCGAAAACAGCGTGACGTAGAACGGCTGGTGCGCGAGCATGGTGTAGATCGGCAACAGCGCCAGCGCACCTAGGAACAGGGCCGGGACGTAGAAGCGGGGCGAGCTGAGTTTTACGCTAGCCATGCTTCACCGGGAACAGGCCCTGCGGCTTGACCGCCAGCACCACGGCCATCAAGAGGTAGATCAGCATCGAGGCGATGGCCGGGCCGGCGGCTTGCGCCAATGATTTCTCGACCAGGTTGGTCAGCACGATGGGCAGGAACACGCGGCCGATGGTGTCGATCACCCCGACGATCAGCGCGGCAAAAAAGGCGCCGCGGATCGAGCCGATGCCGCCGGTGACGATCACCACCAGCGTGACGATGAGGATGGGTTCGCCCATGCCCGGTTGCACCGAGAGAATCGGGCCGGCCATCAGGCCCGCTACGCCCGCCAGGCCGGCGCCCAGGCCGAACAACAGGGTGTTGAGCAGTTTGATGTTGACGCCGAGCGCGCCGACCATGGTGGCGTTCGACGCCCCGGCGCGGATCAGCATGCCGATGCGGGTTTTCTGGATCAGCAGGAAGGTGCCCAGGGCCACCAACAGGCCGACGCCGATGATCATGAAGCGGTAGGCCGGGTAGGAAATGCCGAACAGGTTGATGGCGCCGGAGAGCTTGTCGGGCACTTCCATGTAATAGGACGAAGGACCCCAGATGAAGCGGGCGACCTCGTTGAAGACCAGGATCAGGCCGAAGGTGGCGAGCACCTGGTCGAGGTGGTCGCGCTCATACAAGGTGAACAAGACCAGGCGCTCGACCACCACGCCCAGGATCACCGAGCCGGCGATGCCGACGAAGGCGGCCATGACGAAAGAACCCTGGATGCCGAAGATGGGATTGTTGTAGGCCCAGGCGGCGAAGTAGGCGCCCATCATGTAGAGCGAGCCGTGCGCCAGGTTGACGAAATTCATGATCCCGAACACCAGCGTCAGCCCGGCGGCGAGCAGGAACAGCAGCACGCCGTATTGCAGGCCGTTGAGCAGCTGGACGATCAGGAGTTCGATGGACATCGGCGGCGAATCGTAAAAGCTAAAACAAAGCGAAATAAAAAAATAGGATGGGCGAGAGGCCCATCCTATTCATGGTCAGTCAGTGAAGGTTGCGGACGCGGCCTTTACTTGATCGGGCATTTGTCGGCGTAGGAATCGCGCTGCGCGGTGATCGGCTGGGCGATGGTCTTCAGGTTCACGCGGCCCTTGGCGTCCTTGGCGACGACGAAGGCGTACATGTTCTCGATCGGGAAGCCGTTGTTGTTGAAGGTGAAGGGGCCGCGCACCGACTTGAAGTCGGCGGCGCGCACCGCGGCGCGGAATGCGGCCTTGTCGTTGACGTTGCCCTTGACCTTGGCGATGGCGGAATCGAGCAGCACCGCGGCGTCGTACGACTGGGCGGCGTACTGCGAGGGAATGCGGTTGAATTTTTTCTCGAACTCGGCGACGAAAGCCAGGTTGGCGGGATTGGTGAAGTCCGGCCCCCAGAAGGTGCCGGAGACCACGCCCAGCGCGGTTTCCTTCAGCGCCGGCAGGGTGGCGCCGTCGGTGGTGGAAGTCGAGAGCAGCGGAATCTTGCCCAGCAGGCCCGCCTGCTTGTATTGCTTGACGAAGTTCACGCCCATGCCGCCGGGGTAGAAGACGTAGACGGCGTCCGGCTTGGCGGCGGCGATTTGCGAAATCTCGGCGGAGTAATCAGGCTGGTTCAGCGTGGTGTAGACCTCGTCGACGATGGTGCCCTTGAAAAAGCGCTTGAAGCCGGCGACGAAGTCCTTGCCCGCCTGGTAGTTCGGCGCCATGCCGTAGACGCGCTTGTAGCCCTGGTCGGTGGCGTACTTGCCCATCACCTCGGCCTGCATGTCGTTTTGCCAGGAGGTGAAAAAGAAGTTCGCGTTGCAGGCCGCGCCCGCCAGCGGCGCCGGGCCGGCATTGGAGCCGACGAAAATCGCGCCGGACTCGGCCAGCGGCTTGGACATGGCCATCATCACATTGGAGAAGGTGACGCCGGTGACGATCGGCGTTTTCTCTTTTTCGGCGAACTTCTGGATGATCTGCACGCCGACGTCGGGCTTGAGCTGGTCGTCTTCTTTCAGCACCTGCACCGGCACGCCGCCGAGCTTGCCGCCGTTGCGCTCGACCACCATCATGAAGGCGTCATACTGGTCCTGGCCCAGCGCGCCGGCCGGCCCGGAGAGCGTGGCGACAAAGCCGATCTTGATCGGCGTTTGCGCCTGGGCGGCGGTGGCCGCGAGCGCCAGTGCTGCTGCCGTAGCGAGTGCTGCGAGTTTCATGTCCGTCTCCTGAAGATGTCGTTATGGTCCGAAATATATTTTCGATATTCCGCTCAGCCCCGGCACGGCGCATGAGGCGTTTTTTAACAACTGCGTATTGTATCCGGCGATCATGTGTTGGCGCGACTGCGCGTAAAAATCCGGGAACATCAAAGACCGGATGCCAAGCTTCCCGAAAATTACTTTAAGCCTAAAGTATATCGCCGAAACAAAAAATTCCGCAATAGCCTTTTGGCCGCCCCTGCGATGGAATTGTTTTGCGCGCATGGCGGGCCGCCGGCCGCACCGCCTGGCTCACCCGCATGCGAAAACTGTGCCGCCTAAAACGTAGCGGCGAACGCGTTGACTGACTTGCGGGCTTGCACGTAGGGCGGCAGCCCTTCCAGGGCGGCACGGGAGGCTGCCGGCGCGGGCTTGGCGAGCAAAGCCACCCGCTTCGGGCTCACTGGCGAGACATGCAGCGCGTGCAGCCCGGCGAGCAATTCATCGGCGGCGGCGAGGTCGTTGCACACCAGCACCATGTCGCAGCCGGCCGCCAGCGCCGCCTGCCCGCGCTCGACCACTCCGCCCGCCACTTTCGCACCTTCCATCGACAGGTCGTCGGAGAACACCAAGCCGTCGAAGGCGTAGTCGCCACGCAATATCTCGGCGATCCAGCGCCGCGAAAAGCCGGCGGGATGGCTGTCGACTTTCGGGTAGATGACATGGGCCGGCATGATCGAGGCCAGGCCGGCGGCGATCAGCGGCGGATACGGCGCCATGTCGGTGGCGGCGATCTCGGCGTATTCGCGCTCGTCCACCGGCACTTCCAGGTGCGAATCGGCGCGCACGTAGCCGTGGCCGGGGAAGTGTTTGCCGCAGGTGGCAAGTCCCCCCTCCCCCAGGCCGCACTGCAGGGCGGCGGCGAGCGCGGCTATCGCCTGCGGGTCGCGGTGAAAGGCGCGGTCGCCGATCACCCCGCTCTCGCCGTAATCGACATCGAGCACCGGGGTGAAGCTCAGGTTGACGCCACAGGCGGTGAGTTCGGTGGCCAGCACGTAGCCGCAATCCCGCGCCATCGCCAGTGCGGCCTGCTGGTCGCGGTCCCACAGCGCACCTAGTTTGCGCATCGCCGGAATCGCGGTAAAGCCCGGGCGAAAACGCTGCACCCGGCCGCCCTCGTGGTCCACCGCAATGATCAGTTCGGGCGTGCGCAGGGTGCGAATGTCCGCGCACAGGGCGGCGATCTGCTCCACCGATTCGAAGTTGCGGGTGAACAGGATCACCCCGCCGATCTGCGGGTGCGCCAAACGGGCACGATCTTCGTCGCTGAGACGGGTCCCGTTAAGGTCGGCGATCACCACGCCCAGCGGCAGTTGTTGTGCGGCCATGCTATTCCTTTTCCAGTACCACGTAGGCGAGCGCGTAATCATGCTCGTCGGAGAGCGAGACGTGCCAGTGCACGATGCCCTGCGCGCGCAGCAGATCGGCCAACAGCGGCCCGAACTGCATATGCGGCCGGCCGTTGGCGTCGTTGAGTATGGCCAACTGGTGCCAGGTATTGGCAACGCTTGCAGGCTGGCCGAA